>CAZPMD010000016.1:36505-50212 GCA_964587395.1 uncultured Hyphomicrobiales bacterium
CCCGCCGATAGACCATGACTGTGCGGCGGAAGGTGATCACCACGTCGCCGGTCTGGGTGTAGCCCTTGGTGCGCACGGTGAGGATGCCGACCTCCGGCCGCGACCCCGAATCGCGCTTCTCCAGCACCTCGCTCTCCGAATAGATCGTGTCGCCCTCATGGACCGGGTTGGGCAGGCGCACCTCGTCCCAGCCGAGATTGGCGAAGACGTTCTGGCTGATGTCGGTCACCGACTGTCCGGTGACCAGCGCGATGGTGAAGCAGGAATTGACCAGCGGCTTGCCGAAGCCGGTATGGGCCGCGTAGTTCGCGTCGAAATGCGGATGCGCCGTGTTCTGGGTCAGCAGCGTGAACCAGATGTTGTCGGCCTGGGTGATCGTGCGCCCCATGGGGTGGCGATAGACGTCGCCGATCTCGAAATCCTCGAAGAAGCGGCCCTGCCAGCCCGGTTTCACGCTCATGTCGCAGCTCTCCTCGTCCCGGCCGCCGCCGGGGCTCGCATGCCATCCTTCATGGGCGACACCGCGGCGTCGGACAAGTCCGCCGAAGCGGTAGGGAGGGCGCCGGTCGTGGCTACTCCGCGATCTCCACCGCGCGCTCCACGACGATCTCCTCCGGGCTGAGCCGGCAGCGAAAGCTGAGCATCTCGACGCCGCGCGCCCGCGCCCGGTCGAAGGCTTTGGCATAGGCGGGGTCGATGTCGCGGGCGAGGGAGAAGCGGTCGGCGCCGCCATACTGGATGAGGAAGACCATCACCGCCCGGTGGCCCGCCTCCACCATGTCGCCGAGCTCGTCGAGGTGCTTCGCCCCGCGCGCCGTCACCGAGTCGGGAAATTCGGCGAGCCCCGGCTGCCGCATCAGATGGACGTTCTTCACCTCGACATAGCAGGCGGGACGCCCCGCCCCGGTCAGCATCATGTCGACGCGGCTCGCCTTGCCATAGGCGACCTCGCGGCGCAGCGCGTCATAGCCGGCGAGCGGCGCGATGGTGCCGTCGCGGATCGCCTCCTCGACCAGCCCATTCGGGTGAGCCGTATTGATGCCGACCGTCTCCGGCCCACGGCCGAAGTCGATCTCCGCCAGCTCCCAGGACCAGGGCAGCTTGCGCTTCGGATCGGCCGACCGCGACAGCCAGACCCGGTTGCCCGGTGCATTCAGCCCCAGCATCGAGCCGGGATTGGCGCAATGGGCGGTGACGGCCTCGCCGCTGTCGAGGATCACGTCGGCCAGGAAGCGCTTGTAGCGCTGGACGAGGCGGCCGGGGACGAGCGGCGAGGCGAAGCGCATGGGCCTCAGGCGACCTTGCCGCCGAGCTCGTCCTCGACATGGGCGCGGACGATCTCCTCGAAGCTCGTCTCTGCCCTGAAGCCGAGTTCGGTGGCGCGCTTGGCGTTGAAGCGCTGCGACCAGCCGGAGACGATGCGGATGATCAGTTCGTCGGGCTCGCGCCGCACCAGCTTCAGCGCCTTGTCGCCGCCGATCTTGCGCAGCGCCTCGAGCTGCTCGCCCACCGTTGCCACCACGCCCGGCATGGAGAGGTTGCGCCGCCAGCCGAGCTGGGCGGTGTCCATGGTCGCGGCATGGATGAGGAAGCCGACGGCCGAGCGCGGGCTCGCATGGGTATGGACGACGTCGTCGCCGACCGGCAGCACGGCCTCCATTCCCACCAGCGGCTCGCGGATGATGTTGGAGAAGAAGCCGGAGGCCGCCTTGTTCGGCTTGCCCGGGCGCACGCAGATGGTCGGCAGGCGGATGCCGACGCCGTCGAAGAAGCCCTTGCGCGAGTAGTCGGTGAGCAGCAGCTCGCCGATGGACTTCTGGGTGCCGTAGCTGGTCAGCGGCGTGTGGAAGAACTCGTCCTCGATGAATTCGTGGAACGGCGCGCCATAGACGGCGATGGAGGAGGTGAAGACGACGCGGGGATGGTAGGGCGCCTTGACGCCCTGCTGGCGGATCGCCTCGTAGATCTGCCGCGTGCCGTCGAGGTTGATGCGATAGCCCTTGTCGAAGTCCACCTCGGCCTCGCCGGAGACGATGGCGGCGAGGTGGAAGATGACGTCCGGCCGTCCCGCAATCATGGGGCCGGCGGTGTTGGGGAAGGAGATGTCGACCGCCCAGCTGGTCACCTTGCCGGCAAAGCCGGCGGGTTTCTCGGGCGCCACCACATCGACCAGCGAGAACTCGGTGATGGCCTTGCCGCCGAGTGTGCCGTCCTTCACCAGTTTCTCGGTGAGCTTGCGGCCGACCATGCCGGCGGCGCCGATGATCAGGATATGCATGGACGTGTCCTCTTGTGGTTTTCAAACGATTTGGAGGGGAGGCTAGCGCGCCGCGGGCCGGTGGGGAATGGGCTTCGCGCGAAGAGGGGGATTGCAGCTTTGGGTGCGCCGGCAAGGCTTCCGCTACCCCCTCCGTCCAATTGACCTTCTCACCCGCCCGCGCGATGGATCGGGCGAAGGGCCGCAGCCGAGAGCCCGCGACAGTGCCGGAGGGGCGCCATGGCCCGCATCATCGAGGGTGAGTGGGACTACATCGTCTGCGGCGCCGGCACGGCCGGCTGCCTCATGGCGAACCGGCTCTCGGCCGACCGCAGGAATCGCGTGCTGCTGCTGGAAGCCGGCACCAAGGACGACTGGATCTGGTTCCACATCCCTGTCGGCTATCTCTTCGCCATCAACAATCCGCGCGCCGACTGGATGTTCAGGACCGACGCCGAGCCCGGGCTCAACGGCCGCTCCCTGATCTATCCGCGTGGCAAGGTGATCGGCGGCTCCTCCGCCATCAACGCCATGATCACGATGCGCGGCCAGGGCGCCGACTACGACCACTGGCGCCAGCTCGGGCTCGCCGGCTGGGGCTGGGACGACGTGAAGCCCGTGTTCCGCAAGCTGGAGGATCACTTCCTCGGCGACAGCGAACATCACGGCAAGGGCGGCGAATGGCGCGTCGAGGCGCCCCGGGTGCGCTGGGACCTGCTCGACAGGGTGCGCGAGGCAGCGGTGCAGATGGGCGTCAGGCCGCTCGACGACTTCAACACCGGCGACAACGAGGGCGTGTCCTATTTCCACGTCAACCAGAAGAAGGGCCTGCGCTGGTCCTCGGCGCGCGGCTTCCTCAAGCCGATCATCGACGAACGCGAGAACCTCGACCTCCTTTCTGGTGTGCTGGTGGAAAAGGTCATCGTCGAGAACGGTCGTGCCACCGGCGTGCAGTTCCGCCAGGGCGGCGAGAGCCGCATCGCCCGCTGTCGCGGCGAGGTGGTGCTCACCGCCGGCTCCATCGGCTCGACACAGATTCTCGAGCTCTCCGGCATCGGCCACGGCGACGTGCTTGCCCGCCACGGCATCCCGGTGGTGAAGGAGAAGCCCGGTGTCGGCGGCAACCTGCAGGACCATCTGCAGATCCGCGCCATCTACAAGGTCCACGGCATCAAGACGCTGAACGAGACCTACCACAACCTGCTGAAGCGCGGCCTGATGGGCCTTGAATACCTGTTCCGCCGCACCGGGCCGCTCACCATGGCGCCGAGCCAGCTCGGCATCTTCACCCGCTCCGACCCCGGACAGGAGCGGGCCAACATCCAGTTCCACGTCCAGCCGCTGTCGCTCGACAAGTTCGGCGACCCGCTGCACCGCTTCCCCGCCGTGACGGTGGCGCCCTGCAACCTCCGGCCGACCTCGCGCGGCTCCATCCACATCCGCTCGGCCGATCCGGCGGACAAGCCGGTCATCGCGCCGAACTATCTCGCGACCGACGAGGACCGTAAGGTCGCCGCCGATTCCCTGCGCGTCACCCGCCGCCTGATGGGCCAGGCCGCGCTCGCGCCCTACCGCCCGGAGGAGTACCTGCCCGGGCCTGTCATCGGCGACGATGCGGAGAGCCTGGCGAAGGCCGCCGGCGACATCGGCACCACCATCTTCCACCCCGTCGGCACGGCGAAGATGGGCCTTGCCTCCGATCCGATGGCGGTGGTGGACGAGCGCCTGCGCGTCATCGGCATCGACGGCCTGCGCGTCGCCGACGCCTCCGTCATGCCGACGATCACCTCCGGTAACACCAACACGCCGACGCTCATGATCGCCGAGAAGGGCGCGCGGATGATCCTGGAGGACGCGCGGGGCTGAGAGGCTCAGCCGCGCGAGGCGAGGATCGCCTCGACGATCTCCTGCACCTCCAGCGCCTCCTTCAGCGTCGCGAGGTGGAAGGGCTCGCCGCGCACCAGCGCCGCCACGCCCTCAAGCTGCCGGCGCAGCACCAGCGGGCGGACCTTCTCGTTCGGCATGGCCTCCGGGTCGGGCTGCCACGAGCCGTCCGCCATGCGGCGCTCGGCGATGGACCAGTCGCGCAGCCGGACGGCGCCGGCCGGGCCCTCGATCATCCAGATGTTGTGGTCATCCTTCGCCGTGGTGCCGACGCTCCCGGTCAGCGTCACGGGCAGGTCACCCGCCGTCAGCGTCGCGGCGATGCGGCGCTCGGAGCGGCCGGCCTCGGGATAGTCCGCCGTTGCCTTCAGTGAGCCGAGCGGCCCGCCGAGGCGGCGCGACAGAAAGAGGAAGTGCGACACCACCTCGCGGGTGAAGCCGCCCTGCGCCGTTGCATCGAGCCAGCCCGCCGCATCCCTCTGCCAGGAGCGTGGCCAGGTGGCGAAGGCGACCTCGATGCTGATGCGCTGCGGCGTGCCGACGGCGCCCTCGCCGATCCAGCGCGTCAGCGCCGCCACGGCGAAAGACGAGGCGAAGGGGAAGTTGACGGCCCCCTTATCCCCCGCATCGGCCACGAAGGCGCGGGCATCGGCGACGTCCACCGCCAGCGGCTTCTCGCAGAACACGGCCTTTCCGGCCGCCAGCGCGGCCCGGGCATGACCGAGATGCGAGGCAGGCGGCGAGGCGACGTAGAGGCAGTCGCTCGCCGCGATCACCGCCGCCGCATCGGCGAGCCGCGGCACGTCCGGGAAGGCCGCGGCGATGCGCGCCATGGCCTCCGCCGAAGGGTCCCAGATGCCGGCGACGCGGACGATGTCGCCGGCCTGCGAGAGGGCGGCCCCGAGGAGCCGCTCGCCCATGATGCCGGCACCGACGATGCCGAGCGCGATGCGTGTACCGGACATGGTCGCCGTCACGCCGGCATCGCGGTTTCGACGATCTTGGCGAGGTAGCTCGTCCCCACCGGAATGGCGTTGTCGTCGAAATTGTAGGCCGGGTGGTGGCAGGCGGCGGTGTCGCCATTGCCGAGGAAGATATAGCTGCCCGGCCGCTCGATGAGCATGTAGGAGAAGTCCTCGGCGCCCATCAGCGGCGGCGTGTTCGGATCGACCTTGTCGGCGCCCACGACGGATTCCGCCACCTTGACGGCGAAGTCGGTCTGGTCCGCATGGTTGAAGGTCACGGGATAGCCGCGCAGGTAGTCGACGGTCGCGGTACAGCCCATGCCTTTGGCGACGTTCTCGACCAGTTCCTTCATCCGCGCCTCGACCAGGTCCTGGATCTCCGGCTTGAAGGTGCGCACCGTGCCGAGCATGCGCAGGGTCTGCGGGATGACGTTGAAGGCCTCGCCCGCCTTGACCGAGGTGATGGAGATCACCGCGCTCTCGATCGGGTCGACATTGCGCGAGACGATGGTCTGCATGGCGAGGCCGATGGCGAATCCGGCCTGGACCGGATCGACGCAGAGGTGCGGCATGGCGCCGTGGCCGCCCTTGCCCTCGATGTCGATGATGAAGCGGTCGGCGGCCGCCATGGCCGGACCCTTGCGGATGGCGAACTGGCCGACCGGGATGCCCGGCATGTTGTGCAGGCCATAGACCTCGTGGATGCCCCAGCGGGTCATCAGGCCGTCCTTGACCATGGCGCCGCCGCCGCCGCCGCCCTCTTCCGCCGGCTGGAAGATCATGATGGCCGTGCCGTCGAAGTTGCGGGTTTCGGCGAGGTACTTGGCGGCGCCCAGCAGCATGGCGGTGTGGCCGTCATGGCCGCAGGCGTGCATCTTGCCCGGCACCTTCGACTTGTAGGGAACGTCGGTCGCCTCCTCGATCGGCAGCGCGTCCATGTCGGCGCGAAGCCCGATCACCTTGCCCGAGCCGGACTTGCGCCCCCTGATCACCGCGACGACGCCGGTCTGGCCGATGCCCGGGACGACCTCGTCGCAGCCGAACGCCTTCAGCTTCTCCGCGACGATGCCGGCGGTCCGGTGAACGTCGTAGAGCAGTTCCGGGTTCTCGTGGAAATCGCGGCGCCAGGCGGTGATCTCGTCGTGAAGGTCGGCAACGCGGTTGATGACGGGCATGGAAGTCTCCGGAAGGGCAGGCGAAAGCGCGAAGCTAGCGCGAAGACCCGGGCGAGGCGAGGGGGCCGGAGGGATCGCTGGAATGCGCCTTCATGAGGCTTGCCGGCTCAGCCGCCGGGATTGATCGGCCGGTTCTGCGTCCAGTCAAAGGTGCCGGCGTCGCGCTCGCGCACCGCCTGCTTCCAGCCGACCTGTTCAGCCCGTGTCTTGAAATTGATTCCCTCGGGCGAGTGGCGGGTGATGCCGTCGAAGAGGGTCGCGAACATCTGCGTCTGCTTCAGGCCCATGGCCTCGATCGCCTGGTTGACCACCAGCTTCTGCATCATCAGCTGGTTGACCGGCACGGTCGCCATGCGTTCGGCCAGCGCCTCCACCTCGCGGTCGAGATCGGCGGCAGGCACCGCCTTCAGCACGAGGCCGAGCCTCTCCGCCTCGCGCCCGTCGATCTTGTCGCCGGTGAAGAGCATGCGCTTGGCCTTCTCCGGACCCAGCCGGTAGACCCACATGGCGGTCGTCGGGCAGCCCCAGACGCGCACTGGCATGTAGCCGATGCGGGCCTCCTCGGCCATGACGATCAGGTCCGAGCACATGGCGATGTCGGAGCCGCCGGCCACCGCGAAGCCGTGCACCTTGCAGATGACAGGCCGGTAGGACCGCCACAGCGACATGAACAGCTCGGTGTTCCGCATCATGAAGGCGTAGTCCTTCATGGGGTCCCAGGGCATGTCCTGGGTCGCCTGGCCGTTGCCGTTGCCCTCGGCGTAGTAGGTCAGGTCATAGCCGGCGCAGAAGGCCTCGCCCTTGCCCGAGAGCACGATGACGTGGACGCCGGGATCGGCATTGGCGCGGGCGACGCAGTCGGCGAGCTCGAGCGGCACCTCGTCGTCGATGGCGTTCATCACCTCGGGACGATTGAGGGTGATGCGGCCGATCCGGCCGTCCTTCTCGTAGAGCACCTTCGCCATGGCATCCTCGTCAGGCCCGACAGTCGGGGCGGATGCTAGGCGTGGCGGGACGGAGGCGGCGAGTCGCCCGTTCGGACGGGCGAGCCTCGAAGGACGCACTCGGGCTCTGCAGCCCAAACGCAAGCCTTCCTCACGCCGGCATGCGGCTCTCGACGAGCTTGGCCCAGTAGCTCATGCCGATCGGGATGATCTCGTCGTTGAAGTCGTAGGCGGGATGGTGGACCGAGGCCGTGTCGCCCTGGCCGATCATGATGAAGGCGCCGGGCCGGGCCTGAAGCATGTAGGAGAAGTCCTCGCCGCCCATGATCTGCGGCGCGTCGTCGTTGACCGCCCTGTCGCCGACGACCGCCGCGGCCGCCGCCACGGCGTGGGGCGTGTAGGCCGGGTCGTTGACCGTCGCCGGCACCACGCGCACATGCTCCACCGTCGCCGTGGCGCCGAAGACGGCGGCGGTCTTCTCGGCGACCTCCTTCAGCCTGACCTCGATGAAGTCGCGCACCTCGCCGTCATGGGTGCGCACCGTGCCGCGCAGCTCCGCCGTCTGCGGGATGACGTTGTTGGTGAAGCCGGCGTTGAAGGCGCAGATGGAGATGACGGCGCTCTTCAGCGGGTCGATGTTGCGCGCGACGATGGACTGCACCGCCGCGACGATGTGCGAGGCGACGAGGATGGTGTCGATCGACTGGTGCGGGCGCGCCGCGTGGCCGCCCTTGCCCTCGACATGGATGCGGAAATTGTCCACCGCCGCCAGCATCGGGCCGGGACGGATGGCGAACTGGCCGACGGGCAGGCCCGGCGCATTGTGCATCCCGTAGACCTCCTGGATGCCGAAGCGATCCATCATGCCGTCGAGCACCATGGCCTCGCCGCCCTTCTCGCCCTCTTCCGCCGGCTGGAAGATGACGGCGACGGTGCCGTCGAAATTGCGCGTCTCGGCGAGATACTTGGCGGCGCCGAGCAGCATGGCGGTGTGGCCGTCATGGCCGCAGGCGTGCATCTTGCCCGGCACCTTGGAGGCATGCGGCAGGCCGGTGATCTCGGTCAGCGGCAGCGCGTCCATGTCGGCGCGCAGGCCCACCACCTTGCCCGAGCTATTGGTCCTGCCGCGGATGATGCCGACGACGCCGGTGCGGCCGATGCCGGGCACCACCTCGTCGCAGCCGAAGGCGCGCAGCTTGTCGGCGACGATGCCGGCCGTGCGGTGCACGTCGAACTGCAGCTCCGGATATTCGTGGATGTCACGGCGCCAGGCGGTGACTTCCTCGTGGAGGGCGGAGATGCGGTTGACGATGGGCATGGGGCAGGTCCTGGCGGGATGAGGGAGGTCAAGGCGTGGCCGCTCGGGCCACGCCTCCGGGGTAGCGGCGTCAGGCCGGCATGCGGCTTTCGACGATCTTCGCCCAGTAGCTCATGCCGATCGGGATGATCTCGTCGTTGAAGTCATAGGCCGGGTGGTGCACCGATGCGGTGTCGCCCTGGCCGATGAAGATGAAGGCGCCGGGGCGGGCTTCCAGCATGAAGGAGAAGTCCTCGCCGCCCATCACCGGCACCGTGTCGCGGTTGACGCCGTCGTCGCCCACCACGGCCGCCGCCGCGTCGCCGGCGAAGATCGCGTTGTCGGCGTGGTTCTTCGTGACGGGATAGTCGCGGTGGTAGGTGAGCTTCGCCGTGCCGCCATACATGGCCGCGGTGCCCTCGACGATCTGGTGCAGGCGCTTCTCCACGAGGTCGCGCATCTCCGGGGTGAGGGTGCGCACCGTGCCGAGCAGCGTCGCGGTCTGCGGAATGACGTTGTCGGTGAAGCCGGCATTGAAGGCGCAGATGGAGACCACCGCATTGCCGAGCGGGTCGACGTTGCGCGAGACGATGGACTGGACGTTGTTGACGATCTGCGTCGCGATCAGGATCGTGTCGACCGCCAGATGCGGCTTCGCGGCATGGCCACCCTTGCCCTCGACGTCGATCTGGATGCGGTCGGCCGCGGCCATCAGCGGGCCGGGACGCAGCGCGAACTTGCCGACGGGAAGGCCCGGCGCATTGTGCATGCCGTAGACCTCCTGGATGCCGAAGCGGTCCATCATCCCGTCATTGACCATCTCGCGGCCGCCGCCGCCGCCCTCCTCGGCCGGCTGGAAGATGACGGCGACGGTGCCGTCGAAGTTGCGGGTCTCGGCGAGATACTTGGCAGCGCCCAGCAGCATGGCGGTATGGCCGTCATGGCCGCAGGCGTGCATCTTGCCCGGCACCTTGGAGGCGTGCGGCAGGCCGGTGATCTCGGTCAGCGGCAGCGCGTCCATGTCGGCGCGCAGGCCCACGACCTTGCCCGAGCCGGTGTTGCGGCCCTTGATGATACCGACGACGCCGGTCTTGCCGATGCCGGGGACGACCTCGTCGCAGCCGAATTCCTTCAGCTTCTCCGCGACGATGCCGGCGGTGCGATGCACGTCAAACATCAGCTCGGGATTCTCGTGGAAGTCGCGGCGCCAGGCGGTGACCTCCTCGTGCAGGGCGGAAATGCGGTTGACGATGGGCATGGGACTACTCCGGAAAGGGCAGGGGCCTGACGGCCCTTCTATCAGCTTGGAAGTCGGGTTTCGACGAGCCTTGCCCAATAGCTCATGCCGATGGGCAGGATCGCGTCGTTGAAGTCGTAGGAGGGGTGGTGAAGGCCGTACTCGCCGCCCTGGCCGATGCCGATCATGCAGCCCGGCCGCTCCTCCAGCATGAAGGCGAAGTCCTCGCCGCCCATGGCGGGGTCGACATCGCGCCAGACGCCGGTCTCGCCGAGCACCGATGTCGCGGCGAGCGCGGCATGGCCGCATTCGGCCGTCGTGTTCATCACGCTCGGGCAGGCCCGCTCATAGGTGAGGGTGGCGGTCGCGCCGAAGCTCGCGGCGGTGGCCTCGACGATCGCCCGGAGACGCTGCTCGACGAGGTCCTGCGTCGCCTTCGACAGGGTGCGGACCGTGCCGCGCAGCGTCGCCGTCTGCGGAATGACGTTGAACACCGAACCGGCTTCCACGGCGCAGAGCGAGACGACGGCGCTCTGCAGCGGGTCGGCGCTACGCGCCACGACCGATTGCACGGCGGCGATGATATGGGCGGCGACGAGCAGGGCGTCGACGGACATGTGCGGCCGTGCCGCGTGGCCGCCCTTGCCCTCGATGGCGATGTGGATCCAGTCGACCGCCGCGCTGGCGGCGCCGGAGATCACCGAGATCGTGCCGACGGGGTCCTGGCTGTTGTGCATGCCATAGACCTCCTGGATGCCGAAGCGGTCCATCAGGTCGTCGGCGATCATGGCGCGTGCGCCGTGGCCGCCCTCCTCGTCGGGCTGGAAGACCAGCACGACGGTGCCGTCGAAGTTGCGCGTCTCGGCGAGATATTTCCCCGCCCCCAGCAGCATGGCCATGTGGCCGTCATGGCCGCAGGCGTGCATCTTGCCGGGCACCGTCGAGGCATGGGCCACGCCGCTGGTCTCGTGGATCGGCAGGGCGTCCATGTCGGATCTGAGGCCGATCACCTTGCCCGACGAGGTCTTCGCCCCGCGGATGACGCCGACGACGCCGGTGCGGCCGATGCCTGTCACCACCTCGTCGCAGCCGAACTCCCTCAGGCGCTCGGCGACGATGGCCGAGGTCCGCGGCAGGTCGAAGTTGAGCTCCGGGTGGCGATGGAAATCCTGCCGCCAGCCGGCAGCCTCCTCGTGCAGTGCGGCGATGCGGTTGACGATGGGCACCACGGCTCTCCGGGTGGCGAGAGGTCAGGCCGGCATGCGGGTTTCGACGAGGCGCGCCCAGTAGCTCATGCCGATGGGCAGGATCTCGTCGTTGAAGTCGTAGGCCGGGTGATGGACGCCGAACTCGCCGCCCTGGCCGATGCCGATCATGCAGCCGGGGCGCTCCTCCAGCATGAAGGAGAAATCCTCCGAGCCCATGGAGGGCGGCTTGTCGCGCCGCACGTTGTCCGCGCCGACGATGGAGGCGGCCACCGCCGCCGCGTGGTCGGACTCGGCCGAATGGTTCACCACCATGGGGCAGCCGTGGATATAGGTGAAGGTCGCCTTCGCGCCGTAGGCGTCGGCGGTCTTCTCGACGACCTCGCGCAGCCGCGTCTCGACCAGCGCCTGGATGTCCTTGGAGAGGGTGCGGACCGTGCCGAGAAGCTCCGCCGTCTGCGGAATGACGTTGTTGGCGTGGCCGGCATTGAAGGCGCAGATGGAGATCACCGCCGAGCCCAGCGGGTCGACGTTGCGGGCGACGATGGACTGCACGGCGATGACGATCTGCGCCGCCACCAGCACCGTGTCGACGGCGAGGTGGGGTTTGGCGGCATGGCCGCCCTTGCCCTCGACGAGGATGTGGATCTTGTCGGCCGCCGCGCTGGTCGCGCCGGTGCGCACGGACATGGTGCCGGCCGGGTCGATGCCGTTGTGCATGCCATAGACCTCCTGGATGCCGAAGCGCTCCATCAGGCCGTCCGCCACCATCTCGCGGGCGCCGCCGCCGCCCTCTTCCGCCGGCTGGAAGATCAGCGCCACCGTGCCGTCGAAGTTGCGCGTCTCCGCGAGGTATTTGCCCGCGCCGAGCAGCATGGCCATGTGGCCGTCATGGCCGCAGGCGTGCATCTTGCCGGGAATGGTCGAGGCGTGCGGCAGGCCGGTGATCTCGGTCAGCGGCAGGGCGTCCATGTCGGACCTGAGGCCGATCACCTTGCCCGAAGACGTCTTCGTCCCGCGGATGAGGCCGACGACGCCGGTGCGGCCGATGCCGGTGACGACCTCGTCGCAGCCGAATTCCCTGAGGCGCGCGGCGACGATGGCCGAGGTTCGCGGCAGGTCGAACTGGAGTTCGGGATGTTGGTGGAAATCACGGCGCCACGCGGTGGCTTCTTCATGCAGCCCGGCAATCCGGTTCACGATAGGCATTGATGCGTCCGGCAAGAGGAAGAATGCAGACAACCGGAGGTCTGTTCGCCGGTCAACCGGTCTGCCATGCGATCTCGTCCTCTTGACGCGCATGGCTCCCATCGGCTCCCTGCGTGGGATGAACCTGACCAGCATCGAACTCCTTGAGCGCCTCGTCGCTTTCCCCTCCGTCTCCGACGCCAGCAACCTCGACCTCGTCGCCTTCATCGGCGAGTATCTGACGGCGCACGGCGTCGCCTATGAGGTCGTCCCGCAGCCCGACGGGCGCAACGCCAACATCTGGGCGACGATCGGCCCGCGCATCGACGGCGGCATCGTCCTCTCCGGCCATCTCGACGTGGTGCCGGTGGAGGGACAGCCATGGACGACCGACCCCTTCACCCTGACGGCGAAGGGCGACCGCCTCTACGGCCGCGGCTCCTGCGACATGAAGGGCTTCGACGCCTGCGTCCTCGCCGCCGTGCCGGCGATGGTCGCCGCCGACCTGAAGCGTCCGATCCACATCTGCCTCACGGCGGATGAGGAAATCCGCATGGATGGCGCCCGCGCCCTCATCGAGCGCCTCGGCAAGGACTGGACCCGCCCCTCCGCCTGCATCGTCGGCGAGCCGAGCCGGATGAAGGTCGTCACCGGCCACAAGGGCTACATGCGCATCGACACCCATGTGCGCGGTCACGAGGTCCATTCCTCCAACCGCTACCACGGGGTCTCCGCGGTCTTCGTCGCGGCGCGCCTGGTGACCTGGATGGAGGAGCGCGACCTCAGGAACAAGGCGGAGGCCGAGGCGAACGGCGGCGTGCCCTATTTCGATCCGGGCTGGACCATGCTGCACGTCGGCACCATCCACGGCGGTACGGCGCACAACATCACGGCGCTCGACTGCCACTTCGTCACCGGCATCCGCCTGGTTCCGGGCGACAACGGTGTCTCCTACGTGCGCGAGTACGAGGACTATGTCCGCCGCGAGATCGAGCCGGCGATGAAGGCTGTGCACCCGGACGCCGGCGTCACCATCACCTGGCGCATCGGCGGCGAGCCGCTGGTGCGCGAGGAGGACGGCGAGGCCGAGCGCATCGCCCGGAGGCTGACCGGCGACAACGGCATCCAGGTCGTGCCCTATGGCGCCGAGGCCGGACTGTTCCAGGCGGCCGGCATTTCCACTGTCATCTGCGGTCCCGGCGACATCGCCCAGGCGCACCAGCCCGACGAGTGGGTCGAGGTTTCGGAACTCGCCAAGTGCGATGCCTTCCTCGCCGGAATCATTCGCGAGTGCTCCGCCTGAGGCGATGACGCCCCGAGGTTGGCATCGTCCGCCGGCAGGCCGCCCGCGCCATGGGGGCGCGGACGGCGCGTGGTCGAGCGGTCAGCGCTGGCGGGCGATGATGCGGGCCTGGATGCCGTCATAGACACCCTGCGGGACGATGTTCTTGCGGACGAGCTCATCCTTGCCGCGATAGGGGCGGCCGGCGATGATCGCACGGGCCCGGGCCTCGCCGATGCCCGGCAGCACGCGAAGTTCGGCCTCGGTCGCGGA
>CAZPMD010000017.1:0-34620 GCA_964587395.1 uncultured Hyphomicrobiales bacterium
AACCACAAGCGGCCGCGCTCGCCCCGCCCGCAGCCCTGCCGAATGCCGTCGCTCCGCCGCCGCCGCGCGACGGCGTGCGCTTCTCGGCGATCGGCGCCTTCGTGCTGTTCCTGCTCGGCATCGGTGTCGGGGTCGGCGGGGTCATCGCCTTCGCTCACCTCGCCACACGCTTCTGACCCGGAAGTCGGTCGCCGAGCCGTATCGCCCTGCGGAAGGGCACCCATGCGAGGGGCCCCTTTCGGAGGACCGGCGTCTGGGGCTAGCGTGCGCGCCCGATTTGCCGCGGCCCGAGGGCCGAGAACCGCCCGACGAGGGACCAGCATGACCGTCCAGACCAGCACCGCCGCCCGCGCCATGGCACACAACTTCCTCAACGTGGTCGATGGCAGGCAGGTCGCCGCCCTGAGCGGCAAGGCGCTGGACGTCGTCGGCCCCTCCGACGGCGCGGTGCTGACCCAGATGCCCCGCTCCGGCGCCGAGGATATCGACCGCGCGGTCGCCGCCGCCCGCAAGGCCTTCGAGGAGGGCCCCTGGGGGCGCATGACCGCCACCGAGCGCGGCCGCCTGCTCTGCAAGCTCGGCGAGGCCATCCTCGCCCACCACGACGAGCTGTCGCTGCTGGAGAGCATCGATACCGGCAAGCCGGCACGCCAGGGCAAGGCCGACATCACCGCCGCCGCGCGCTACTTCGAGTTCTACGGCACCGCCGCCGACAAGGTGCATGGCGAGACCATTCCCTTCCTCAACGGCTACACGGTGGCGGTCGTCCGCGACCCCCACGGCGTCACTGCCCATATCGTGCCGTGGAACTACCCGGCCCAGATCTTCGGCCGGTCGGTGGCGGCCTCGCTCGCCTGCGGCAACACCTGCGTGGTGAAGCCGGCGGAGGACGCCTGCCTGTCGCTCATCCGCATCTGCGAACTGGCGCTGGAGGTCGGCTTTCCGCCCGGCGTGCTCAACCTCGTCACCGGCCTCGGCGAGGAGGCGGGCGCGGCGCTCTCCGCCCACCGCGGCATCGACTTCATCTCCTTCACCGGTTCGCCCGAGGTCGGCACGCTGATCCAGTCGGCCGCCGCGCGGAACCACATCGGCTGCACGCTGGAGCTCGGCGGCAAGTCGCCCCAGGTCGTGTTCAGGGACGCCGATTTCGACGCGGCGGTGCCCTCCCTCGTCAACGCCATCATCCAGAACGGCGGCCAGACCTGTTCGGCGGGGTCCCGCATGCTGGTCGAGCGGCCGGCCTATGACGAACTCGTCACCCGCGTCGCCGAACGCTTCCGGACCGTGCGCGTCGGCGCCTGGGACATGGACCTCGACTGCGGCCCGATGATCACCATCGACCAGAAGAAGCGCGTCGAGGACTTCGTCGCCCGCGCCCGTGCCGACGGCATTCCGGTTCTGGCGGAGGGCGAGCTCGCGCCGAACCTGCCGCCCAACGGCTTCTACGTCGCGCCCACCCTCTTCGGCCCGGTGCCGCGCTCCAACCGCCTCGCCTGCGACGAGGTCTTCGGGCCCGTCCTCTCCGCCATCCCCTTCGACGACGAGGAAGACGCCATCCGCCTCGCCAACGGCACCGACTACGGCCTCGTCGCCGGCGTCTGGAGCCGCGATGCGAAGCGCTCCATGCGGGTCGCCCGCGCCATGCGCTGCGGCCAGGTCTTCGTCAACGGCTACGGTGCCGGCGGCGGCATCGAGCTGCCTTTCGGCGGCGTCAAGAAGTCCGGCCACGGCCGCGAGAAGGGCTTCGAGGCGCTCTACGAATTCTCCGCCTCCAAGACCGTCGTCATCAACCACGGCTGACAGCCGGGACAGCAACAAGCATTCGCGCATCAGGGGGAAACCATGCGTCTGAAGGACAAGGTCGCCATCGTCACCGGCGGCGCACAGGGCTTCGGCCTCGGCATCGTCGAGGTCTTCGCCAGGGAGGGCGCGAAGGTCGTCGTCCTCGACCTCAACGAGGAGGGCGCCAAGGCGGCCGCCAAGCCCTATGGCCGCAAGGCCTTCGGCATTAAGTGCGACGTCTCCAAGGCGAAGGACGTGCAGCGCGCCGTCGCCAAGGCCGTCGAGCGCTTCGGCACGGTCGACGTGCTCATCAACAATGCCGGCACCTCGCACCGCAACCGGCCGATGCTGGAGGTCGACGAGGCGACCTTCGACCGCGTCTTCGACGTCAACGTGAAATCGATCTTCCATTTCGCCCACGCGGTCATCCCGGTGATGCGCCAGAACGGCGGCGGCGCCATCATCAATGTCGGCTCCACCGCCGGCATCCGGCCGCGCCCCGGTCTTGCCTGGTACAATGCCTCCAAGGGCGCGGTGAACCTGCTCACCAAGTCCATGGCCGTCGAGCTCGCACCCGACAGGATCCGGGTCTGCGCGCTGGCGCCCGTCGCCGGCGACACGCCGCTCCTCGGCACGTTCATGGGCGAGGACACGCCGGAGATGCGCAAGAAGTTCATCGCCTCCATCCCCATGGGCCGCCTGTCGACCCCGAAGGACATTGCCGACGCGGCGCTGTTCCTCGCCGCCGACCCCGGCAACTTCCTCACCGGCGTGGTGCTGGAAGTCGACGGGGGGCGCTGCATATGAGCGCGCTCGCCCTCTCCCCCGCGACGACGCTTCCCGCCGACGGCACGGCGGGCACCCTCGTCGGACGCGTCTTCAGGCCCGGCCTCGGCCCCTCGGTCGTCGCGATCCGCGCCGACGGTGTCTTCGATGTCACCGGCGCCTTCGCCACGACCTCCGACCTCTTCGACACCGCCAGCCCGGCGGCGGCCATCGCGGCCGTTGCCGGCGAGCGGATAGGCGACCTCGCCGCGATCCTCGGAAACACTGTCCCGGACGGGCGGGACGCGACAAAGCCCTTCTTCCTGTCCCCCATCGACCTGCAGGCGGTGAAGGCCGCCGGCGTCACCTTCGCCATCTCCATGGTGGAGCGTGTCATCGAGGAACAGGCCAAGGGGGTGCCGGAACGCGCCGCCGCCATCCGCGGCGAAATCGGCGCCATCATCGGCGGCGAGCTGAAGGGCCTGAAGCCCGGTTCACCCGAGGCCGCGGCCCTGAAGAAGCACCTTCAGGAACGTGGGCTCTGGTCGCAATATCTCGAGGTCGGCATCGGCCCGGACGCGGAGATCTTCACCAAGGCACCGGTCCTGGCCTCGGTCGGCACGGGGGCCGATGTCGGCCTCCACCCGATCTCGACCTGGAACAATCCGGAGCCGGAGGTGGTGCTGGTCATCTCCTCGGCTGGCCGCATCGTCGGTGCGACGCTCGGCAACGACGTCAACCTCCGCGACGTCGAGGGCCGCTCGGCCCTGCTCCTCGGCAAGGCCAAGGACAACAACGCCTCGGCGTCCCTCGGCCCCTTCGTGCGCCTCTTCGACGCCACCTTCGGGATCGACGCCGTCAGGACCATGAAGATCTCGCTGAAGGTTACCGGCGACGACGGCTTCGTCCTCGACGGGAAGAGCGACATGGCGGCGATCTCCCGCGACGTCGAGGACCTCGCCCGCCAGGCTATCGGCCCGCACCACCAGTATCCGGACGGCCTCGTGCTCTACTGCGGCACGCTGTTCGCGCCGATCCAGGATCGCGGCGACAAGGGAAAGGGCTTCACCCACAAGCTCGGCGACATCGTCACCATCGCCAGCGACGGCCTCGGCAGCCTGACGAACCGTGTCCGCCTGTCGACCGAATGCCCGCCATGGACGGAGGGAGTCCGCGCCCTGATGGCGAGCCTCGCGGCGCGGCGCGGCTGAACCGGCGAGTATGATGGCGAGCGCGGGCTCGCTCCGGTCCCGCGGCTGCAATCCGGCCGCGGGAGGATCGTTCACCTGACATGCGATGGCCCGCTGACATCTGCCTGTGATCGGCCCGTCACGCGGCCTGGATAGCCTCTCCCTGCACCCAATGGAGGCTCCCATGACCTTTCGTGCCGGCGACATCGTCACCCTGAAATCGGGCGGACAGGCCCTGACCATCGCCTCGGTCGATGCCGAGGAGGCCAACTGCATCTGGCTCGGCGAGGAGGGCGACCTCTTCCGCGAGAAGATCCCGTTCATCGCCCTCGAGGCGGTGGAACTCGATGAGGAAGAGGCCGAGGACGAAGAGGCCTCTGCCGATGAAGGCGAGGACGAGGAAGAAGAAGAGGCCGCCTGAGGGCTGGTCAGTCTGACGTCGGGAGACGACGCATCGTGAACTCGATGCGTCCGTCTTCCAGCTCACGCCAGAACTCGACCTCGGTCAGATAGGCAGCGCGGGGAAACCGGTCGAGAATTTCCCGAGCCTTGATCCGAGCCGCCTCTCGCGGCAGCATGAAGGTCTCGCGCTTCCAGCTGTCGCTCGTCCTGCCCTCCCCGCCCGGAGCGCGGCGAAAAGCCTCGAAGGGTCTGCGGCTGCCCGATCGCATGGACCGTCCCTTCCCGAGTTTCAGGCCGCGGCGGCAGTCCGTCCTGCCACCGGCGCCAGAGCATTCTCCTCGGCTGTCCGTTCGGCGAAGCGCGGGCCGAAGAGAGTCTCCTGCTCGTCGCGGGTCGACATCATGAACGGATAACGATCATAGACCCTCTGCCGCATCAGCGGAAAGGACACCCCCATCAGATTGATCGGATTCTTGAGGCTCGGGTAGATCCGCGGCTCACCCACCGGTTCCATGAAGAGCAGGCGGCGATAGAAGGCGCGGTGTTCGGTGCGCACCGTCGCCAGCGCATAATCCGCATCGGCCCATTCGGCCGCCAGCATGCCCATGCGGACTGTCGCATAGGCCAGAGCCGGGTACAGGCGCGACAGTTCCTGGTCGACGACGAAGCGGGTCGGATCGACAATGGTCTCTCCCCGGGCGATGCGCGCTCCCAGGATATCGCCGAAGACGGAGAGGGCGGGGGCGATCGGATGCTCCGGGCTGGCGATATGGACGCGAATGGAGCTGGCAAGCATACCGTCGAGATAAAGCCCGAAGATCCATACATTCGGGGCGCTGTCGAAGTCGTCTTCGAACGACCTGATCTCGTTCTCCGAGATGGCCCCTTCTCTCAGGTAGCATTCGTAGCGAAGCCGGAACACGGCTTGCCTGTCTTCCGAAGACAGGATTCTCCGATATTCGATCCGCTCAACGAGATCGGAGACATTTCGTGCAAAAGAACTGACCACGTTAACCGAGTTCATCTGAAATGCCCCACGAGGAACGCCGCTACTCGTTCGTCTCAGTGAGGATGATGTTAATGATTTTTTTACGGTTGGAAAGCACGTGGTTAAATCATCGTTAACGCGACCGCGGGAAAAGCGTTAAATACATTGCTCGTTACCGAGATACCTCCCACCTCGGCGGCGCTTTACTGGCGATCCTCAAGTGATAGTTGCATTGGATGTGACAAATGATCGGACATTGAAACGGCGCGCATACAGAAGGCCCTTTCATCAACCATGACGGGTTATGGACTGGCCGACTTCACCTGAATCGGGAGAAAAATGGCTTCCGGACCGTTTGGCCTGCGGCGCCCGCCGCGCCTGCCCGCTTCAGCTGGATGTCATTGTCCGACCTGATGCGCAGCCCTGCTGCTGTGGGCGGCACCAAGGCGTCAAGTCGTTCATGACCTTACGGAAGGTATTGACGCAGTCGTCAGGCGGCGCGAGCCAGAAGATCCTTGCCGGTGCGGCCCACCATGACACGAATCTGATCATTGGGGATGGCCGGGCTGAGGATGAATCCCTGGACTTCGCCGACAACGCCCGGTGCATCGATCATCCTGAGCTGCTCGTGAGTCTCGACACCCTCCACCACCACGGAGAGCCCAAGCTCCGCGCCGAGGCGGGTCACACCGCGCAGCAGCTTCGCCGACTTCTTGTCCGTGGTGATGTTGCGGACGAAGGAGCGGTCGATCTTCACCTTGTGCAGCGGGAATTTGTGCAGATAGCTGAGGCTCGAATAGCCAGTTCCGAAGTCGTCCAGCGACAGTCGGACACCCATGGCACGCAGCTGGTTCAGGATGTCCAGGATGGCAGCCGAATCCTGGAGCAGCAGGGTTTCGGTGATCTCGAGCTCGAGACGGTCGGGAGACAGGCCGGTCGCCCGCAGCGTGTCGCCGACCAGCTTCACCACGTCGTCGCGCTCGAACTGGACGGACGACAGGTTGACGGCCACGCGCACCGTCTCCGGCCAGCCCGCGCAGGCCTGGCAGGCCTTGCGCATGACCTGCCGCCCGAGCTCGATGACAAGGCCGGTTTCCTCCGCCACCGGGATGAACTCGGCGGGCGACACCATGCCCCTGACCGGATGCGGCCAGCGGACCAGCGCCTCGCAGGTGGTGATCGACAGGGTCTTCAGGTTGAGCAGCGGCTGGAAGTAGACAGCGAGCTCGTCGTTCTGGAGGGCCTGACGCAGGTCCATCTCGATGGCACGGCGCGCCTGCGCGCGGCGGTCCATCTCTTCCTCGTAGAAGTGCAGGATGCCTTTGCCGCCGGCCTTGGCGCGACCGAGCGCCATGTCGGCGCTCTTCAGCAACTGGTCGGAATCGCTGCCATCGCGCGGCGCCAGGGCGATTCCGATCGAAGCGCCGCAGACGATCGCCTTGTCATCGACCTGGGTGATCGCGGCCAGGGATTCGATGATCCGCGTCGCCAGGCTGGTCACCTCGTTGACGGACCGGCTGCCGTTCTGGAGCACCACGAACTCGTCGGCGCTGAAGCGCGCCACGACGTCGCTGTCACCAACCGCGAAGCGCAGCCGGTCCGCGACCTCCACGAGGACCGCGTCGCCCGTCGCGTGGCCCAGCGTGTCGTTGATCTGCTGGAAGTTGTCGAGATCGACGAACAGCACCGCGAGGAGGTCGTCGCTGCCGGCCATGGCCAGGGCGGCATCCAGCCTCTCCTGGAACAGCAACCGGTTCGGCAGGCCGGTCAGCGCATCGTGCCTGGCCATATGGGCCAGCCTGGCTTCCGTGCGCCGCTTCTCGGTAATGTCCTCGATCGCAACCACGAGGCCACCCGATTCCATCGGCTGGAACGTCAGGTCGACGTTCCGGTCATTGGCCTGAAGCTCCATCTGCTCCGTGTGCAGGCCGAGGCCACGCCGCCCGATGACGTCGAGCATCCGGCCCGCATCGCGCTCGCTGAGCACGTCCAGATCGACATAGGCCGCGACGATGGCCTCCGCGCGCGCGCCAGAGGCCATGCTGTCGCCGTCGATCGGCATGATCTCGAACCAGCGCCGGTTGACGACCACGAGGCGGCCGTCGGCATCGAACATGGCAAGGCCGTGCGGCATGTTGTTCAGCGCCGTGTCGAACCGGTCCGCCAGCAGCGAGACCTCGCGCTGCGCGATGATGGCGTTGAGCAGGATGTCGCGCAGGCGCCGCGCGATACTCCTGACGCTGCCGAAGAAGGGCAGCGCGAAGCAGGCGAGGACGAGATAGTCCCACACCCCGGTCATGACCATGCCGAGGACCAGCGGCGTGCAGAGCAGCACGATCTGGTCATCGACGAACCGGCCGTTGGCGAAATTCCGCCCGGTGACACCGACCATGTAGGACAACGCCACCGACACGCAGAAGAGATGCGTCGCCATGCTGGCCGAAAGGGTGAACGTGGCGAAACACCACAGGCCGATGGTGAAGACCAGCGCGTTGGCGCCGAGCGTGTACTCGCGCTCCCAGCGCCGCGCCTGTTCGTAGGTGACGACCTGACCACGAACCCGCTGATACTGCTTCATCCGCAGGGTCCGGATCGCGGCGATGAGGAACATCACGAACGGAAAGACGATGAGCAGGGGGTGTCGGGTCAGATAGGCGACATAGAAGCTGCCGGCGAGCGCCGCGGCAGCGCCGAGCAGAAGGGAGCGCACGTCCTCGTAAAGAGCATCGACCATCGAGACATAGATCTCGGTGGGCAGCTCTCTTTTCGTCTCGCTCGGGCTTCGACCCTGAATACGCACCATCTCGTCAATGAACCATCGACGTCGATCCAGAACAGATCGCTCGGTACCGAAGCCAACCAAAAAAAACTTGCCTATCAATTAATTGCGGGGAGATGGTTGCAAACAATTGATCCGATCGACCGTTACATGACGGCGATCACGTCATCGACCAGGGCGGACAGCCGGGCCGGTGCGGTGGGAAAGTCAGCGGCCATCCACCGCCGCTTGACCTCGGCGAGGATCGCCCCGATCTGCGGCCCCGGCGCGATCCCCCGCCGCATCAGATGGTCCCCCGTGAGGGGGAAGGAGGGCGGCGCCCAGCGCTCGGGCAGCGCCATGAGAGCGCGCCAGCCAGGGTTTGCCACGTCGGCCCCTGACCGGGCGAAGGCCACCAGCACCCGGTCGCGATAGCCGCGGTTGCCGACCCCGTAGAGAAGGCTCTTGGCGGCCAAGGGCCCTGCTCGCGGGTCGAGGCTGTGCCAGCCATCGCCGATCCCGTCGACGCGGCGCAGTTCCTCGTTGGACAGGGCCAGCCGCTCGCGCAGGCGCTGGGCATCCTCGCGCACGAGCACTGCCAGCGCCCCGAGCCGCCGCGCCGGCTCGGCCGGCAGCCCCATCTCCGCCTCGATCCGCGCGAGGCGACCGAGATCGCGGCAGAGCGGGACGCCCCCCAGGATCGGCCCGAGCAGTCCGGCATCGGTCATGGCCTGGAGGGTCTCGGCCGCGTCGGGGGCGACGACCAGCTTCATCAGTTCAGCGCGCAGGCGCTCGCGCGAGAGTTCGGCGAGCCCCTCCCTCTGGGCGATGCAGGCCGCGAGCGCCTGACGGTCGACCTCGCCGGCTCCATAGGTCGCGTGGAAACGGAACAGTCTGAGGATGCGCAGGCGATCCTCGCGGATGCGAGCCGCCGCATCGCCGATGAAGCGGACACGGCGTGCGGCGAGATCTTGCCGGCCGCCGAAATAGTCGAACAGCGCGCCCTCGCGCGACAGGCTCATGGCGTTGATGGTGAAGTCGCGCCGCTCGGCATCCGCCCGCCAGTCGTGGCCGAAGCGCACGACGGCCCGGCGCCCGTCGGTCTCGACGTCCTCCCTGAGCGTCGTGATCTCGTATCCATCGCCGTCCGCGACGACCGTCACCGTGCCATGCTCGATGCCGGTCGGCACCACCTTGAGGCCCGCCGACCGCGCCCGCTCGGCCACGGCAGCGGGAGAGGCGGTCGTCGCCAGATCGACATCGCCGGGAGGCAGGCCGAGCAGCCAGTTGCGCACCGCACCGCCGATCGGGCGCACCTCGTCGCCGTCGACCCCAATGAGTGAGATCAACCGCGGAACGGGGCCGCAGGTCAGCCAGTCCGGCAGCGGCGGTAGCGCCGTCATCGCGGGCCCGCGGGGTCGCGCCGCTCCATCCGGGCCGGCGAGAAGACCCCGTTCTCTACCTGCGCCGGCCGGTAGATCACGTTGGGGTCACGGACCTGGTAGGCCAGATGATAGAGGAAATAGCCGCCGCCGAGGACGATGCCGAACAGCCCCAGCCAGATGACCGGCTGGCGGTCCCAGTGCTCCTTGAGGAACGGGCTCTTCTCCTTGACGTGCAGCCAGACGAAGTAGAGCGCGAAGGGCAGGACGAAGAGTGCCAGGTTGATCGCGATTCTCATCCGACCTCCTCGACGATCTCGTGGTCCGTCAGCCGCTCCCACAGGTTGCGGATGATCCCGGCGGTGATGCCCCAGATGTAACGGTCCTCGAAGGGCATGGCATAGAAGTGGCGCTGCTCGCCATTGAATTCCCGCGACTTTCTCTGGTGGTTGCGCGGGTCCATGAGGAAAGAGAGCGGCACCTCGAAGGCATCCGTCACCTCCCGCGGATTGAGCGTCAGGTCGAAGGGCGGCGACACCAGCCCCACCACGGGCGTAATGAGGTAGCCGGTGCGCGACAGGAAGGGCAGCAGATAGCCGAGCGGGCGCACATGCTGGCGCGCAAGGCCGATCTCCTCCTCCGCCTCGCGCAGGGCGGCATCGAGCGGCGTCGCGTCCGCCGCTTCGATCTTGCCCCCGGGAAAGGCGATCTGGCCGGAATGGTCAGGCATGTCGCTGGACCTTTGGGTCAGCAGCATCATCGGCACGGGGCGGGCCACCACCGGAACCAGAACCGCGGCCGGACGGGCGGGCAGCCCCTCGTTGACCGTGTGGTCACCCTCGTCACCGGCGGCGGTGCGTCCCCGCATGCCGAAGAGCTCCTGCCGGAAGCTCGGCACATCCAGAGAGAGCCGGCGCGTCACGGCGAGGCTGAACTGTTCGGACGTCTCGGGAATCACATCAGGCCCTCGATCTCGGCGGCGTCCACCATGGGGTAGAAGACGTCGGCCACGTAAACCCCGAACCAGTCACGCCCGTCCTGCGCGGCGATTTCCCCAAGGCTCGCGAGATCGTGAAAGAGGGCGCGCGATACCCGCGCCCAAAGGTCGCGGCGGACATGGACATAGGGCTTGACGCCGTCGGTGCCGGTCTCCTTCTCGAACCGCAGCGGATGGTCGGGACCGACCTCGACCCACTGTTCGACCTGGGTGCGGAAAGCGATCTGACGGGATCGCCCCTCCCCCTCCACCCGCATCTCGACCGCCGCGAAGGGCGCGTCATCGACAGTGATTCCGATCTTCTCGACGGGCGTGACAAGGTAGAAGCGACCGTCTTCCCGCTTCAGAACCGAGGAAAACAGCTTCACCAGCGGCAATCGGCCGATCGGCGACTTCATGTAGAACCAGGTGCCATCAGCGCCGATGCGGATGTCGAGGTCGCCGCAATAGGGTGGGTTCCACAGGTGAACGGGCGCTCCGCCCGTCGCCGATTTCACCCGCGCCGCGATTCCCTCCAGCCCAGCCGGCGGGGCCGATCCCTGCGTCACGTTCCAAGCCTCACATTTCGGTGAACCGGCCGCCCCAAAAAGGGCGGATGGTGGGCCGATGCCTGTGACGAACGTAAGACTCGACTATCCGCGTCGCAACGCATGAGCCATGATGCACTGCGAAGCAATGCGCAGCCTCGAAGGGAAGTCCGCATGACCGCCGAGACAGCCGAACGAATGGAAGACGCGATCGTTCGCGCCGCCGAAGCCACCGCCGCCCAGGTGCGGTCAGCGCGGGCGAACATCTCGACCGTGATCTTCGGTCAGCAGCCCGTCATCGACAAGGCGATCATCACCGTGCTGTCGGGCGGCCATGCCTTGCTGGTCGGTCTCCCGGGTCTCGCCAAGACCAAGCTGGTCGAGACCATGGGGACGGTCCTGGGGCTCGATGCCCGGCGCATCCAGTTCACCCCCGATCTCATGCCCTCCGACATTCTCGGCTCGGAAGTCCTCGAGGAGGCGGCGGACGGCCGGCGCGCCTTCCGCTTCGTCAAGGGCCCGGTCTTCGCCCAGCTCCTGATGGCCGACGAGATCAACCGCGCCTCTCCGCGCACCCAGTCGGCCCTGCTGCAGTCGATGCAGGAGCATCACGTCACGGTGGCCGGCGAGACTTACGAGCTGCCGAAGCCCTTCCACGTGCTCGCCACCCAGAACCCTCTGGAGCAGGAAGGCACCTATCCGCTGCCGGAGGCCCAGCTCGACCGCTTCCTGATGCAGATCGACGTGGACTATCCCGACCTCGAGGCCGAGCGGAAGATTCTCTTCGACACCACGGGAGCCCAGGAAACCCATGCGCGACAGGCGCTGAGCGCCGATGACCTCCAGGCGGCACAGCGGCTGGTGCGGCGGCTGCCCGTCGGCGACTCCGTCGTCGATGCCATCCTGACGCTGGTGCGCTCGGCAAGGCCCGGCGCCGCGAAGGGCGACCTCGCCAATGCCATCGCATGGGGCCCCGGCCCCCGTGCCTCGCAGGCGCTGATGCTGGCCGTGCGCGCCCGCGCCCTGCTCGATGGCCGCCTCGCGCCCTCCATCGACGACGTCGTCGCCCTGGCCGAACCCGTGCTGAAGCATCGCATGGCGCTGTCCTTCTCGGCGCGTGCCGACGGCATGACGGTCGAGACGGTGATCGCCTCCCTGGTCAAGCCGATCGGCTGAGAGCGCCATGTTCGACCTCGCCCAGACGGAGAGTCGCGAGGATCAGGCCAGACGGCTGATGCGCGACAGCGAGCAGCTCGCAGCAGCCCTGCCGCGGCTGGTGCTGGAGGCGCGCCGCGTCGCATCAACCGTGGTCCACGGCCTGCACGGCCGCCGCCGCGCAGGATCTGGTGAGAATTTCTGGCAGTTCCGTCGTTTCTCGGATGGCGAGCCGGCGAACCGGGTCGACTGGCGCCGCTCGGCCCGCGACCAGCACCTCTATGTCCGCGAACGGGAATGGGAAGCCGCCCACACGGTGTGGATCTGGCCCGACTGCTCAGCTTCCATGCAGTTCGTCTCCCCGCTCGCCTGGGAGACCAAGCGCGACCGCTGCATCGTGCTCGCCTTCGCCCTCGCCGAGATCATGGTCCGCGGCGGCGAGCGGATCGGCATCCCCGGTATCATGCGGCCGACGGCGAGCCGCGCCATCATCGACCGCATGGCCGAGGCCCTGCTGGCGGCGCCCGATCTCGCCAATGCCAGCCTGCCGCCGAAGACTCCCGTGTCGCGCCTGTCGGAGGTGGTGATCCTGTCGGACTGCCTGGTGCCGATCGACGAGTTCCGCGAGGAACTGAAGAGCCTCGCCTCGGGGGGATCGCGCGGCCACGTGCTGCAGATCAACGATCCGATCGAGGAGACCTTCCCCTACAAGGGACGCGTCGAATTCGAGGATCTCGAGGACAAGCTGACGATCACGGCGGGCCGCGCCGAGACCTGGCGCGACGACTATGTCGCAAGGCTCACGGCCCACCGCGCGGCGCTGCGCCAGGAATGCGACGGGCGGGGCTGGAGCTTCGGCATCCACCGCACCGACAACCCGCCCGCCACCGCCATTCTCGCCCTGCACCAGCGGATGGGACCCGGTTCGCGCGACATCGGCCCCAGGATCGGGGGCGCATGATGCTCGGACTGCCGCTCGCCTTCGCCTCGCCTCTCGTCCTTTTCGCGCTGGCCGCGCTGCCGGCGCTGTGGTGGCTCCTGAGGCTCGTCCCGCCGCGGCCGCGCCGCATGCGTTTCCCGCCGACGCGCATCCTCATGGACATCGCGCCGAAGGAGGAGACGCCCTCCAACAGCCCCTGGTGGCTCACCCTGCTGCGCCTACTGCTCGCCGCCATCATCATCATCGCCATGGCCGGCCCGATGTGGAACCCGCCGGCCGCCACCTCCGGTTCGCGCGGACCCGTCCTGCTGATGCTGGACGACGGCTGGCCCTCCGCGGCGTCCTTCGAGCAGAGGCTGCGGGTGGCTGCCGACATCGTCGCTTCCGCCGAGAGCGCCGGGCGCGCCGTGGCGCTGGTGCCGATGGCACGGCCCGTCATCGACATTCCGCTTGAAACCCCATCCTCGGTCTGCGAACGGCTGCGTTCGCTTGAGCCGATGCCGCATACGCCCGATCGCGCCGCGATCATGCCGGCCATCCAGAAATTCCTTTCGGCGCAGCCCGAGGCAGAGATCGTCTGGCTCACGGACGGTGTCGACACCGGCCGTACCAAGGCCTTCGTCGACCTCATGGCGCCGCTCGTCACCGGTCGCTCCATGACGATCTTCAACGGCGGGACCGCTGCGCCGCTTGCCCTCGCCGGAGCCACGAACAGCGCCGGCGGCTTCTCCGCCAAGGTCCTGCGCGCCAATGGCGGACAGGCGATCGCCGGCAGGGTCAGGGCCCTCGACAGCCGCGGCCTGCCGCTCGGCGAGGCGGCGTTCGCCTTCGAGGACGGCAGGACCGAGGCCGACGTCCGCTTCGATCTGCCGGTCGAGATCCGCAACGAGATCACCCGCATGGACATCCTGTCGGAACGGTCGGCCGGCGCGGTGCAGCTCATCGATGCGCGCTGGGCGCGGCGCACCATCGGTGTCGTCTCCGGCGCCACCGCCGACACGGCCCAGCCGCTGCTCTCACCGACCTACTATCTCGGCCGGGCGCTTGAGCCCTTTGCCGACATCCGCACGGTGGAGGGGGCCTCGCCCTCGGAGGCGATCGTGCGCTTCATCGAAGGCCGCGTGCCGATGATCGTGCTGACCGACGTCGGCACCGTCACGCCGGTGGCGCGCGACGCGCTGAACAGGTTCATCGACAATGGCGGCATCCTGCTGCGCTTCGCCGGCACCCGCCTCGCCGGCGCGCAGAACGACGACCTCGTGCCGGTCAGACTGCGCCGCGGCGGACGCCAGCTCGGGGGCGCCCTCTCCTGGGAGACGCCGCAGGCTCTCGCCCCCTTCGGCCGGGAGAGCCCTTTCGCCGACATTCCCGTGCCCGCGGACGTGCGTGTCAGGCGCCAGGTTCTGGCCGAACCCGACGGCCTGCTCGCCGACAAGACCTGGGCGCAACTCGCCGACGGCACGCCACTGGTGACCGCCGAGAAGCGTGGCCAGGGGCTGCTGATCCTGTTCCACGTCACCGCCGACACCGCCTGGTCCGACCTGCCGATCTCCGGGGCCTTCGTCGACATGCTGAAACGCATCGCCGGCCTGTCGGCAGCCGGTCGCCCGGCCGCCGAAGGGCTCGCCGCCGTGCCGGGGCAGCCGCGGGCGACGGAGCGCGTCGCACCGACGCGGGTGCTCGACGGCTTCGGCGCCTTCGTGCGACCGCCGGCGACCGCCAAGCCAATCGCCGCGGACTGGCGCGAGCCCGCAACCTTCGATTTCCCGCCGGGCTTCTATGGGCCCCAGGAGGGCACGATCGCCGTCAACGTCCTCGGCCCCGAGGAACGCCTGAAGCCGGCCGAGTTCGGTCCTCTCAACGCCACGATCGAACGCTATCGTCTGGGTGAACCTGTCGACCTGAGGTCCCCCCTGGTGGCTGCTGCGCTCATCCTGCTCCTCGTCGACGGCCTCATCGTCTTCCTGATCGCGGGCGGCCTCGCCCGCCTGCCCTTCGGCCGGCGCAGTGCCGCGGCCTCCCTGCTGCTCGCAGCCATGGCCGGGCTGGCGCTCGCGCCCGGGACCGCCGACGCGCAGACCCGGCGCAGCCAGGACCGGCCGATCATCTCCACCGGAAACGCCGCCGACGATGCGGCCATCCGCGCCACCCAGTCGACGCGGCTCGCCTACGTCGTCACCGGCTCGCGGGAGGTCGACGATGTCAGCCGCGCCGGGCTGGAAGGCCTCACCCGCTTCCTTTCGGCCCGCACCGCCCTCGAGCCGGCGCAGCCGCAGGGCGTCGACATCGCCCGCGACGAGCTTGCCTTCTTCCCCCTCCTCTACTGGCCGGTGGTGGCCGGTGCCGCGGAGCCCTCCCCGCAGGCCCTGCTGAAGCTCGACGCCTACATGAAGCAGGGCGGCATGGTGATCTTCGACACGCGCGACGCCCTCACCGCCCGCCCCGGGCAGCAGAGCCCGGCGCAGGCGACGCTGCGCCGCATCCTGGCAGGCCTCGACATCCCCGAGCTCGAGGCGGTGCCGCGCGACCACGTGCTGGCCCGCGCCTTCTTCATCCTGCGCGAATTCCCGGGCCGCTATGCCGAGGGCATCACCTGGGTCGAGGCCATCCCGCCGGCCTCCGAAGAGGAGGCCGCAAGGCCCGCCCGCGCCTCGGATTCGGTCTCGCCCATCGTCATCACCGCGAACGATCTCGCTTCAGCCTGGGCCATCGACCGCCAGGGCAATCCGCTGCTGCCGGTGCAGGGCGAGGCGCGGCAGCGGGAGCTGTCGTTCCGTTTCGGCGTCAACCTCGTCATGTATGCGCTGACCGGCAACTACAAGACGGACCAGGTCCATGTTCCGGCCCTGCTCGAACGGCTGGGGAACTGAGCGATGACCCTCGGCGTCGTCTGGTCCCCGATCCTGCCGCTCTGGGCGCTGGCGCTCGCGGCGCTTGCCGTGGCGCTGGTCGCAGGCCTGCTGCTGCTGTCGCGGACGCGCGGCTCCTGGTGGCGCATCGGCGCCATGACGCTGGCGCTGCTCGCCCTCGCCAATCCCGTCTTCACCCAGGAGGACCGCGACCCGCTGCAATCGGTCGTCGCCGTCGTGCTCGACCGCTCCGCCAGCCAGAGCCTCGCCGACCGCGCCCGCATGACCGATGAGGCGAAGGCCGCCATCGAGCGCAGCTTCGCCCGCTCCCCCGGCTTCGAGATACGTTGGATCGATGCCGGCGCCTCCGACGGCCAGACCGACGGCACCCACCTCTTCGAGGCATTGAGATCCGGCCTGTCGGACGTGCCGGCGGAACGCGTCGGCGGCGCCATCCTCGTCACCGATGGCCAGGTCCACGACGTCCCGGCGCAGGCCGCCGCCATCGGCTTCACCGCGCCCGTCCACGCCCTCATCACAGGACGCTCGACCGATCGCGACCGCCGCGTCGTGCTGACCCAGACTCCGCGCTTCGGCATCGTCCAGCAGAGCCAGACCGTCGGCTTCCGTGTCGAGGACAACGGTACCGGCGGCGCCGTGGTGCAGGCCGTCGTCACCATCCGCCGCGACGGCGAGGTGATCGAGCGGCGCACGGTGACCACCGGCGCCACCACGACCGTTCCGGTCCAGATCACCCATGCCGGCGCCAACATCGTCGAGATCGAGGTGGACGGCCTCGAGGGCGAACTCACCCCCATCAACAACCGCGCCGTCGTGGTCATCGACGGCATCCGCGAGAAGCTGCGGGTGCTCCTCGTCTCCGGCGAGCCGCATGCCGGCGAGCGGACCTGGCGCAACCTGCTGAAGTCGGACGCCGGCGTCGACCTCGTCCACTTCACCATCCTGCGTCCCCCGGAGAAGCAGGATGGCACGCCGATCAACGAACTCTCGCTCATCGCCTTCCCGACCCGCGAGCTCTTCCAGATCAAGATCCGCGAGTTCGACCTCATCATCTTCGACCGCTACGCCCAGCAGGGCGTGCTGCCGCTGATCTATTTCGAGAACATCGCCCGCTACGTGCGAAACGGCGGCGCCCTGCTCATCGCGGCAGGCCCCGAACATGCCAGCTCCGCCTCGATCAACGACACGCCGCTGGAGAGCATCCTGCCCGCCGCCCCGACCGGCGATGTCATGGAGCGCCCCTTCCACGCCCGCGTCTCCGACCAGGGGCGCCGCCATCCGGTGACGCGCGCCCTGCCCGGCATGGCCGCCGAGGGCAATCCGCAATGGAGCCGCTGGTTCCGCCTGATCGAGAGCCGCCAGCCGGCGCAGGGTGCGACCACGGTGATGGACGGGCCGGAGCAGCGCCCGGTCCTTCTCCTGTCGCGCCAGGGAGAAGGCCGCGTCGCGCTTCTCCTGTCCGACCACATCTGGCTCTGGGCCCGCGGCTTCGAGGGCGGCGGCCCGCACCTCGAACTGCTGCGCCGCCTGTCGCACTGGCTGATGAAGGAGCCGGAGCTGGAGGAGGAGAGCCTGCGCCTCGCCGTGCGCGGCCGCCAGCTTGCCGTCGAACTGCAGACCATGGCCGAGCGCCCGGAGACGGTGACGCTGACCCGTCCCTCCGGCAGCAGCCTCACCGTGGCGATGCAGGACGCCGAACCCGGCCTCTGGCGCGGCCAGGTCGACATCACGGAGCTCGGCCTCTGGCGCGCCCAGGCAGGCCGCCTCACCCGGCTCATCAATGTCGGGCCGCCAAATCCGCGCGAGTTCACCGACGTGACCTCGACGCTGCGCCTGCTGGAGCCGCTAGTGCGCTCGACCGGCGGCGGCCTGTGGCGGATCTCCGAGACCGGAACGCTGAACGTTCCACGCATCGTGCCGACGCGTTCGGCGAGTTCGCTCCGCGGCGAGGACTGGATGGGCATCCGCCAGCGCGACGCCTCGGTCGTCCGCGGCATCGGCATCCTGCCGGCTTTCGCCGGCATCCTCGGCCTGGTGCTGCTCCTTGGCGCCCTGACGATGGTGTGGGTGCGCGAGGGGCGCTGACGCCCTGCGCAGCCCCCTCACCGCCGCCGGCGGCGGGGCCGGCCGAAGATCTGGCGACGCACCCGGCGCTCACCGCGACGAACGCCGCGACCGACGGCACGGGCACCCTCGCTGACCCATGAAGCTTCAGCCTCGGGCGCCGCCAGCGTCACGGCGGGCAGGCCGATCAGGCCGAGAAGAAACGTCCGGCGCATCATCATGAGAGCATCCTCCGAGAATGGGTCTGCAAGCCGGTCGCACCGGCCTGCACAGGGTGGGCCAGCGCGCGCCAGACCGCAAGCCGGCGCGCATCCGGCCGCAAGCCGTTTCAAACCCGCAGGGGAGCGCGCCTGGCTTCCGCCGCATAGACGGCAAGGCCGATGAGGCAGAACGCCAGGAAGCCGGCGGCCGTAAACAGGGGCGCCCCATGGGAGCCGGTCAGGTCGCGCATCCAGCCCGCGGCTGGCGGCAGGAGCGCAAGACCGAGATAGAACAGGGTGTAGAGTACACCCATCCCGAAAGCGCGCGTCTCGGCCGACAGGACCTTGCCGGCGAAGACCATGATCAGGCTGGACGGCGGGGCTGCCAGCAGCCCGAACAACGGCAACGTCAGCCAGGCCGGCGCGCCCATGGCGGTCGCCATCAGGGCTCCCACCATGCCGGCGATGCAGGCGACGGTGGCGAGCATGGGCCGGCCGAGCTTCTCCGCCAGAGCGCCGCCGAAGGGCTGCAGCGGCAGGATGGAGAAGCCGATCAGCGAGGCGAGCATCCCCGCCTCGCTGCGGCTCGCCCCTTCGGCGACCAGGAAGGCCGGGGTGAACCCGACGGCCACCGCGAAGGCGGCATTGTAGCCGGCCCAGACGACCCCCAGCGCTAGAAGCGGCAGCCATTCGTGGCGGTACAGGGACAGGCGGCGCACCGCCCCTCCGGCCGCGCCTGACGTCCGGACCAGGACCGGAAGGAGGACGAAGGCGAGGATACAGAAGGCCGCCGACCACCACAGGCCGAGCCGCCATTCGTCGCCGAACAGGGGCACGACGAGCAGCGCCACACCGATCCCGAAGGGCCAGGCCATCAGCATCATGCCCATCGCCATCGCAACTGCGGGACCGCTGAACCGGTCGAGAACCATCTTGGCCCCGGCGATCGTCAGCAGCGTTCCACCGACACCCGAGACCAGGCGGCCGAGAATGGCGACGGCAAAATCCGGCGCGAGAGCGAGGACGACGCCTCCCATGGCCATGAGGCCGACACCGGTCAACAGGACAGGCCTGTCGCCAAACCGCGCCAGCAGCATGCCTGCCGGCAGGGCGACGAAGATGCCGGCCAGCGAATAGGCGCCGATGAGCGTGCCGAGCGCGGCCCAGTCGGCGGCAAGCGTGCCGATCAGCAGCGGCCCGAGGGCGCCGACGACCTGCAACTGCGCGCCCATCGACATCCGGGCCACCGCCAGAACGCCGACCTCGCCCCACCGTCCCAAGGCCATTCCCTGATCCTGCCCGTCTGTCCGCGACGCCGCCGGTCAGCCGGCGGCGGACACAGACGGCATATTCGCCGCGGGAGAGCCAGGCCCGCACCGGTGACCAGAGTTGCGCAGGGAAATCGGTCAGAAGCAGGCGATGAACTCGCGATAGACCCAGCCCAGCGGTTCGCCGGAGGAGCGGTCGACGACGTAGGACCACGGCCGACCGCGCTCGTCCTCGCTGGAGCGCACCCGTGTGACGAGGGTGCCGTTGCGGATCCGGCCGATGACCACGCCATTGGGACTGTCGCGAACGTTCAGAGGAGTCCCGGTCGGATCCATGACCCGGCAGCGGGTCGATTGAGCTTCGGCGTCGGTTGCAAGAAGAACGGTACCCAGAGCCAGTGCAAATGCGGCGGTACGGATCATGGTTGCCTCCAGTGCGGGGGATTGGTGTCAAACCTAGGAGCGCTGCGGCAAGCCCTTGTGTCGTCGCCGCCTGGAGTCTGTTTCAGCTGACGCCTGGGGCACCGCGCACGGGTCCCGAGACCCCCTCAAAGGCTCCCTCGGCCAGTTCCGCCACCAGGAGCCGGCCGGGATCGACCGGCCCGGGCAACTGGAGCCTGCCGGGCGGCACCACCTTGAAGCCGAAACGCTCATAATAGGGCGCATCGCCCACCAGCATGATCAGCCGGTGGCCGCGTTCGCGCGCCACATCCATGGACCGGCGCATCAGGGCGCCGCCGATGCCCTTGCTCTGGAAGGCCGGGTCGATGGTGATGGGTCCGAGCAGCACTGCCGGCGTTCCCGGACCGATGTCGATGGGCGAGAGTCGGATCGAGCCGACCAGCAGCGTGCCGACGCGGGCGGTGAAACAGAGCGCACCATAGGGCGCAACTCCTTCGCGCAGCCGGAAGGCCGTGCGGGAGAAGCGGCCGGGACCGAAGGCGCGTTCGTGAAGCCGCTCGATCGCGGCGTGGTCGGCGGGTGTCTCGGGATGCAGGTCAAGCGACAGGTCAGGCATGGCACACAGGGTCCATCGGCATAAGGCGAACGAAGTCGGGGGCTCAGGCCATCAGGCCGGCCGTCGTCGTCGCGCGATCCGAAGAGGTGCTCCGCCCATCATGACAGCGCGCATAGCATGCCGGACCGCAGGCGTCATCCCGCGCAGCGCGCATCGTCCCCCTGCCCGCCTGCCACGGTTCGGGCGCCGTCGAACCATTCCATCATGCCCCCCGCCATGATCCACTGGGCAGGCTCCCCCGGGCGATGGCGCGAGTGGCATGAACAGAACAGGCTTCTTCGGATGGACGGTGGTGTGGAGCGCGTCGGTGCTCGCCGTCTGCGGTTGGGGCCTCGGCTTCTATGGGCCGCCGATCTACCTCCACGTCATCCACCAGACCCGCGGCTGGCCGCTGGGCCTCGTCTCGGCGGCCGTCACCACCCACTATCTCGTCGGCGCGCTGACGGTCGCCAATCTGCCGGCCATCTACGCGCGCTGGGGCATTGCCCGCGCCACCAAGGCCGGGGCCATCGCCCTGAGCCTGGGCATCCTCGGCTGGAGCCTTGCCGCGTCGCCCTGGCAGCTCTTCCTGGCTGCCGCCGTCAGCGGCATGGGCTGGGTGACGATGGGCGCCGCCGCCGTCAACGCCATCGTCGCGCCCTGGTTCGTCCGCGGTCGGCCCGCGGCTCTGGCCTGGGCCTATAACGGCGCGAGCATCGGCGGCATCCTCATGTCGCCGCTCTGGGTTCTCGCCATCGGCTATGCCGGGTTTCCCGCTGCCGCTGCGGCCATCGGCATCGCCGTGGTCCTCGTCATGTGGCTGCTCGCCGACCGGGTCTTCGCCCACTCGCCGGCCTCTCTCGGCCAGCAACCCGACGGCGATGCGCCCGACGCCCCGGATTCCACGCAAGACCCGGCAGGCGCGCCGCCGCTCCCGGCCGGAGCGCTGTGGCGCGATCGCCGCTTCATCACCCTGGTCACCGCCACGGCCCTCGGCCTCTTCGCCCAGGCCGGGCTGCTCGCCCATCTCTTCTCGCTGATAGTGCCGGCACTGGGAGAGACGCTCGCCGGCATCGCCATGGCCGCGGCGACACTGGCCGCCGTCGCCGGCCGCACCCTTCTGTCCTGGGTCATGCCCGTGCGCGCCGATCGCAGGCTCATCGCGGCCGCGAGCTACGCCATCCAGATCGCCGGCTGCGTCGCGCTGGTTCTGTCCCATGGCACCGAACCGTGGCTCATCTGGACCGGCGTCGCACTGTTCGGCCTCGGCATCGGCAACCTGGTCTACCTGCCGCCGCTCATCGCGCAGTCCGAGTTCGCCCGGGTCGACGTCCCCCGGGTCGTGGCGCTCACCGTCGCGGTGGGACAGGGGCTCTACGCTTTCGCCCCCGCCCTCTTCGGCCTCGCGCGGGAGCTTTCACCGGGAGGCGCCGGTCCGGGCGATGCGCCCTTCGTCCACGCCCTCGCGGCCGCGTTCTTCCTCGCCGCCATCGTCACGCTGGTGGCCGGCCGGCGCTGAACCTCACCAATGGGCGCTGCGCGGCCGGTCCTCGAACAGTTCGGCGAGGCGCTCGCGCGTGCCGCGTGTGATACCTTCGGGCAGGTCGCCGCGGCCGAAGAAGCGCGCCTCGACGATCTCGCGCGTCGGCACGAAGGGCGTCGGCTGGGTCCAGGCCTCGATACGGTAGAGCGCCACGTGGTCGCGCCGCGAGGTGCGGGCGTTCAGATACATGCCCTCGAAGTGCGGCGGCGCCGTCATCTCGACATGGGCCTCCTGCCTGAGTTCGTCGGCGAGCGCCTCCTCCAGCGTCTGCCCGACCTCGACGCCGCCGCCGGGGAAATGCCAGCCGGGCGTGTAGCTGTGGCGGACGAGAAGGATGGCGCCGCCGGAATCGACGACGCAGGCCCGAACGCCGAGCGTCATGCCGCGCGAGACACGCCAGTAGAGGTGGAGGAGCGGCGTGAGCCAGGACCGGCGGTCCGGACTGAACAGGGTCATCACTCTCGCCTTTCATCAGCCTCGCGAATGACACATTGCGGATTCATGAACGATGGCGATCAAAAATGCATGGCTGCCCCTGCGAAGCAAGTGCTTCCGCCGGACCGACCGCGAGCCTAGATGATCGTCATGTTGCGCTGCAATATCGAGCAGCGCGCCCCATCAAGGAGCGCCCCCATGCTCATCGCCCTGTTCACCTCGATCCTGAAGCGCCGCCCGGCCTTCCGCTGGCAGCCCGCCATCGAGATTCGCGACGGCGCCACCGCTGCAGCCCTCGGCATCTATAGCCGCGACTGATCCATTCGCGCAGCCGGGTCCCCTCCGCCCGGCCTGCGCGTCGAAACGGACGCTCCGCCGGCCCCCTCCCGGGTCGCGGGCGTCCGTTTTTCGTCTGGCGATCATGGGGTCACTGGACAGCCGCAGCGGGTCTCGCGCATAGCGTGACGCCATGCTGCGCATCGCCCATTTCTCCGACCCGCATCTCGGCCCTCTGCCGAAGCCGCACTGGCGCGACCTCATGGGCAAGCGCCTGACCGGATACGTCAACTGGCGCCGCGGCCGCGCCGACCATCACCGCATGGACGTTCTCGACCGGCTGCTGGACGACATCGCCCGCGCCGAGGTCGACCATGTCGCGGTGACCGGCGACCTCATCAACATCGGCCTCGCCGACGAGTACAAGACGGCGCGCACCTTTCTCTGGCGCGTCGGGCCGCCCGACCGCGTCAGCTTCGTGCCCGGCAACCACGACGCCTACATGCGGGAGACCGTGCCGGGCATCGTCCACCACTGGCGCCCCTGGTTCCTCGGCGACGGCGTGGCGGAGAGCGACGGCGGCTATGCGTTCCCCTTCACGCGCGTCCGTGGCGATACGGCCCTGATCGGCGTCAACAGCGGCGTGCCGACCGCCCCCTTCCTCGCCACCGGCTTTCTCGGCAGCCGCCAGATCACCGCGCTGGCAGATGAACTGGAGATGCTCGGCAGGCAGGGGCTCGCCCGCCTCGTGCTGATCCATCATCCGCCCTTCGACATCGGGTTCCAGAAGCGGCTGGGCGATCATCAGGAACTGGCGGCGATGCTGGCGAAGGTCGGAGCCGAAGCCGTGCTCCATGGCCACACCCACAAGGGCACCCAGCGCGAGATCCGCGGGCCAAATGGACCGATCCCGGTGATCGGGGTGCCCTCGGCCTCGGCCGCGCCGGGCGGGCGTCACGAGCCCGCCGCCTGGAACCTCGTCACCGTCAGCGGCGCGCCGGGAGCCTGGCGCATCGACGTGGAGCGCCGGCCGGTCACCTGACGCCGCACAAGGGAAAGGGCGCAGCCTTCACCGCGCCCTCGTCAGTCCGTTCCGCGCCCTGTCCCGACGGTTCAGACGCCGAGATAGGCGCCACGTCGAGAAAGACCGATGCGGTCCATCTCCGCCTGCTCGCGCACCGCATCGGCGGCCCGGTCGCGGGCGCTCTCACGCTCGTCGAGGATCTCGACCTTCTTCAGTTCCTCGAAGGCCTCGGCCAGCGCCGCCTTGGCGTCGTCGAGCTGGCCCTTCAGTTCGCCGGCCGACCCCATGAGGTTGTCGCGTCGCTGGCGCGCCGCCTTGGCATAGGTCGGATAGGCATAGTGCGCCGGGTCATGGACATTCGCCCGGGTCTGCTCGGCCACGATCTCGCGGTCGAGTTCGTTCGCCATGCGCTCGAATTCGGCGATCATCATTTCGATCTGCGCCACCTGACGGCGCTTCTCGTCGACCTGAAAGCGCTTCAGGCGGATCAACGTGTCTCGCGACTTCATCGACTCATACTCCCAGAAGTCCCCTCGATCCGCGTCGCACACACACGCCACGCGGTCGTCCTCAACCCCCGAAACGCGGGAGCCTTACCCCTAATGAAAGCTGAACCTAGCCCCACGAGGTTGAGATTCCGTTTCCGGAAAGCGTGATTCGTGGTAAACGGACGTTCATAAGTCGCGCCATTCATTGAGGAAATTCGGCGACACCTCAGCCTCCGCCGCCATCCAGGATCGCCGCCAGCTGCCGGTAGCCCTCCCCGATATGCGCGACCTCGTCCTTGCGCTGCCCGAGGAAGGCCTCGAGCGCGGGCTGCAGCCGGATCGCCTCGTCCACTTCCGCCGACGAGCCCTGGCGATAGGCACCGAGCCGGATCAGTTCCTCCATGTCCGCATAGGTCGCGAGCACCTGCTTGGCCTTCTGGATCACCGGCCAGTATTGCGGGTCGGCCGAGCGCGGCATGGTGCGCGACACGCTCTTCAGCACGTTGATGGCCGGATAGCGCCCGCGCTCGGCGATCGACCTCTCCATGACGATGTGGCCGTCGAGGATACCGCGGACGGCATCCGCGACCGGTTCGTTGTGATCGTCGCCGTCGACGAGCACGGTGAAGATGGCGGTGATGGCGCCCTCTCCCGGCCCCGGCCCCGCCCGCTCCAGCAGCCGCGGCAGCTCGGAGAAGACGGTCGGCGTATAGCCCTTGGCGGTCGGCGGCTCGCCGGCGGAGAGACCGATCTCGCGCTGCGCCATCGCGAAGCGGGTGACGGAGTCCATCATCAACATGACCTGCTGGTCTCGGTCGCGGAAATATTCGGCGATGGAGAGGGTGAGATAGGCGGCCTGCTTGCGCATCAAGGCCGGTTCGTCGGAGGTCGCCACCACCACCACCGAGCGCGCCAGGCCCTCCTCGCCGAGATCTTCCTGCAGGAACTCCTGAACCTCTCGGCCGCGTTCGCCGATCAGCCCGATGACGGAGACATCGGCATCGACGTTGCGGGCGATCATCGACAGCAGCACCGACTTGCCGACGCCCGAGCCGGCGAAGATGCCCATGCGCTGGCCGCGGCAGCAGGTGAGGAAGGTGTTGAGCGCCCGGACACCGAGGTCGAGCGGCGCGCCGACGCGGCGACGGGTATGGGCCGCGGGCGGATCGGCACGGAACGGCATGGGATCGCCGCCCTGCGGCAGCGGACCCTTGCCGTCGATCGGCTCGCCGAGGGCATTGACCACACGGCCGAGCCAGCCGCTGTTCGGGCGAACCGTGGCAGGCGCCAGGGTCACCATCGCCTTGCACCCACGGCGGACGCCCTCGAGGCCGGCGAAGGGCATGAGCAGCGCCTGGTCGCCGGCAAAGCCGACGACCTCGCAGGGAATGGGCCGCTGACCGGTCTCCACTGTCACGCGGGCGCCGACCGACATCGCGTGGATCGGACCGGCGGCCTCGATCATCAGGCCCCTGACACCGGAGACCCGGCCGTAGATCGTCACGGAATCGATGTCGGAAATCTGGTCGGCGAGCGCGCGCATGAATGAGGGATCCGTATCTGACGGCCCACATTCCGCCGGCATGGTCAACGAAGGGTTAACGCTGGACCTTCTGTAAACGTCTGACGGCAAATTCTGCCGGGTCCCCGGGGCCTGGTGAAGCGGATCGATGCATTTTGCGTCACCCTCCCGGCAGTGTTTACCCACCATTAACCATGAGCCCGGTAGAAGCTGCCCATCGGCGGCGCCCATCCCTTCCCCGGACTGTCGCCGATTTCTGCCCGCTGCCGCCGCGGCGGGCCCCAAAAACGGCCGAAGCTTAACGATCGCGGGCCAATCCGATTCAAAGTAAAGGCAACGGACGCCCGCATTGCGCCCGATCGGGTAACCCTTCCTTAACCCGGCCCGTTAATGATCCCTATCAGCCGATTAAAGGCATCCGTGGCCATTAGGGGTTCGTTTGGAACGACCCACTACGGGCCCTGGTCACGGACAGGCAGGAACCGCTCTTCGACGAGGCGACCGAAATGGTCGATTCGGCAGGGGGTTGGAGTGAGTCGCAGAAATATTTTGCGAGGACTCTTGCTCCCCCGAATCACAGTTTGTTAACCATTGGGGCGTAGCGTCGAATCAGTGAACGGGGACGGATCCCAGGCGCCCTCCGCGCGGCGGCGGAGGCACGGGATCGCTATGCCGAGCGACTGTTTCGTCTGGATGGACGGAATGGCCGGTTTTGGGTCAGCGGAAGGGGATGGGCATGCGCGTTCTGTTGATCGAAGATGACAGCGCCACCGCGAAGAGCATCGAGCTGATGCTCAAGTCCGAGAGCTTCAACGTCTATACGACGGATCTGGGCGAGGAAGGCATCGACCTCGGCAAGCTCTACGACTACGACATCATTCTTCTTGACCTGAACCTTCCCGACATGTCGGGCTACGAAGTGCTGAAGTCGCTTCGGGTTGCCAAGGTCAAGACGCCGATCCTGATCCTTTCGGGTCTCGCCGGTATCGAGGACAAGGTCCGCGGCCTCGGCTTCGGCGCCGACGACTATCTGACCAAGCCCTTCCACAAGGACGAGCTCGTCGCCCGCATCCACGCCATCGTGCGTCGCTCGAAGGGTCACGCCCAGTCGGTCATCACGACGGGCGACCTGCTGGTCAACCTGGACCAGAAGACGGTCGAGGTTTCCGGCCAGCGCGTCCACCTGACGGGCAAGGAGTACCAGATGCTGGAGCTCCTCTCGCTCCGCAAGGGCACGACCCTGACCAAGGAAATGTTCCTCAACCACCTCTATGGCGGCATGGACGAGCCGGAACTGAAGATCATCGACGTCTTCATCTGCAAGCTGCGCAAGAAGCTGGCCAACGCCTCCGATGGCAAGAACTACATCGAGACCGTCTGGGGCCGCGGCTACGTGCTGCGCGAGCCGAGCGAGGCCGAGGAGCGCATTCCCGCCTGACCGGACCGGCGGAAACAATTCCGCCGCAACCGCGTCACACGGCCGTCACCGGCGGCTGGCAAAGAGAATTCGAATAGCTTGGCGAGTACGGATGAAATGCCGCCAGGCAACGAGGGCCCCGCCGGGAAACCGCGCGGGGCTTTTTGTTGTCCGGCCTGGCGGGCGGCAACGATGGAGCCCCCTGCTCCGCTGCCCTTGACCTCAAGGGTCATTGACCCGCCCCTGCCAGGCGGCGACCCTTGCCTCCCCAGTTGCTGGAGGCCGTCATGTCCGACCTTGATCTCCTGAAGTCACACCCGCTGCCCTTCGCCGTCCTGATGGGCGTCGCCTTTTCCTCGGCCAGCAGGGATGAGGTGGTCGCCACCCTCACCGTGCGCCCCGACCTCTGCACGGCCGGATCCATCGTGCATGGCGGTGCGCTCATGGCCTTCGCCGACACGGTGGGCGCAGCAGCCACCTTCATCAATCTGCCGGACGGCGCCAAGGGCACGACGACCATCGAGAGCAAGACCAATTTTCTCGCCGCCGGTCCCGTGGGCCAGACACTGACCGCGGTAGCCACCCCCGTGCACCGCGGCGCGCGCACTCAGGTCTGGCAGACGCGCATCACCCGCGAGGATGGCAAACCGGTGGCTCTGGTCACACAGACGCAGATGGTTCTCTGAGGACGAGCCCAGTCGGCGGCTCCATCCTTGCGGGCGAGGAGCAACCCGCCATCGCCCCCCTGATCCGCGGGTGCGACCGCAGCGCAGGTCTTTCTCCGCGCGCCCTCACATGAACATTATATTCTTTAAGACCTATTATAAGAAGTAATTTCCACCTTAGTTCAGCGCGACAGACCTCTCTCATGGAATTTTTTGCCAGGTTGCTCTAGATTGGCGCGAGCAAGAGGAACCTGTCATGACTGCACATGTGTCTCCCGAAAAGACCCGCAAGCCCGGTCGCGGCCGCATCTACAACTCCATCACCGAGACCGTCGGCGACACGCCGCTGGTGCGGCTCGACAAGCTGGCCAAGGCCCACGGATCGAAGGCGACCATCCTCGCCAAGCTCGAGTTCTTCAATCCCATCGCGTCCGTGAAGGACCGCATCGGTGTCGCGATGATCGATGCCATCGAGGCTGCCGGCAAACTGACCAAGGACACCATCCTCATCGAGCCGACCTCGGGCAACACCGGCATCGCCCTCGCCTTCGTCGCGGCCGCGCGGGGCATCCGCCTCGTCCTCGTGATGCCCGAGACCATGTCGCTCGAGCGGCGCAAGATGCTGGCCCTGCTCGGCGCCGAACTGGTGCTGACCGAAGGCGCCAAGGGCATGAAGGGCGCGGTCGCGAAGGCCGAGGAACTGGTGGCGGAGAACCCCAACGCCATCATCCCGCAGCAGTTCAAGAACCCCGCCAACCCGGAGATCCACCGCCACACCACGGCAGAGGAGATCTGGAACGACACCGGTGGCGCCGTCGACGTCTTCGTCTCCGGTGTCGGCACCGGCGGCACCATCACCGGCGTCGGCCAGGTGCTGAAGGGACGCAAGCCCGGCGTGAAGGTGGTGGCGGTGGAGCCGACGGATTCGCCCGTCCTCTCCGGCGGCAATCCGGGCCCTCACAAGATCCAGGGCATCGGCGCCGGCTTCGTTCCCGACGTCCTCGACCGCTCGGTGATCGACGAGGTCGTGCAGGTCTCGAACGACCAGGCCTTCGCCCTGGCGCGGGAGCTCGCGCGCAGCGAGGGCATTCCCACCGGCATCTCGGCTGGTGCCGCCGTGCACGCGGCGCTCGAGATCGGCAAACGCGAGGAGAGCGCCGGCAAGACGATTGTCGTCATCATCCCGAGCTTCGCCGAGCGCTATCTCTCGACGGCGCTGTTCGAAGGCCTGTAGGTCGTCGTTCTAGTCGGTCGGCAGGCCGAACGGCAGGGAATCCACCGTGCCGCCCGGCGGCAGGATCTGTTCCAGCCGCCAGCGGCCGCCCTGCGTCGACACGAAGCGGAAGACGACCGGCGCACGGTAGGCCCGCAAGGGGACAGCGAACTCCACCTTGCCGTCCGTCAACTGGTTCCGGTTGCCGAGACGCGGGACGTTGGTCGGCGAGACGTCCTCCGGCAGGCCGGACAGGTTGAGAGGCATCACTCCCAGCCGATGAGCCACCGCCATGGCATGGGCGAAATAGAAGCTCGTGTCCGTCTGCTCCATCTGGTTTACCGATGGCATCATCTCGGCGGCATGCAGAACGGCACTGCTCGCCGGCAGACGGGCGATCCGGTTGAATTCGAACCGCGCCAGGTGCCGGGCGAACGCGCTCTGGCTGGTCGGCGTCATGATCCAGTAGGCCGTGACGTAGTCGCCCCGGCGGTAGGCACTCAGGAACTGACGCAGGGCGGCTTCGGGAGACCGCAGGTCGAGGCGATCGAAAGCCATGCTTCCCGACGACGAATGGGCCGAAGCGACAAGGCCGGGACAGGCGAGCAGGCTGATCGCGACGAGCGAATTGAGCATGCCGGAGCGCAGCGCCCGGCGCACAGTTGCGGCCATTCAGCCCTCCCGATCCGATTCGGAGAGCCTGCCGCAACCGCAGGTATTTGTCACCCGGAGCGCGTTACCCGGATAGGGCTCAGCGCCGGTCCTTCAGGGCCTCCTCGATCTCTGCGAGAACGGCCGGATCGTCGATGGTCGCCGGCATAGACCATTCGCTGCCATCGGCGATCTTCTTCATTGTGCCGCGCAGGATCTTTCCCGACCGCGTCTTGGGCAGGCGCGAGACGGCGATCGCCAGCTTGAAGGCGGCCACCGGGCCGATCTTCTCGCGCACCAGGCCGACGAGTTCCTTCTCCACCTCGTCGGGACGCTTGTTGACGCCCGCCTTGAGCACGACGAAGCCGCAGGGAACCTCGCCCTTGAGCTGATCGGCCATGCCGATCACCGCGCATTCGGCGACATCGGGATGGGAGGAGAGCACTTCCTCCATGCCACCGGTGGACAGGCGGTGGCCGGCGACGTTGATGATGTCGTCGGTACGACCCATGATGTAGAGGTAGCCGTCCTCGTCGACGAAACCCGCATCGGACGTCGAATAGAAGCCGGGGAAGGCGTCGAGATAGCTCTCGCGGAAGCGGTCGTCCTGCTGCCAGAGCGTCGGCAATGAGCCGGGCGGCAGCGGCAGCTTCACCACGATCGAGCCCATGGTCTTCGCCGGCAGGTCCTTGCCCGCCTCGTCGACGATCCTGACGTCGTAGCCCGGCATCGGTACCGTCGGCGAGCCGGGCTTCACCGGCAGGAGGCCGAGGCCGACGGGATTGCCGACGATGCACCAGCCGGTCTCGGTCTGCCACCAGTGGTCGACCACCGGAACGCCGAGGATCTTCTCCGCCCAGAGCACCGTGTCCGGATCGGCGCGCTCGCCGGCAAGGAAGAGCGTGCGGAACGTCGGCATCTGGTAGCGCGTCAGATGCTCGGCGTTGGGGTCTTCCTTCTTGATCGCGCGGAAGGCGGTGGGCGCGGTGAACAGCGCCGCGACCCCATGCTCGGAGATGACGCGCCAGTAGGCGCCGGGATCGGGCGTTCCGACCGGCTTTCCCTCGTAGAGGATCGAGGTCACGCCAGCGATCAGCGGCGCATAGACGATGTAGGAATGGCCCACGACCCAGCCGACGTCGGACGCTGCCCAGAACACCTCGCCGGGCTTGACGCCATAGAGGTTCGCCATCGACCAGTTGAGGGCGACCATGTGGCCACCATTGTCGCGCACCACGCCCTTCGGCTTGCCGGTCGTGCCGGAGGTGTAGAGGACGTAGAGCGGATCGGTTGCGGCAACCGGTACGCACTCGGCCTGGCGGCCCTCGGCGCGGGCATGGGCGACAAGACCGGCCCAGTCATGGTCACGGCCGGGGACCATCGTCGCCTCCGCCTGAGGCCGCTGCAGCACGACACAGGCCTCGGGCTTGGCGATGGCGAGATCGATCGCCCCGTCAAGCAGCGGCTTGTAGGGCACCACCTTGGCGCCCTCAATGCCGCAGGAAGCCGAGACGATGACCTTCGGATGGCAGTCGTCGAGACGGGTGGCCAGTTCCTTCGCCGCGAAGCCGCCGAAGACCACCGAGTGGATGGCGCCGATGCGGGCGCAGGCGAGCATGGCGATCGCCGCCTCCGGCACCATCGGCATGTAGACGATGACCCGGTCGCCCTTGCCGACCCCAAGCCCCTGCAGGACCGCCGCAAAGGTCGCGACCTCCTCCTTCAGCTCGGAAAAGCTGATCCGCCGCTTGGAGCCGGTGACCGGCGAGTCGTAGATGATCGCGGCCTGATCGGGCCGCGACGCCGCGTGGCGGTCCACTGCGTTGAAGCAGGTGTTGCAGACGCCGTCCGGGAACCAGCGGCCATAGACCCCGAGGCCCGGATCGAAAGCCGTCTTGGGCGGAACGATCCAGTCGATGGCCTTCGCCTGTTCGGCCCAGAAGGCGGCCGGATCGGTCTTCCAGGACTGGTACACCGCGTCGTAGCGGGAGGCCTTGCGCAGATCCATCGTCGTTTCCCCGCGACCGCCCATGCCGGGCGTTTTTGACGGCGCCGAGCGCCCTTGTTCATGCTGGGCGCATTGTCTCCGCAAAAGGCCGAAGTGCAACCATGCCGGCCTCGCCCGATCGGCCAGCGACGACCGAAACTTTAGTCGCCCCTCTGAGCAGGTGGCAGGGATGGGCCGGGCCGGCGGCCGTTCCGCAGCGTCAAGTCAAATGCAGAATCGTGCCATGCAGATGCGTCATACCGCAACGCACAAGGGCTTATATCTTCGTTAACCGCAAAGGCTCCAAACCGGGACTGTTCGCGCCGCGGCCTCTCGGGAGCCATTCTACATGTCGATACTTGGAAAATTCAGCATCTCGGCCAAAATCCTCGGCCTTGTGATGCTTCTAAACGTCATATCGCTCTCGATCGGCACCATTGGATACTATGGCCTTGAGCGTCTGCAGGTCGAAACCACGGAAGCGACCCGCGTCAGCAGCCGGGCCTTCGACACCGTGGTGATCAACCGGGCGCTCGCGGCCCTGTCTCGCGCCGAATTCATCATGGCGACGGACCCGAAGCCCGAGACGATCGCCGCCAGTATTGCCATCGTCGAGGACGACCTGAAGGCCATCGAGGCGCGGCTGGCGGCGCTGCGCCAGAGCACGGCGCCCCAGGTCCGCGAAGCTGTCGTCAAGACCGAGGCCGCCCTCAAGAAGTACCTCCCCCTTCTCCAGCAGACGGTCGACCTCGCCCGGAAGGTGACGGGGATGCCAACCATCGAACAGCAGGACGAGATCGCCCGCGCGGCCCTCGCCTCGGCCGGCCCCTATATGGAGGCGCGCATGGCGCTGCGTGACCTGACCGTCATCCAGCAGAAGCGCGCCGAGGACACCTCCAAGGCCGCTTTCGACATGGCCGACTCGATGCAGACGCTGCTGATTGCCTTCGCCGCGGCGGCGCTCGTTCTCGGCATCCTCTTCGGCGTGGTCATCGGTCGCTTCGGCATCTCCTCGCCGATCCGCCTTCTGACCGCTTCCCTCGATCATCTGGCGAATGCCCGCTTCGACGTCGCGATCCCCGGCACCGGACGCCGCGACGAGGTCGGCGACATCGCCCGCGCCGCCGAGACCTTCAAGGCCAACGGTCTTGAGGCGATCCAGCTCCGCCAGGAGCAGGAGGAGGCCAAGGCCCGCAGCGAGGAACAGCAGAAGGCGCTGATGCACCGCATGGCCGATGACTTCGACCGCGCCGTCGGGGGAATCGTCACCCATGTCTCTTCCGCCTCGGCCCAGCTCAGGGGCGCCGCCCAGACCCTGTCGAGCGCCGCCGAAGAGGCCTCGCATCAGGCCGGCGCCGTGGCGGCCGCCTCGGAGGAAGCCTCCACCAACGTCCAGACGGTCGCCTCCGCCACAGAGGAACTGTCCGCCTCCGTCCGCGAGATCGGCGGACGGGTCGAGAAGTCGGCAACCATGGCGAACGACGCCGTCGCCAAGGCCGATTCCTCCGCCCAGACCATCCAGGAACTGGCCGCCAAGGCGCAGAAGATCGGCGAGATCGTCGAGCTCATCAATTCCATCGCCTCGCAGACCAATCTCCTGGCGCTCAACGCGACGATCGAAGCGGCGCGGGCGGGCGAAGCCGGCAAGGGCTTCGCCGTCGTCGCGGCCGAGGTGAAGAGCCTCGCCGACCAGACCGCCAGGGCGACGACCGAGATCGCCTCGCAGATCAGCGGCATCCAGCAGGCCACCGGCCAGTCAGCCGAGGCGATGAATGGCATCGCCGCAGTAATCCGCGAGATCAGCGCGGTTTCGGCCAGCATCGCCAGCGCGGTCGAGCAGCAGAACGCGGCGACACAGGAGATCGCCCGCAACGTCCAGCAGGCCTCGGCCGGCACCGGCGAGGTCTCCACCAATATCGTCGGCGTGTCGCATGCCGTCTCCGAAACCGGCGCCGCGGCGACGCAGGTTCTGGCCTCCGCCGAAACGCTGTCCGCACAGGCCGGCTCGCTCAACGCCGAACTGAACAAGTTCCTGGCGACGATCCGGGCCGCCTGATCAGACCTGCGATCGGACTCAAGATGCCGACGAAGGCCCTCCCCCGGCGGGAGGGCCTCTTGTCATTCAGCGGTCGGTGAGGGCGAGACGGATCCCGAGGCCGAGAAACAGGGCTCCGAGAACGCGGTCGAGCCAGCGACGGACCGCGGCGAAGGCCGAAAGCTGGGCCATCCGGGCGGCACCCCAGGCGACCATCAGGTTCCACGCCGTTCCCGTGACGTTGAACACGAGGCCGAGGACGACAAAGGCCACCGCCTTGGACGCGGCCGCCGGATCGATGAACTGCGGCAGGAAGGCGAGGAAGAACAGGGCGACCTTCGGATTGAGGACGTTGGTCAGGAAACCCTGTGCAAAGACGGAGCTGAGCGAAGCCGGTTCCAGGGGCGCACCATCGCTGGCGCCGCCTCGCGAAGGCGACAGCAGCAGTCGCAGGCCGACGACGATCAGATATGCCGCCCCCACCCACTTGATGACGGTGAAGGCAAGCGCAGAGCTCGCGATCAGCACGGACAGGCCGACTGCCGCGGCAGCGATGTGGACGAAGGCCCCGGCCCCGATCCCCAGCGCCGCCACAGCTCCCGCCCGCGTGCCGTCGCGCATCGCGCGGCCCATGACCAGCGCCATGTCCGGCCCCGGCGTCACGTTGAGGAGGAAACCGGCGAGGACGAAGAGCCAGAAGTCGTGGATGCCGAGCATGACGGGGTCCGGATGAGGAATCGGCTGGGTAGCTGTTCCTTATCCCACGGCCTTCGCCACAGCGCGCCCCGCCGCACGGCCGGAGAAGATGCAGCCACCGAGGAAGGTTCCCTCGAGCGCGCGATAGCCGTGCAGGCCACCGCCGCCGAAGCCGGCGACCTCCCCGGCAGCGTAGACATTGGCGAGCGGCGATCCGTCGTCCTTCAGAACGCGGCCGTCGAGATCCGTTTGCAGGCCACCGAGCGTCTTGCGGGTCAGGATGTTCAGCTTCACCGCGATCAGCGGCCCGTTCTTCGGGTCGAGGATGCGGTGCGGAGGCGCCGTGCGCATCAGCTTGTCGCCGCGGTAGTTGCGCATGGCGC
>CAZPMD010000017.1:34630-50170 GCA_964587395.1 uncultured Hyphomicrobiales bacterium
TGCATGTCCTTGCAGAAGGGATTGTCGATCTGCCGGTCGCGCGCCTGAACCTCCTGCTCCAGAGCCTCCGGGTCGATGAGGCTGGTGCCGACCAGTTCGTTCATGCGCCGGCCGAGCGAGCGGATGTCGGCGTCGACGATGAAGTCGGCCCCCTTGTCGAGGAAGGCCTGCACGGGCGGCGGCAGGCCCTTGCCGAGGCGCGACAGGACTCCGGTGATCGACTTGTTGGTGAGGTCGGGGTTCTGCTCCGAGCCGGAGAGCGCGAACTCCTTCTTGATGATCGCCCGTGACAGCACGAACCACGAATAGCCATGGCCGGACTTCACGATGTGTTCGAGGCTGGAGAGCGTGTCGAAGCCGGGGAAATTCGGCGCCGGCAGCCGCTTGCCCGTCGCGTCGAGCCAGATGGACGACGGCCCCGGCAGGATGCGGATGCCGTGGTGCGGCCAGATCGGATCGTGGTTCCGGATGCCCTCAACATAGTGCCACATGCGGTCGCGGTTGACGAGGCGCCCGCCGGCCTCCTCGGTGATGAGCTGCATGCGCCCGTCGACATGGGCGGGCACGCCGGAGACGAGGAAATCCGGCAGCTTGCCCAGGCGCTCCGGCCAGTTCTTCCGGACCAGATCGAAATTGCCGCCGATGCCGCCCGAGGTCACCAGCACTGCCTGCGCCTTCAGCGCGAAGGAGCCGGTCGCGACGCGCGAACTGGCGGCGCCACGAGGGACCGATGTCGGCTCGAGGATGTCGCCCTCCACCCCGTCGATGACGCCGCCGCTGGTCGTCAGGCCGTTCACCCGGTGGCGGAAACGCAAGGAGACGAGACCACGCTCGGCAGCCGCCCGCACCCTGTCCACGAAGGGCGCGACAAGGCCGGGTCCGGTCCCCCAGGTGACGTGAAAACGCGGCACCGAATTGCCGTGGCCGGTGGCGAGCCCCCCGCCCCTCTCCGCCCAGCCGACGAGGGGAAACCAGCGCACACCGCGCCCGTGCAGCCAGGCGCGCTTCTCGCCATGGGCGAAGTGCACATAGGCCTCGGCCCAGCGCCGTGCCCAGTCATCCTCGGACCGGTCGAAGCCGGCAGTGCCCTGCCAGTCCTGCCAGGCCAGGTCGAAGGAGTCGCGGATGCCCATGCGCCGCTGTTCGGGACTGTCGACGAAGAACAGCCCGCCGAAGGACCAGAAGGCCTGGCCGCCGATGTTCTGCTCCCCCTCCTGGTCGAGGAGGATCACCCGCCGGCCGGCCTCGGCCAGCTCGGCGGTGGCGACGAGGCCCGCCAGCCCCGCTCCGACAACAATGACGTCGGCGTCCATGCGATTTCCCCCCGGATGCGGTCTTGATGCCGCGCTTGGTCAGATCAGGTGCACGGGAGCCTGCGTCCGCGGACCTTGCGAGGCAAGTGGGTCCGCTACGTCACACCTTCTTCGCCATCTCCCGCAGCACGAACTTCTGGATCTTGCCCGTGCTCGTCTTCGGCAGCTCGGTGAACACCACCGTGCGCGGGCACTTGAAGGCGGCGAGGTTCTGTCGGCACCAGGCCATGATCTCCTCGGCCGTCGCGCTGGTGCCCGGCTTCAGCTCGATGAAGGCACAGGGCGTCTCTCCCCACCTGTCGTCGGGCTTGGCCACCACGGCGGCGGCCTGCACCGCCGGATGCTTGAAGAGCACGTCCTCCACCTCGATGGAGGAGATGTTCTCGCCGCCGGAGATGATGATGTCCTTGGAACGGTCCTTCAGCTGAATGTAGCCGTCGGGATAGAGCACCCCGAGATCGCCTGAGTGGAACCATCCACCGGCAAAGGCCTCGTCCGAGGCCTTGCGGTTCTTCAGATAGCCCTTCATCACCACATTGCCGCGCATCATCACCTCGCCGAGGGTGACGCCGTCGGCTGGCACCTGCTGCATGGACTCGGGGTCCATGACGGTCATGTCCTCCAGCACCACATAGGGCACGCCCTGCCGCGCCTTCCTCGCCGCGTAGTCGGCGCTCGACAGGCTGTCCCAGTCGCGGTTCCAGTCGTTGATGACGGAGGGGCCGTAGGTCTCGGTGAGACCGTAGAGATGCGTCACGTCGAAGCCCGCGGCCTTCATCGCGGCCAGCACCGCCTCGGGCGGCGGTGCGGCGGCGGTGAAGAAGGAGATCGTACGGCCGATCTCGCGCTTCTCCGCGGCCGGCGCGTTGAGGAGCAGGCTCATGACGATGGGCGCGCCGCACAGATGGGTGACGCCATGGTCGGCGATGGCGTCGTACATGGCCTTGGCGCGCACCCACCTCAGGCAGACATGGGTGCCGGCAACCGCCGAGATCGACCAGGGGAAGCACCAGCCATTGCAGTGGAACATCGGCAGCGTCCACAGATAGACCGGGTGCTTGGTCATGCCGCAGGTGACGACATTGCCGAGGGCCAGCAGATAGGCGCCGCGGTGGTGATAGACGACGCCCTTGGGGTTGCCCGTGGTCCCGGAGGTGTAGTTGAGGGCAATGGCATCCCACTCGTCAGCGGGCCGCGCCCAGGCATAGTCCGGATCGCCCCCGGCGATGAAGTCCTCGTACTCCACCGTGCCGACGCGCTCTCCGGGACCGTCATATTCCGGGTCGTCGTAGTCGATGACCAGCGGCTTCACCCTGGCCAGCGCCAGCGCTTCCCTGGCGAGTTTCGAGAACTCCCGGTCGACGATGAAGACCTTGGCCTCGCCGTGGTCGAGCGAGAAGGCGATGATCGGCGCATCGAGGCGCGTGTTCAGCGTATTGAGCACGCCGCCGCACATCGGCACGCCGTAGTGCGCCTCCAGCATGGCCGGGGTGTTGGCGCAGATGATGGCGACCGTGTCGTCCTTGCCGACACCCGCCCTCGCCAGCGCCGAGGCGAGTTTGCGCGAGCGCGCGTAGAAGTCGCGATAGCTCCGGCGGATCCGGCCATGGATGATCGCGGGATGATCCGGGAAGACCCGTGCGGACCGCTCCAGGAAGGTGACCGGGCTCAGCGGCTGGTAGTTGGCCGCGTTCTTGTCGAGGTCGGCGTCATAGGCGCTCATGATGGCGTCTCTGCTCCGTGGCTGCGTTTCCGTGGGTGACGGTAGGCGGGCGCCGCGCAGCGTTCAACGCCGACGTTCGGGCAACGCGATACCGTCCGACCCGAATCGCCGCATTTTCGTCACATTTTCAATCACTTGCATCATGATACCGTCTTCCGCAGCGGCACTTGTGACCTGTTGGACACAGCCCTCCGGCCACGTGATGACGCGGCACGGCAATGCGGCACTCCTCACGCCTTTGAGAGTTGATTTGCAACCCTCGGCCTGTATCCCCGGCTCTCGTTTCAGCGCTGCCAGGGTGAAGGAGGGGGTCTCCTGGCATCGTCAGGAACGGACATCGAGAGGCACGGCGGTGGCTTGGCCACGGCCGCATACAACAAGGACTACCCCATGAAGAAATTCCTCCTTGCGAGCGCCGCGGTTGCCGCCCTCGCCACCGGTGCCCAGGCCGCCGACCTCGGCGCCCCGCGCGCCCCGATCGCCGCCGCCGTCATGGCTCCGGCCTTCTCCTGGACTGGATTCTACCTCGGTGCCCATGCCGGCTACGGCTGGGCCCAGGCCCGCTACACGGATCCGGCTGCGCCCGCCAACAACTACAGCATCAACGCCAACGGCTTTTTCGGTGGCATCCAGGGCGGCTACAATTGGCAGATGAACCAGTTCGTGTTCGGCCTCGAGGCTGACGTCGCCGCCAGCGGAATCCGTCGCAACTTCGCTCTCGCCGCCCCGTTCGCCGTTGGCGACACCTACCGCGCGTCGGTGCCGTTCCTGTCGACGGTCCGTGCGCGCGCCGGCTTCGCCGTCGACCGCGCCCTGTTCTATGTGACCGGCGGTCTCGGCGTTGCCACCCTGCAGGATCGCTGGAACATCGGCGGCGTGGTCACCACCGCTTCGTCGACCCGCGCTGGCTACGCACTGGGCGGCGGCATCGAATACGCCTTCGCGCCGAACTGGACCGCCAAGGCCGAGTATATGTACTACGGCTTCGGCGACCGCCGGAACCAGCTCGTCGCCGGCGACCGCCTGCGCACCGACATCCACACGGTCAAGCTGGGTATCAACTACCTCTTCTCGACCGGCCCTTCGGCTGTCGTCGCCCGCTACTGATCGACGTCGATCCCCTGGGATCGTCTGGAACGGGTCGCCTTCGGGCGGCCCGTTTGCTTTTTGGCCCTAGAACATGGCCGGGATGGCCCCGGCGAGCAGGACGCAGCCGACGACGAAGGTCAGCACATAGATGATGCGGTAGAAGAGCACGGTCGGCACGCGCCGGACGAGCCAGATGCCCGCCATATTGGCAGCGATCGCCAGCGGGAACAGCATGGTAGCCGTCGCGAGGTTGGCAAGGGTCAGTTGGCCGAGAGCGATGAATGGCGCGACCTTCACGAGGTTGACGACCGCGAAGAAGATGCCCGCCGAGCCGACGAAGACGTCGCGCGACAGCCCCCGCGGCAGGGCATACATGTTGAAGGGCGGTCCGCCGACATGGATCACGAAGCTCGTATAGCCCGACAGCCAGCCGAGCAGGGTTCCCGACAGCCAGTTCTGCGGGCGCGCTTCGCCATTCGCCGGGGGCGTCCGAAGCCAGCGATCGAGGCAGAAGGCGACCGCGATGATCCCGACGATCAGGCGCACGGCCGGTTCCGAGACGTGCGAGGCGAAGACATAGCCGGCGACGATGCCGGCGAGCGCGCCTGGCGCGAGATGCAGCAGCGTCGCGGCGTCCCAGGTCCGCCGGTAGCTCCAGACGGTCACGACATCCTGCACCATCAGCACGGGCAGCATGATCGCCGCGGCCTGGACGGGCGAGATCGCCAGCGACAGCAGCGGCATCGACAGGATGGCGATGCCTGCGAAACCGCCTTTCGACAGGCCGTAGAGAATGACGGCCGGAACAGCGACGACATAGAAGAAGGGATCGGTGATCATCGCGGGCTGGAACTCTGCGCCGTCGGCTCGAAGCGGGGCCGCCGTCCCTATCACCGGCACGCGCCAACAAGAAGGGCGCCCGAAGGGCGCCCTGGCATGTCGTTCCGGTCAGGTTCGATCAGGTAGGCCGCCCACCGGCCATGGCCATCAGCTTCGGCATGGCTGCGGGCGCTGCGGCCGGGGTCTTCACGGCGGGCACATAGAGGCCACGACGCTCGGCGATCGGCTTGAAGCTGTCGGTCAGTCCCACCACCGTCTCGGCAGCACCAAGAAGCAGGTAGCCATCCGGCGCGGTCAGCTTCGCGGTACGGTTGAGCACGTCGATCTTGGTCGGCTGGTCGAAATAGATCAGCACGTTCCGGCAATAGACGATGTCGAACTGGCCGAGCGCCGAGAAGTCGTTCAGCAGGTTGAGCGTCCGGTAATGGACCATGGAGCGGATCTCCGGGGAGATCGTCCACTGGTCACCGTTCTGCGTGAAATACTTCAGAAGCATCTGGATCGGCAGGCCGCGCTGCACCTCGAACTGGGTGTAGACGCCGGCCCTGGCGCGCTCCAGCACCTCGCCCGACAGATCTGTGCCGATGATCTCGAACCGCCAGCCGGCGACCTGCGGACCCATCTCCTTCAGGATCATGGCCAGCGAGTAGGGTTCCTGCCCGGTGGAGGCCGCGGCGCACCAGATGCGGACATGGCGCTTGGTCGCCCGCGCTTTCAGAAGCGCCGGCAGCATGACCTCCTTGAAGTGGTCGAAGGGCGTCTTGTCACGAAAGAAGAAACTCTCGTTCGTCGTCATCGCCTCGGTGACCTTGGCGGCGAGCGCCTCGGACCCCGGGGCCTTGAGCTTCAGGACCAGCTCGCTGAGACCGTTGAGGCCCTGCTTGCGGACGATCGGCATCAGGCGGCTTTCGATGAGGTACTGCTTGTCGTTAGACAGCACCAGGCCTGACCGCTGTTTCAGGAAGCCGCGCAGGAAATCGTAGTCGAGTGGGGTCACGACCGGTCTCCCGCGAAAATGCGCACGATCTTCGGGGCAATCTGGTCGATCGGCAGCACCGCCGAGGCGTGGCCTGCCTGCGCGACGGCGCCGGGCATGCCCCACACCACGCTGGTGGCCTCGTCCTGGGCGATGACGCTGCCGCCGGCCGCGACGATGTCGCCGGCGCCGTGGGCCCCGTCATGCCCCATGCCCGTCAGCACGCAGGCGAAGGTCTGGGCGCCCCAGGCCTGGGCCGCGGAGGTAAAGAGCGGATCGACGGCCGGCTTGCAGAAGTTGATCGGCGGGCCATCCTCGAGGTGGATGACGGTCGTGCCGCCGGTCTTCTTCACCACCATGTGCCTGGCACCGGGAGCGACGTAGATGCGGCCGGGCATGATCGGCTCACCGTCCTTGCCCTCGGCCGCCGGGCGTCCGGCGGCCTTGGCCGCATGTTCGGCCAGGATCGTCGTGAAAGTCGGCGGCATGTGCTGGGTGATCAGCACCGGCACGCGGTCGATCAGGCTTCCGAGCGACTTCAGGACGGTCGTCAGCGCCTGAGGGCCGCCGGTCGATGATCCCAGCAGCAGCACCTTCGGGACGGTCGCGCCGAAGGGGCGCAGCTTGAACCCGGCATCGTTGAAACCGATCGACTGCGGCGCCAGGGACGGGGCCGACACGCGCGACGCAGAGGCGGCAACCGCAGGCGCGGCGGCACGGAATGCCTTGCCTGCGATCTTCCGGCGACGCCCGAGGGCCCGCACCTTGTCGAGAATCTCGCGCTTGAAGGCGGGCGATGTGGTGACGCCCGCATTGGTCTCCGGCTTCGGCACATAGTCGGCTGCGCCGAGCGACAGGCACTTGAGCGAGATCTCGGCGTTGCGGCGCGTCAGCGTCGAGGCCATCAGCACCATGACGTCGCGCTTCGCCGCGACGATGAGGGGCAGGGCCGTCAGCCCGTCCATGTCCGGCATCTCGATGTCGAGGATGACGACATCGGGCATCTTCTTGGCGATGTCGGCCACGGCATCACGGCCGGAGCGGTGTGACGCCACCAGCGTCATGTCGGCTTCTTCGGCGATCCAGCGGCCAACCAGACCGCGCACGACGACCGCGTCATCGACCACCATGACCTTGATGGGGTCGCTCGCCGAAGGGGCGGCACCCGTGGGGGCCGTTTTGAATGACGCGATACTCATACGCCGCTACTCGACACTGGTACAAAACAGGTGACGGCTCGCGCCGTGACGGAATCAGATGAGGCCGACTTCGAGGAACTTGGCCTCGACGATGTCCTTGTCGAAGGGCTTCATGATGTACTCGTTCGCCCCGGCGTGCATGGCCCTGGCGATATGGGCGACGTCGTTCTCCGTCGTGCAGAAAACAACCTTGGGGGCCTGTCCGCCGGGAAGCTTGCGCAACTCGCGCAGGAACTCGTAGCCGTCCATCACCGGCATGTTCCAGTCGAGCAGGATGGCCTCGGGCATGGTGCCGTAGCAGAATTCGAGCGCCTTCTGCCCGTCCTCGGCCTCTTCGATGTTGAAGCCGAGCCCTTCCAGGATGCGTCGGGCCACCTTTCGGATCACCGAGCTGTCGTCGACCACGAGGCAGGTTTTCATCGGCTTCGGTCCCACGCTGTGTACGGAATCAGGCGGCCATCTGCTCGCCACCCATGGCGAGCACGGAATCGACATCGAGGATGACCATCAGCTGGCCGTCCAGGCGATGGACGCCGGCGGACACGCGCGCCCAGCGCGAGTCCAGGTTGATCGGGTTCTGCTCGCGGCTGTCCGGCGAGAGCTTCAGCACCTCGCCCACCGAGTCGATCAGCAGGCCGTAGCTTTCGCCGCGCGACTCGATTCCGACCGCCATGGCGGGCTTGGCGTCCTTTTCCCGGGCGATGCCGAGACGGATGCGCATGTCGATCGCGGTGACGATCCGGCCGCGCAGGTTGAGCACGCCGGCAATGTCCGGATGCGCCAGCGGCACGCGCGTCAGCCTGTCGGGCATGAACACGTCCTGGACGCGGGAAATAGGCAGGCCGAACAGTTGGCCGCCGATCAGGACGGTCACGTACTCCGTGACGTCGTCGCTGGTGGTCTGCTGCATGGACTGATCCTCACGCAAGGGACTTACGCCGCCTGGGCGAATTCGTTGGAGGTTTCCTTCAGGGCCGCGATCAGGCCCTGACGGTCGAATTTGGCCACGTAGTCGTGGAAGCCTGCCACCCGGGCGCGCTCAATGGCCGCCGGGTTGGTGAGCGACGACAGGGCGATGACCGGGGTGGAGGCAAAGCGCTTGTCGGCGCGCATGGCCTCGGCGAACTCGAAACCGTTCATCTCCGGCATCTCGATGTCGGAGACGACGACATCGAACCGGTCGCCCGCCTTCAGGATATCGAGGGCCTCGGAACCGGCGGCCGCCGTCACCACGTCATAGCCGGCGGCCTTGAGGACCGGCGTCAGCATGTTGCGGAAGAACGGCGAGTCGTCGACGAAGAGCAGCTTGCGGGTCAGCGCCTCGACGCGCATCTCCTTGCGCTTGAACCAGTCGTCGAAGGCCAGCGGCAGGTAGTGACCGATGTCGAGGATTTCGGTCGCCTGGCCCTTGATGACTGCCGAGCCGAGAAGGCCGGGCACGTCTGCGGCGACCTCGATGTTCAGCGCATCCTCGACGATGTCGACGATCTCGTCGACGACGAGGCCCATGGAGCGGCCGGAGTCGGAGAAGACGAGCAGCGGCTGGCTGCCTTCCGAGCGGAGCTGCATCACGCCCGAGACCGGAACGAGCGGCATGAGGGCGCCACGGTACTGGACGAGATGGCGGCCATGGGCCTGCTCGATCTTGTCGACGGCCACCTCTTCGAGACGTGTAACGAGCGAGAGCGGAACCGCCTTCTGCTCGCGCGAGCCGGCGCGGAAGACGAGCATCGAGGTGAGCTGGCGCTCGTGGCCGCGACGGGCGTCGGACTCCTTCTCGCTCGCTTCGACCGAAACGTCGGTGCCGATTGCCGAGGCGATGCCGTTCGGGTCGATGATCATGATCACCGAGCCGTCACCGAGGATGGTGGTGCCCGAGAACATGGTGATGTGGCGCAGCTTCGAGGACATCGGCTTCACGACGATTTCTTCGGTATGGAAGACCTGATCCACGACGATGCCGAAGGTCTGGCTGCCGACCTGTGTGACCACGATGAAGCCGTTGGTCTCGTCCAGCGGCTCGCCATCGGCGATGCCGAGGAGCTGGCGCAGGTGCACCAGCGGAAGCAGCTTGTTGCGCAGGCGCAGGACAGGAGTGTCCTTGATGCGCTCGATCCGATGCTCGGAGTTCTGCTGCGCCCGCACCAACTCGATGACCGAGAGCTGCGGGATGGCGAAGCGATCGCTTGCGCTCTCGACGATGAGGGCCGAGACGATGGCGAGCGTCAGCGGGATCTTGATGGTGACGGTCGTCCCCTCGCCCTGGACGGACTTGAGGTCGATGGTCCCGCCGATCTGGTCGATGTTCGTACGCACCACGTCCATGCCGACGCCGCGGCCGGACACGGACGTCACCTGTGCGGCGGTCGAGAATCCGGGGGCGAAGATGTGCTTGTGGATCTGCGTTTCCGTCATCTTCTCGAGCTCGGCCTCGCTGGCCAGGCCCTGCTCGACGATCTTCTTGCGGATGCGGTCGGTGTTGAGCCCGCGACCGTCATCGGAGATCGCGATGACAATGTGACCCCCTTCGTGATAGGCGGACAGGCGGACCGTGCCCTTCTCGGGCTTGCCGGAGAGGCGGCGCTGCTCGGGCGACTCCAGGCCATGGTCGGCCGAGTTGCGCACCATATGGGTCAGCGGATCCTTGATCAGGTCGAGAACCTGGCGGTCGAGTTCGGTCTCGGCACCGTGCATCTCCAGTTCGATCTGCTTGCCGAGTTCGTTGGCGAGATCACGGACGATGCGCGGCAGCTTCTGCCAGGCATTGCCGATGGGCTGCATGCGGGTCTTCATGACGCCGTCCTGCAACTCGGCGGTGACGTTGGAGAGGCGCTGCAGCGGCACCTTGAACTCGGAGTCCTCGTGCCGGCGGACGATCTCGAGGAGCTGGTTGCGGGTGAGCACCAGTTCCGAGACCATGGTCATCAGCTGTTCGAGAGTGTCGACGTTGACGCGCAGGGTTTGCTGGCCCTTCACGCCACCCTCGCTGTCATCCTCACCGGTCATGGCAGCCGCCTTGGCGGCACGCTGGGCGGGTTTCTTGGCCTCGGCCTTGGCCGGGACCGTCTCGGCCGGTGCGACCGGCGGAGCAGCGACCTCGGGCAGCGGCGCGACGGCGACTTCGGCCTCCGTCTCGCGGAAGGCGCGCTCGAGTTCGTCGAGCGACACCTCGCCCGGACGCAGCGGGCGGTCGAGGCTCTGCTCGACAGCTGTCCCGGTGGCGGCGGCCGCTTCCGGCGCCTTGGCGGCTGCAGGCGCAGCGGCGGCTGCAGGCGCCTTGTCGGCAGCGCTCGACATGGCCTCGAGCTGGGAGATGAGATCGCCGTCATCGCCCTCCGGCTCGGCTCCAGCGCTTTCGAGGTCGGCGAGGATTTCCTTCAGGCGGTCGATGGTGAACAGGATGAGGGTCACGCCCTCGCCGGTGACGGGCGCGCCGTCACGATACTTGCCCATCAGCGTCTCGGCGGCGTGGGCCAGCGCTTCAAGACGGGGAAGGCCCAGGAACCCGCAGGTTCCCTTGATGGTGTGGACGAGGCGGAAGATGTTGCCGAGGATGGCAGCGTTGTTGGGGTCCTGTTCGAACCTGACGAGCTCCACGTCGACGACGTCGAGGCTCTCGTTGGTCTCGGTCAGGAATTCGCGCAGCAAGTCATCCATCGTCGCCCAGCCCGGCCTGTAGGAACACGGCAGGCCACATCTCGGCCTACCTCATGTTTCCGGAGTGTCCGGGAAAAGGGTTAAATCTTGCTGAAGCGAAACGGCCGCCGGACGCCTCGGGCAGCCTGGATAAATGTTTGTCCTGGAAGGGATTAATCCGGTGGTCCAAAATTTTACGTAACGTCAGGAGGCGGCGATCTCGACCCTGTCGTCGATCTTCTCGATACGCACCGACATACCGGCGGCACGCGCCAGAAGACCGGCGTAGTAGGGCTGGATCGCATGGGCATCGATGGTCCCCTGCTCGTTCGACGGAATACCCGCCAGAAGCTCAACGGCATGCGGCGGGACCCGCGCGTTGAGACCGGACACGTCGATGGCGAAGCCTGCCGTATCGCCCTCCCCGGTCATCTCCACCTTGATCGTTCCACCGCGGGGAATGGCGCCGGCTGCCAGCAGCAGCAGGTTGAGCAGCAGCTTGACCCGGTTCTTGGGCAGGAAGGCGGGCGGAATGTGCCAGTCGACCGTCGTGCGATCGTCGTTCAGGAAGTTCGTCGCCACCTGCTGGGCGTCACGGGTATCGATCGCCGAACCCGCCGAGCCCGCGGCGCCGAAGGCGATGCGGCAGAACTGCAGACGGGCGGAAGCCGTCTTCGCGCTCTTGCGGATGAGGTCGAGGGCAAGCTCCGTCGTGGCGGCGTCGGCACCGTCCTCCATCAACTCGAGGCCGTTGACGATGGCTCCGACCGGCGAGATCACGTCGTGGCAGACGCGGCTCGCCACGAGCGCGGCCAGATCGAGCCCTTCGAGCGAGATCGGGCTGCGGGCTGCATCGGCCATGATCGGTCTCCGGAAAACGAATCGGGTGCGCCTGTCGAAGGACGGGCGCACCCGGTTACAACGTCAGCGACGCCGGGAAAAGGGATGCCGGCTCCGGACAGCCGTGCTGTCTACTCGTCGTCGCCGCGGATCGACTTCAGATTGGCGAAGACCTTCTCCGCATCGTAGCGCTCCTCGCGCCGCGGCGCGTCGGGACGCTCGAAGGGATCGAACTTGGCGGGAGCCGACGTGGTCTGGTCGGCAGGAAGCAGCGTCTGCTCGGGCGTCGTGTCGACCGGTCCGCGCTCCTTGGCGGCGCGATTCACCTCGAGGTCCAGATCGATCTGCGAGCACAAGCCGAGCGTCACCGGATCCATGGGCGTGAGGGTCTGAGAGTTCCAGTGGGTGCGGTCACGAATCGCGGCAATGGTCGGCTTGGTGGTGCCGACGAGGCGCATGATGGCCGCGTCCTTCACTTCCGGGTGGTTGCGGACCAGCCACAGGATGGCGTTCGGACGGTCCTGGCGGCGCGACACGGGCGTGTAGCGGGGGCCCTTCTTCGACTTCACCTCCGGCAGTTTCACCTTCGGCGGGGCGAGCTTCAGCCGGTAGCCGGGATCCTTCTCGGCCTTGGCGATCTCCTCGCGCGTCAGCTGACCGGTGATGATCGGATCGGCGCCCTTGATTCCCTGCGCCGCCTCGCCGTCGGCGATCGCCTTCACCTCGAGGGGATGCAGGGTGCAGAAGGCGGCGATCTGCTCGAAGGACAGGGCGGTGTTGTCGACGAGCCAGACGGCGGTCGCCTTGGGCATCAGAAGCTGGGTCATGACGTGCCTCTTGCGCGGAGATCGATGCGGTGGAGACCCGGACGGAAGCGTGAGGGCTCCCGTTCCCAGACCTTGCAGGTCCGGGCCGAGGCCACCGCCTCGTATCGATCAATGGATCGGGAAATCGCCTTCGATATAACCGCGACGGCGTCGTGACGCAAACGAGGACTTCAAAATTCGTCCGAACGGCAACAAGGCCATGGACAAAATCGACCGCCTCTGCTAAGCGCCTCACTTCTTTGGGCGTGGCCTCCCGGCTCGGAATTGCCGTGGGCTTCTTGCTCGACCTCGAATCCAGATGGCTTGAAGGATCATCCGCGTGCAGGTTCTCGTTCGCGACAACAACGTTGACCAGGCTCTGAAGGCTCTCAAGAAGAAGATGCAGCGTGAGGGCATCTTCCGCGAGATGAAGCTTCGGGGCCACTTCGAGAAGCCCTCGGAGAAGAAGGCGCGCGAGAAGGCAGAGGCTGTGCGCCGCGCCCGCAAGCTCGCCCGCAAGAAGGCCCAGCGCGAGGGCCTGATCCCTGTCAAGCCGGTGAAGGTGCGCACGGCCGCTGCGCGCTGACCGACACTTCCTGGCTTCTGCCGTATTTTTGACAGGCCCGCGACGAACCATCTTCGCGGGTCGAGTCGTTTCAGGATGGCCCCGACCGGGTCGCAATGGCGCTTCAGGCCGATGACAGGACGATGGGACATGACACGTTCGGCCCACGCGACGCTTCGTCAGGCTCCGCGGCTGGCGCTTCTCGCCACAGCGCTTGCGCTTGCCGCCTGCAGTTCGACGGGCGGCGTGACCTCTGTCGGTTCGGCCACCGGCGGTGACGACGTGGAGTCGAGCTATATCGGCTCGACAGCCAACCTCGCCTCCCTCACCGAGGTCGTTCAGCGCAACCCCAACGATCCGCAGGCCTTCAACATGCGCGGGACGGTGCTCGCCCGCACGGGCCGGCGGGCAGAGGCGCTGGCAGACTTCTCCCGCGCCATCCAGATCGATCCGAACTATGTCCAGGCGCTGTCGAACCGCGCCCTCGTTCACCGCCAGAGTGGCCGGTCCGATCTGGCGCTGGCCGACTACAACCGGGCGATTGCCGCGGACCCGAACTATGCCGCCGCCTATATCGGTCGCGGCAACGTCCACCGGATCCAGAACCGGCTCGCCGAAGCACTCACCGACTACAACCGCGCCATCCAGATCAACGGGTCCAACGCGCAGGCCTACCACAACCGCGCCCTCGTCTGGGCCGCCCAGGGCAATCACCGGCAGGCGGTCGAGGACTTCACCACGGCTCTTGGCCTCGCCCCCAACAATTCCGAGCCCTATTACGGCCGTGGCCTCAGCTATCTCGCCATCGGCGAGAACAAGCTCGCCCTCGACGACTTCAACGAGGCCGTGCAGTTCGACCAGCGCAATCCTGATCTCTGGGTGGCGCGCGCCCAGGCGCTGGAGCGGACCGGCGACAACGAGCGCGCGCTTGGGTCCTACACCAAGGCGATCAGCGTCGAGGAGAACCACCCCGGTGCCCGCGAGGGCTTTGCACGCCTCGGCGGCCGCGCCGGCCAGACCTACCGCCTCTTCAACTGACGCCGGTCACTCCAGGTCCTTCGACAGTTCCATCACCGCCGGACGGAAGCCGAAGCGTTCATAGGCCTTGCGGGCGATGTGGTTGCCGACGATGGCGCCGATCATCAGGCGCTTCACGTCGTGCCCGCGCGCCAGCCGCTCCGCCTCCTCCAGCAGGGCCGTGCCGATCCCCTGCCCCCGGTATCGCTCGTCGATGACCAGTTCCGACACCCAGCCGACCTGCGCGATCTCGGCCCTGAGATAGGGCTGAGGCTGTTCCAGCACGAAGCACATCATGCCGACCACATCGCGCCCGTCGACCGCCACCATGATGGCGCCGCCGTCTCGGGCAATGCGCGACAGGTCGGAATCAAGACAGGCCTCCGCCGCCTTCACGTCGCGGGCACGATCGGCGGAAATGGCGTCTTCGTAGAGATTCAGCTGGTGGACGAGGCCGACGACGGCGGCGCGGTCGCCGGGCGCGTAGGGGCGGATGGTCGCGCTCATGGCGCCGCGCCGTCGAGATGAGGGGCGACGACGGCGCGTGTCTGGTCGCTCGGCACGACGGGGACGATCTCGAAGGTGACGCCCGAGCCGCGCCAGGACAGCACCCATTCCTGCAGAAGGCGGAGGTCGTCGCATTGCATCAGCTGGAAGCAGCGGTCGAAATTGGGCTCGATCCAGCTGCCGACATAGGTCAGCCCCTCGGGCAGCGAGCGCCCCGAGTCGCGCAGGCGCCGATAGACCGGAACCGGGTCGCAGCCGGCGAAGCGCTCGATGACCATGAAGAGCATGGTGCCTCCAAAACAGAAGCGGGGCCTGACAGCCCCGCTCCGATCCTAGATCACGATGCGCCTGCCCCTCAACCGAGGGCTGCCGGTCAATGCCCCAGCGCCTTGACGATGTTCTCAACCATCTTCTTGGCGTCGGCGAGCAGCATCATCGTGTTGTCGCGATAGAACACGTCGTTGTCGATGCCGGCATAGCCGACGCCGCCCATGCCGCGCTTGACGAACAGGATGTTGCCCGCCTTCTCCACGTCCAGCACCGGCATGCCGTAGATTGGCGAGGTCTTGTCGGTCTTGGCCGCGGGATTGGTCACGTCGTTGGCGCCGATAACGAAGGCGACGTCGGCCTGCGCGAACTCGGAGTTGATGTCCTCGAGCTCGAAGACCTCGTCATAGGGCACGTTGGCTTCCGCCAGCAGCACGTTCATGTGGCCGGGCATACGTCCCGCCACCGGGTGGATGGCGTACTTCACCTCGACGCCCTCCTTCTTCAGGAGGTCGGCCATCTCGCGCAGCGCGTGCTGGGCCTGCGCCACCGCCATGCCGTAGCCCGGCACGATGATGACCTTCTGGGCGTTCTTCATGATGTAGGCGGCGTCCTCCGCCGAGCCGGCCTTGTAGGGCCGCGCCTCCGCCGAACCGCCGGCCGCCGCATCCTCGCCGCCGAAACCGCCGAGGATCACGGAAATGAAGGAGCGGTTCATCGCCTTGCACATGATGTAGGACAGGATCGCGCCCGACGAGCCGA
>CAZPMD010000018.1:0-36246 GCA_964587395.1 uncultured Hyphomicrobiales bacterium
CGGCGCCGGGATTGCGATTGCCAAACATGGCAACCGTTCCGCTTCCAGTCGCTGGATGTCGAGCGCCTGTCGTCGAACATCGCGCGGATGGTCGAGCTGGGGGGCAAGGCTCTCGCCGCCTATCTGAAACCCCGCGAGACCGGGGCGCGACCCGCCGACTCGCCCGATACGGTGGCAGACGTCGCCAAGACGCTCGGCCATGTCGCCGAGTTCTGGCTGAAGGACCCCGCCCGCGCCGTCGCCGCCCAGTCCGAGGTGGCGGGCCGCTACATGGATCTGTGGTCGCAGTCGCTGAAGGCGATGTCGGGAGAAGCCGCGGAACCGGTCGTGAAGCCGGATCCGCGCGATGCCCGCTTCAAGGACCCGCAATGGGAGCAGAACCCCTTCTTCGACTTCCTGAAGCAGTTCTATCTGGTGACCACCGGCCTCGCCGAGAAGTTCGTCACCGAGGCCGAGCTCGACGATCACCTCAAGCACAAGGCGTCCTTCTACGCCAAGCAGATCGCCAACGCCCTGTCGCCGTCCAATTTCGTCGTCACCAACCCGGAACTGCTGCGCGAGACCATCTCGTCCAATGCCGAGAACCTGGTGCGCGGCATGACGATGTTCGCCGAGGACGTCGAGCGCGGCGGCGGCGACCTGCGCATCCGCCAGTCCGACGACAGCCAGTTCGCACTCGGCAGGAACCTCGCGATGACGCCGGGCAAGGTCGTCTATGAGAACGACCTCATCCAGCTCATCCAGTACGAACCGACGACGAAGACCGTCGGAAAGGTGCCGCTGGTCATCGTCCCGCCCTGGATCAACAAGTTCTACATCCTCGACCTCACCCAGGAGAAAAGCTTCATCAAGTGGGCTGTTGACCAGGGGCTCACCGTCTTCGTCGTGTCATGGGTCAATCCCGACCAGCGCCACGCCAACAAGAGCTTCGACGACTACATGCTGGAGGGCCCGCTCTCCGCCTTCCGCGTCGCCGGCGAGATCACCGGCGAGGAGAAGGTCCACGCCATCGGCTATTGCGTCGGCGGCACGCTTCTGGCGGTGACCCTCGCCTACATGGCCGCGAAGGGCATCGACTCGGTGCAGAGCGCCACCTTCTTCACCACCCAGGTGGACTTCACCTATGCCGGCGACCTCAAGGTCTTCGTCGACGAGGAGCAGATCCAGAGCCTCGAGAAGCGCATGGCGCAGACCGGCTATCTGGAGGGCAAGCAGATGGCCAATGCCTTCAACATGCTGCGCTCGAACGACCTGATCTGGAACTATTTCGTCAACAACTACATGAAGGGCAAGCAGCCGATGCCCTTCGACCTGCTCTACTGGAACGGCGATTCACCGCGCATGCCGGCGGCGAACCACTCCTTCTACCTGCGCCACTGCTACATGCAGAACGACCTCAGCCAGGGGCGCATGGTGGTGGCGGGCGAAACGCTGGACCTGAAGAAGGTCAAGGTTCCCGTCTACAATCTCGCCGCGCGCGAGGACCACATTGCCCCTGCCCGCTCCGTCTTCGTCGGATCGGCCTGCTTCGGCGGGCCGGTGGAGTATGTGGTGGCGGGATCGGGCCACATCGCCGGCGTGGTCAATCCGCCCGCCAAGATGAAGTATCAGCACTGGACGGGCGGGCGGCCCGAGGGAGCCTTCGAGGACTGGATCGCCAAGGCCACCGAACATCCCGGCTCCTGGTGGCCGCACTGGCGCGAATGGGTCAGGAGCCATGACGGCGAGGAGGTCGAGGCGCGCCGCATCGGCTCCAACGCCTATCCGCCGATCGAGGACGCCCCCGGGCGCTATGTGAAAGTGAAGGACTGAACGTGCCTGAACCGTTGAGCGAGCGCCCGGCGCTCGAAGACTATCCGTTCCTGACCGTGCATCCCGTCCGCTACGGCGATCTCGATCCCAACAACCACGTCAACAACGCCGTCATCGGCACCTATCTGGAGATCGGCCGCACCGAGTTCTTCGACCGCGAGGGCATCCGCCTCACCACCGAAGGTCGCGGGATCTCGCTCGTCCACATGGAGGTCGCGTTCCACAAGGAGATCCTCTATCCGGGCTTCGTCCAGATCGTCTCCGGCATCCGCAGGGTCGGGTCGTCGTCGCTGACCTTCGATCAGGCCGTCTTCGTCGATGGGGTGCGGCACATCTCCGCCTCGACCACGACGGCGCAGGTCGACAAGGCGACGAAACGCTCGACGCCCTGGAACGACGTCCAGCGCGCCAAATTCGAGCGGGTGATGATGCGGTGACGGCGGCGCCGGTCTGGCGCGGCGCTCCGCGACCTCACGGAAACAGCGCGATCTGCTCCAGCCCGGTGGTCTCGGGATAGCCGAGCACGAGGTTCATGTTCTGGATCGCCTGACCGGCCGACCCCTTCACCAGATTGTCGAGCGTCGAGATGACGATGGCCCGGCCGGGGATGCGGTCGGCGAAGACGCCGATCTGCACATAGTTGGAGCCGCGCACGTTCTGCGTCTGCGGCACCACGCCCTTCGGCGCGACATGCACGAAGGGCTCGTCCCTGTAGGCATCCGCCAGCGCGTGCCGCAGGTCATCAGCGGTGGCGCCGTTCAGCCGCACATAGGAGGTGCAGAGCTCGCCGCGCGCCATCGGGATGAGATGCGGGGTGAAGTTCACCGTGACCTTGCCGCCGACCGCGGCACCGATCTCCTGCTCGATCTCCGGTGCATGCCGATGCTTGCCGATCGAATAGGGAGAGAGCCCCTCGCCGGCCTCGGAGAACAGCGTGTTCTGTTTCAGGCCGCGTCCGGCGCCGGTGACGCCCGACTTGGCGTCGACGATGATGTCGTCGGCGTGGATCAGGCCAGCCCTGGCGATCGGCACCAGCGCCAGCAGCGTCGCTGTGGGATAGCAGCCGGGGCAGGCGACGAGGCGCGCCGCCGTGATCTCCTTCCGGTAGAGCTCCGTGAGGCCGTAGACCGCCTCCTTCTGCAGATCCGGCGCCTGATGCTCGTGGCCATACCACTCGGCATAGGTCGCGCCATCGCGCAGCCTGAAATCGGCGGACATGTCGAGGATCTTGATCTTCGGATTGGCGGCGAGAACCGCCGCCGTGATCTCCTGGGTGGTGCCGTGCGGCAGGCCGCAGAACACCGCATCGAGGCCGGTCCAGTCGACGGTCTCCCAGGCAACCAGCTTCGGCAGGTCGAGCATGAAGAAGTGCTGGAAGACATCGGCCATCGCCTTGCCGGCGTGGGTGTTGGCGGTCAGCGCGGCGATCTCGATGCCGGGATGGCGGGCGGCAAGACGGACGGCGTCGGCGCCGGTGTAACCGGAAGCGCCGAGGATCGCGATTTTGGCCTTGGTCGCCATGGCAGTCTCCGCAGGGTGCGAGAAGTCGGATCAGGATTTCAGGGACAAAAAAACCGCGCTGGGAGCGCGGCGATCGGGTCGATCATCAGGGCACACGGCCGCGCGCTCATCGCTGGATGAGGATGCGGCGTCGGGTGCTGGTCGCGATGGTCATCATGGCGCGTTTTCTGATGCGGATGGGCGCGCCTGTCAAGAATTTTCCCCGGGCCGATAGAGGTCGAAGCAGGTCCCATAGGCATCCCGCTGCCCTGCCCGGGCGAAGCCGATCTTGCGGGCGACGCCGATGGAGCCGGCATTGTCGGGGTGGATCAAAGCCACCAGATCGCGCTCGCCGATGACGCCTCGGGCGTGACGCATCACCGTCTCCGCCGCCTCGCCGGCATAGCCCTTTCCCCAGAGACGTCGCGGCAGGCGCCAGCCGATCTCGATCTCCGGCCCGCGTCCGTCCACCGGGATGAGGAGCGCCGTTCCGGCGAAGACCGCGGGGTCCTGCTTCAGCCAGAGGCTCCAGTGGCCGAGGCCATCGCCGAAGTCGACGGCCATCCGCGATGGAAGAATCCGCCGATAGGTCTCCGCATCGAAATTGTCGCGGAAGTCCGGCGGCAGATAGCGGCGAACCTCGGGGTCGCCATCCATCGCGACATAGGACTCGACGTCGGCCAGTTGCCGCGGACGCAGGATCAGTCGAGCGGATTCCAGCAGCGGCGGCATGAGGCAGGTCTACCGGTTCTTCCCCGGCACCCAGAGCACGTCGGCCTTGCCCTTGTCGTTGAGGTAGCGCGCAGCCACGAACAGGAAGTCCGACAGGCGGTTCACATACTGGAGTGCCGGCGCCGAGACCTCCTCGCCGGGGCGGCGCACGAGGTCGACCATGATCCGCTCGGCCCGCCTTGCAATGGTGCGGGCCACGTGCAGATGGGCCGAGGCCGGGCTTCCCCCCGGCAGGATGAAGCTCTTCAAGGGATCGAGTTCGCCGTTGAGCTGATCGATCTCCTGTTCGATGCGCTTCACCTGCGCCGCGACGATGCGCAGCGGCTCGTAGCCGAGGTCCTCGCCGAGATCGGGGGTGGCGAGATCGGCGCCCAGGTCGAAAAGATCGTTCTGGATCCGCATCAGCATGGCGTCGACGACAGAATGGTCGGCCGTCGCCAGCCTCGCCACGCCGATGGCCGAATTGGCCTCGTCGATGCAGCCATAGGCCTCGACGCGCAGGTCCGACTTCAGCCGCCGTGGCCCGGCCGCCAGCCCCGTCGTGCCGTCGTCGCCGGTCTTCGTGTAGATCTTGTTGAGTTTGACCATACCCGTCCGTCCCGTCCTCAGCCGCCGTTGGCCTTGTAGTAGATGGCAATGACGATGATCACGATGGCGACGAACTGCAGACCGACGCGCCAGCGCATCAGCTTCTGCGAGGTGTTCGGGTCGCCGCCCCGCATCATGTTGACCAGCCCCATGACGAGGACGATGGCGACGGCGGCGACCGCAACCGGAACGAGGGCGTTGAAGGACATGGACCGGGTTCCTCTCAACCGTTGAGGCGCCAGATGGCGATGTTCAGCACGGCCGCGAAGCTGACCCACGCTAGATAGGGGATCAGGAGGAGCGATGCCAACCGGTCCTTGCTCCAGGCGAAGATGATTGTGCCGAGGATGGCGAGCCACAGGGCGACGATGACGGCGACGGCCGAACCCATCGCCTGCCCGTAGAAGAAGACCCAGGACCATGCTGCATTGAGCGCCAGCTGGGCTGCGTAGAGCGCCAGTGGCGGCTCCTTGTCCCGTGCGGGTGACAGGACGAGCCGCGCACCCGCCACGGCGATCATCACGTAAAGAAGGGTCCAGACGGGCCCGAAGACCCAGTTCGGCGGGTTGAACGAGGGCTTGGTCAGGGACGGGTACCAGGAGCCGAGCCCGTAGGAGTTGGCGATGCCGCCGGTGACCGCCACCACCAGGCAGACGAGGACAAAGGCCCCGTACACCGCAAACTGACGCCCGAAACCCATACGCTTGTCCACATCCGTCTTCCTTGTGTCCTGCAATGCCCTTACGATGATGCAACGCAACAGGATCATTGCCGTTCCGGCCGACGGGCCCGCGACAGGCATCGGGCGCACGCGGCGCCGTCCGGCGGCGTCCCATGACGGCGTTTCCGTTCCGTTCGCACCGGCGGATCGCTGTGCCATCATGGTGAGGACTGATTCGTGGCCGCCCTGCGGCCATCAGCATGTGGTGGACGATGGACAATTCGAGCGACCTTTTCGGCGGGCCGAAGGAGAGCGTGGTGAAGGCCGCCCCGCCTCCCAGGGCCAGGACCGAGACGGCGAAGCCCGTCAAATCCGCAGGCACGCCCGGCGAGCAGGGCTATTCCGCCTCCGATATCGAGGTTCTCGAGGGCCTGGAGCCGGTGCGCCGCCGGCCCGGCATGTATATCGGCGGCACCGACGAGAAGGCGCTGCACCACCTCTTCGCCGAGGTGATCGACAATGCCATGGACGAGGCTGTGGCCGGCCACGCCACCTGGATTGACGTCGAACTCTCCGCCGACGGCTCGCTCTCGGTCACCGACAACGGCCGCGGCATCCCGGTCGACCCGCATCCGAAGTTCCCGGGCAAGTCGGCGCTCGAAGTGATCATGTGCACGCTGCATGCAGGCGGCAAGTTCGACTCCAAGGTCTACGAGACCTCGGGCGGCCTGCACGGCGTCGGAGTCTCGGTGGTCAATGCCCTCTCCGTCACCCTCGACGTCGAGGTGGCCCGCGGCCAGATGCTCTACCGCCAGCGTTTTTCCCGCGGCATCCCGCAGACGGGGCTCGAGGAGCTCGGCCGCGTCAACAACCGCCGCGGCACGAAGGTGCGCTTCGTCCCCGATCCCGAGATCTTCAAGGAGACCCACACCTTCAAGCCGGCGCGACTGTTCAAGATGGCGCGCTCCAAGGCCTATCTCTTCGGCGGCGTCGAGATCCGCTGGTCCTGCGATCCGGAACTGGTGAAGGGCACCGATACGCCCGAGAAGGCGATACTGCGCTTCCCTGGCGGCCTGAAGGACTATCTCGCCGCCACCCTTGAGGGCGCCACGCGCGTCCATGCCGACATCTTCGGCGGCAAGCTCGACAAGCAGGGCCACGGCTCGGTCGAATGGGCCATTGGCTGGGTCGGCGACCAGGACGGCTTCGTCTCCTCCTACTGCAACACGATTCCCACGCCCGACGGCGGCACCCATGAGCAGGGCCTGCGCATCGCCCTGCTGCGCGGCCTGAAGGACCATGCCGAGCGCACCGGCAACAAGCGCGCCGCGCAGGTCACCACCGACGACCTGCTGGTCGGCTGCTGCGTCATGCTCTCCGTCTTCATCCGCGAGCCCGAGTTCCAGGGCCAGACCAAGGACAAGCTGGCGACGGGCGAAGCCTCGCGCATCGTCGAAAATGCCATCCGCGACCCCTTCGACCACTGGCTCGCCGGCAATCCGAACCAGGCGAACCGCCTGCTCGACTGGGTGGTGGAACGGGCCGAGGAGCGCCTGCGCCGACGGGCCGAGAAGGATGTCAGCCGCAAGACCGCGGTGCGCAAGCTGCGCCTCCCGGGCAAGCTCGCCGACTGCTCCAACACCTCGGCCGCGGGCTCCGAGATCTTCATCGTCGAGGGAGATTCCGCCGGCGGCTCCGCCAAGCAGGCGCGCGACCGCCAGACCCAGGCGATCCTCCCCCTGCGCGGCAAGATCCTCAACGTCGCTTCTGCAGGCCGCGACAAGCTCGCGCAGAACCAGCAGCTCTCCGACCTCATCCAGGCGCTCGGCTGCGGCACCGGCTCCCACTACCGCGACGACGACCTGCGCTACGAGCGGGTCATCATCATGACCGATGCCGACGTCGACGGCGCCCATATCGCCAGCCTGCTGATCACCTTCTTCTACCGCCAGATGCCGCGGCTCGTGGATCACGGCCATCTCTATCTCGCCGTGCCGCCGCTCTACCGCCTGACCCAGGGCGGCAAGACCCTCTATGCGCGCGACGACGCCCACAAGGACGAACTGCTGCGCACCGCCTTCAAGGGCAACCAGAAGGTCGAGATCGGCCGCTTCAAGGGCCTCGGCGAGATGATGCCGCAGCAGCTTAAGGAGACCACCATGGACAAGAAGGTGCGCACCCTGCTCCGCGTCCATGTCGTCCCCGAGGAGCGCCCCGAGACGAGCGACAGCGTCGAGCGGCTGATGGGCGTCAAGGCCGAACCGCGCTTCGCCTTCATCCAGGAACGGGCGGAGTTCGCCGAGGAACTGGACATCTGACGATGGGACGGCCGTGGCACAGTGCAGCCGTGGCGGGCTTGTGCTGCCTCGCGCTGCTGTGCGCCGGATCCGGCGCGGCGCAGTCCCCCGACCACTCCCGCCTTCTCTCCGCCATTCCCGGCGAGGTCATGTTCCTGCGCGCGACCGGCGCGTGGACGAGCGGCGAGCGCGAGGGCACCACGCGCATGGTCATCCTGCGCACCGGCTCGCCGGACGGCGCCCAGCGGCTCTATGTGCAGTGGCTGGCCGCGGCCGACCGCACGGGACGGATCGCCCTGGTTTCCACCGAGGAGGTGCCGGAGGTCTTCGACTGGCGCATCGCCATCGAGGACTACCGCGTCGAGCCGGACGTCGGCGGCTCCCGCGTGCTCCTCGACGGACGCATCGTCGGATCGGGGCAGGCGCGACGCTACGTGCTGGCGATCGGCCCGCCCGGCGAGATCACCTTTGCCGCCCTGCGCTGATCAGGCGGCGAGCCAGGCCTCCAGCGCCGCGTTCACCGCCTCCGGCCGCTCCAGTGTCGACAGGTGGCCGCAGTCCGGCACCACCACGAGCTTCGCGCCGGCGATGGCATCCGCCATGTCCTCCGACATGAAGCGCGGCGTGATGGCATCGTCCTCGCCGACCAGCACCAGGGTCGGACAGCGGATGGCGACAAGGCCCGGCTGGAAGTCGGGGCGCCCCATGACCGCGCGCTGCTGGCGGATGAAGCGCGCCGGTCCGGTCTTGTCGGCCATCCGCCTGACCACCGCCTCCAGCGCCGCATCGCCGAGCCGCCTGATATGGACGAGCCGTGGCCAGAGAATGCCGTGGATGTCGTCGAAACGGCCCGTCTCCGCAAATTTGATGGCGACAAGGCGGATCTCGGTGTCCTCCGGAGCGTCGGCGCTGGCGCGGGTGTCGAGAAGCGCGAGACGTTCGACCCGCTGCGGAGCCTGCCGCATCACCTCGAGCGCGACGTAGCCGCCCATCGAAAGGCCGGCCAGGGCGAAGCGCGGCGGCGCTGCGGCCAGAAGCCGGCGGGCGACGTCGGCGATGCTGGAGTCGGAGGCATGGTCGGCGACCGAGATGTCGAAGCGGTCCCCGAAAGCCTCGACCTGCGGCGCGAAGAGTTCGGCCGTGCAGTTGAGGCCTGGAACGAGGACGAGAGGGGTTCGTCGCGTCGCGGACGTCGGAGGCTTCATGGGTCTGGATCCTTCACCATGCACGCCGAATCCCGCCAATGCGGCGCGCCGGCAGGGCGTCGCATGCCCCGCATTCGTTGACAATTGGCCGTTTGCCACTATGTTGCGCCGCATCGACAGGACCTGCTGCGGCGGGCCTTTTCGAGACTGTCCGTTCGGCCTCGTGGGTTCTAGGGGCCGCCATGCGCGAAACCGTTTCGCGCCGAACGCCTCAAGACATCATCGCAAGATCCCGCAAGACCTGAAGGACACCTTCTCAACATGTCGTTTACCGAACTCGGCCTCAGCGCCAAGGTTCAGGCCGCCGTGGCTTCGGCCGGCTATACCGAGCCCACCCCCATCCAGGCGCAGGCCATTCCGCATGTTCTGGCGCGGCGCGACGTTCTCGGCATCGCCCAGACCGGCACCGGCAAGACGGCGGCGTTCACGCTGCCGATGATCACCATGCTCGAGGAAGGCCGTGCGCGCGCAAGAATGCCGCGCACGCTCATTCTCGAACCGACGCGCGAACTCGCCGCCCAGGTTCAGGAGAACTTCGTCAAGTATGGCGTCAACCACAAGCTGAGCGTCGCCCTGCTGATCGGCGGCGTTTCCTTCGGCGACCAGGACGCCAAGCTGACCCGCGGCGTCGACGTGCTGATTGCCACCCCGGGCCGCCTGCTCGACCATTTCGAGCGCGGCCGCCTGCTGCTCACCGGCGTCGAACTCCTCGTCATCGACGAAGCCGACCGCATGCTCGACATGGGCTTCATCCCGGACATCGAGCGCATCTGCAAGATGGTGCCCTTCACACGCCAGACGCTGTTCTTCACGGCCACCATGCCGCCGGAGATCCAGCGCATCACCGAGCAGTTCCTGCACAATCCGGTCAAGGTCGAGGTCAGCCGCGCCGCCTCCACCGCCACCACCATCACCCAGCGCCTGGTGCGCTCCGGCAAGAAGGATTTCGAGAAGCGCGACACCCTGCGGGCCCTCGTCCGCGGCGCCGAGAACCTGAAGAACGCCATCATCTTCTGCAACCGCAAGAGCGAGGTTGCCACCGTCTACAAGTCTCTGCAGAAGCACGACTTTTCAGTCGCCGCCCTGCATGGCGACATGGACCAGAGCGCCCGTACGGCAGCCCTTGCGGCCTTCCGTGATGGCAAGACCCAGTTGCTGGTTGCGTCCGACGTCGCGGCCCGTGGTCTCGACATTCCGGACGTCAGCCACGTCTTCAACTACGATACGCCTCACCATGCCGAGGACTACGTCCACCGCATCGGCCGCACCGGCCGAGCCGGACGCCTGGGAACGGCCATCACCATCGTAACCCCCGAGGACGGCAAGCTCCTGTCCGCGATCGAGAAGCTGATCGGCCAGCCCATCGAATGGGCCAGCGATCCGATCACAGAGGAAGAGGCCGGCGAGGCCCGGCGCGAGCGGCGCGGCTCCCCAGGTCGCGGCAGCCGCCAGGGAGCCTCCCGCAACGAGGGCCGATCCGGCGAGGAGCGCCCGCCGCGGCGGAGCGAACCGCGCACAGCAAATCAGGATGGCGAAGAGCGCGCACCGCGCCGCAGCGAGCCGAGAACGGGTCCGGCTGCGTCCAGACCGCCCCGTGCTGCCGAATCCTCTCGCCCTGCTCCGGTCGAGCGGACCGCCTCGCGGCCCGACCCGCGCGGACAGGAAGAGGCAGACATGTCGCATCTGCCGCAGTTCCTTCTGCGCCCGGTGACCTACCGCGGAAAATGACGTTACGGAAGGTAATTTTTTTACCGCGGATAAAGCATTGTCGGTCTAGCGTGAGTCCCGAGCTTGAGAGGTGCTCGAAGCGCCTCTTGTCACAGCCCAGGATCGGCCCTCCGCCATGCAACACCGCGACGAGATCGAGCGCACCTACGCCTTCGGAGACCTCGCCTTTTCGCAGATCAAGGGACGCACCATCGCGGCGGTCCCGCGGAACTACGAGGTCTGGTACTGCTATGCCTCGGGCTATCACAGCGAGCTGTCCGACGCGGTGAATGCCGTGCTTTCGGCCAATGGCACCATCACCCAGGATCAGCTCGACACGATCTTCGACAATTTCCTCTCGCCAAACCGCATGGGCGACAAGATCGATCTCGTCGGCAATCGCGTAATGGACGAGATCGAGCATGTGATGACCATGATCGATTCGGCCGCGGGCCATGCAAGCGCCTACGGCAATGATCTGGCGGGCGCCACGGCGCGGCTCGCCTCGGCCGGCTCCCCCGAAGGCGTCCGGTCGATCATCGAGACGCTGGTCCGCTCGACCCGCGAGATCGAGGCCAACAACAAGGCGCTCGAACAGCGGCTGAAGGCGTCCCGCACCGAGATCAAGATGCTGCAGGAGAATCTCGACGCGGTACGCACCGAGTCGCTGACAGACCCCCTGACCTCGCTCGGCAACCGCAAGTTCTATGACCAGGCCATCACCAAGGCCGTGGCGCTCGCCAACAAGTCGGAAACGCCTCTGAGCCTGCTGGTCAGCGACATCGACCACTTCAAGAAGTTCAACGACACCTTCGGACACCTCACCGGCGACCAGGTGCTGCGTCTCGTGGCGCTGTCGGTGAAGCAGAATGTCAAGGGCCAGGACCTGGCCTGCCGCTACGGCGGCGAGGAATTCGCCATCATTCTTCCCGACACGACGCTGCGCGCCGCCGTCACGGTCGCCGAGCACATCCGCCGGTCGGTGATGACGAAGGAACTGATCAAGCGGTCGACAAGCGAGAACCTCGGCCGCATCACCATCTCTCTCGGCGTTGCGGCTTTTCGTCCCGGCGACACCGTCGCCTCGCTCTATGACCGCGCCGACCGCTGCCTCTATGCGGCCAAGCGCAGCGGCCGCAACCGGGTCGTCTGCGAGACCGACGCGGAAGTCGACCTCAGTCAGCCGAAGGTCGCCTGAGCCGCTTTGCGGGCGTCTTCGGGGGCGCCCTCAGGGCCGCCTGCCAGGCAAGGCCGGCCCAATGCCGCAGCTCATTTTCGTCGTCGAGACAGGCATCCGGCATGCGCCGGTAGCTGCCGACGCTCCTCAGGCCATCCTTCGTCGGGTAGACGAAGACGGCGAGCCCCGCCGCCTCAAACGCGGCGGCGGTCTGCTCGTCGGTCTTCAGAAAGATGCCTTCCGCGAGCGCCCAGGCGAAAACAAGCCCCTCGCGATAGATGCCGTACCCCGAGAACATTCGCTTGACCGAGACGCGCGCGAAGGGCGCGAACAGGTCGATCAGGAATTCGGGATCGTAGGCACCGGCCACCGTCAGACGGTGCCGAGCGCCTCGGGCTTCGCCGGCGTCAGCGAAATGGATTCGCCGCAGCCGCAGGCCGAGGTCTGGTTCGGGTTGTTGAACACGAACTTCGCCGACAGCTTGTCGGCGACATAGTCCATCTCGGTGCCGAGCAGGTAGAGGACGGCCTTGGCGTCGATATAGACGCGCACGCCGCGATCCTCGACGGTCTCGTCGAACTTCCCGGGCGCGTCCACGAACTCCATCGTATATTCCATGCCGGCGCAGCCGCCCTTGGTCACGCCGACGCGCAGACCGGCATGTTCCTTTCCGGAGGCAGCAACGAGCTGCTTCAGCCGCTCGGCAGCGGCTTCCGTCAGGCGCATGGCCTGCATCTTGGGCAGGGGCATCGTGGTCTCCGACACTACACGGGTTCAAGGCCCGGCGTTCAAAGCGATGAACTGAGTATAACGGTTCGCAGGTGCGGGTTAAATCCCCGTCGCCGCGCAACTGTCACCACATGTTGAGCGCGACGCGCGCCTCGTCCGACATGCGGCTCTGGTCCCACGGCGGATCGAAGGTCAGGTTGATCTTCACTTCCGACACGCCCGGCACACTCGCCACCGCATTCTCCACCATGGCCGGGAGTTCGGCCGCTGCCGGACAGGACGGCGAGGTCAGCGTCATGTCGATGGCGACCTTGCGGGAATCGTCGATGTCGACGCGATAGATGAGCCCGAGTTCGTAGATGTCGGAAGGGATTTCTGGATCATAGACCGACTTCATCGCGGCGACGATGTCGTCCGTGAGCCGGTCGAGCTCTTCCGGCGGAATGGCGGTCGTGTCACCACCGACGGTGGTGTTGAGGGTCTGGCTATCGTCCATCGGGGTCAAGGTCCGTGGGGGCTGGGCCGAGGCGGAACCGCCTCAACCGAACATAGATTGGGCCTTGAGGAGGGCTTCCGCAAGGCGGTCCACCTCCTCGAGGGTGTTGTAGAGGCCGAACGAGGCCCGGCAGGTCGATGTCACACCGTAGCGCTGCAGCAGCGGCATGGCGCAATGAGTGCCCGCCCGCACCGCCACGCCGTAGCGGTCGATGACGGTCGCGACATCATGGGCGTGGGCCCCCTTCATCTCGAAGGAGACGATGGCGCCCTTGTCGCGCGCCTTGCCGAAGATGCGCAACGAGTTGATGGCGCCGAGCCGCTCATGCGCGTAGCGGACGAGACTGTCCTCGTGGGCGCGGATGGCGTCACGGCCGATGGAACGCATGTAGGCGAGCGCCTCACCGAGGCCGATGGCCTGGACGATGGGGGGCGTACCGGCCTCGAAGCGATGCGGCGGATCGTTGTAGGTCACGCCGTCAGTGGTGACGACGGAGATCATCTCTCCCCCGCCATTGTAGGGCGGCATGCGCTCGAGGTGCTCCCGCTTGCCGTAGAGCACGCCGATGCCGGTCGGCCCGTAGACCTTGTGACCGGTGAAGACGTAGAAGTCGGCATCGAGGTCCTGGACATCCACCTCCATGTGAACGCTGGCCTGCGAACCGTCGACCAGCACCGGGATGCCGCGCTCATGCGCCATCCGGATGCATTCCTTGATCGGCACCACCGTGCCGAGGGCGTTCGACATGTGGGTGAGCGCCACCATCTTGACGCGCGGCCCGAGGAGCTTCTCGAACTCGTCGATCAGGAAATTGCCGTCCTCGTCCACCGGCGCCCAGAGGAGCTTCGCCCCACGGCGTTCGCGGTGGAAGTGCCAGGGAACAATGTTGGAATGATGCTCCATGATGGAGAGGACGATCTCGTCGCCCTCCCCGATCACCATGCCGCCGAAGGTGGCCGCCGCGAGGTTGATGGCCTCGGAGGCGTTGCGGGTGAAGATCACCTGATCGACCGAGGGCGCATTGAGGAAGGCCCGCACACTCTCGCGCGCCGTCTCGTAGGCGTCGGTCGCCGCATTGGCCAGGTAGTGGAGACCGCGATGCACGTTGGCGTACTCGGTCTCGTAGGCGCGCGAGATGCGGTCGATCACAGCCTTCGGCTTCTGCGCCGAGGCGGCGTTGTCGAGATAGACGAGGTCCTTGCCGTAGGGCTTCAGCGCCAGCGCCGGGAAGTCCTGCCGGATGCGGGCGACGTCATAGCCGCCATCGGCGACCGCAGGATGCCGGGCCGGGGCTGTCATGGTCATCCCCTCGCCCGCATCCAGTCGGTGACCGAAGACAGCAGCGCCTCGCGCAGTTCCTCGACCACATCGCCGAGGGTGCCTTCGCCGAAATCCTCGATGGCTTCGCGCGCGAAGGCCTCCACCAGCAGCGCCTCGGCCTCCTTGTGGGGGATGCCGCGCGCCTTCAGGTAGAACATCAGGTCCTCGTCCAGCTGGCCGCAGGTGCAGCCGTGGGCGCAGGCGACGTCATCGGCGAAGATCTCGAGCTCCGGCTTGTTGTCCATCGACGGACCTTCCGCGAGCATGATCGTCTGGCTCATCATCCGCCCGTCGGTCTTCTGGGCGATCGGCTGGACGATGATCTTGCCCTGAAAAACGCCGTGCGCCTCGCCGTCGAGAATGTGCTTGAAGGTCTCGCGGCTCTCGCAGTTCGGCACGGCATGGTCCATGACCAGCGTGGTGTCCGCATGCTGACGGCCCTTGAGCATCGACACGCCGCGCAGGGTGACGTTGGAGTGCTCGCCCGCGAAACGCACGAAGAGCTGGCTGCGGGATACGGCCGCGCCGGTCGTCAGGGTCAGGGAGTCGAAATGCGCCTCGGCGCCCACCTCGGCCTCGAGCGTCGACAGGTGCATCGCCTGGTCGCCCTCGATCTGCCTGCGGCCGTGCTCAAGCGTCGCGCCGTCGCCGACCACCACCTGCATCACGACGTTCTTCTGGTATTCGGTGCCGGGGGGGCCGACATGGGTCTCGACAATGCCGGCGGAAGCCCTCGCTCCGACCAGCACGACGATGCGTGAATTGACGAGACGGGCGGCACCGCCAGAGGTGATCGATACGAGGTCGAGCGCATGGCCAAGCTCAGTGCCCGGGGCGATCTCGATGAGGACACCGTCGGTCAGGAAGGCGGCGTTGAGGGCGAAGGCAGCGTTGGCGCGCGCTGCGGGCTGGCCGGCGACAAGCGTCGCCAGCCCGGGACGCCAGGCCAGCGCCTCGGCGAGGCCGGAGACGGTCACGCCGTCGGGCAAGGCCCCACCATCAGCGACGTCCGGGGCGAGGTAGCCATCGACCAGGACGATGCGGCTGCCACCGACGCGCGGCAGCCGACCGACGGCGATCTTGGCGGCGAGCAGCGCCGAGGCGTCGGGAGCCCCGGCCAGCGGCCTCGCCTCGCGCATCATGGCGCGCAGGTCGGTGTACTTCCATTCCTCGACGCGGCGATGCGGCAGTCCGGCCGCCTCGAAACGGGCGAAGCCCGCGACCCGCAGGTCCTGGACGGCAGGTGCAGCAGGCGCGAGGGTTCCGAAGGCGCTGATCAGCGCCTGCTCGGCAGGGGTGCGGATGGGGGTGACGGCGTTCATGGCCTGCCTCACGCGGCCTTGCCGACGATGTCGGCATAGCCCCTGGCCTCAAGCTCAAGGGCGAGCTCCGGACCGCCGGACTTGATGATGCGACCGGCGGACAGCACGTGCACCACGTCCGGCTTGATGTAGTCGAGCAGGCGCTGGTAGTGCGTGATGACGACGAAGCCGCGGTCCGGCGAGCGCATGGCGTTGACGCCGTCGGCAACGATCTTCAGCGCGTCGATGTCGAGGCCGGAATCGGTTTCGTCGAGGATGGCGAGCTTCGGCTGGAGAAGCGCCATCTGCAGGATCTCGTTGCGCTTCTTCTCGCCGCCGGAGAACCCGACATTGACCGAGCGGCGCAGCATGTCCTGCGAGATGCCGAGCTCCTTGGCGCGGGAATTCACCAGCTTGATGAACTCAGGGGTGGCGATCTCGTCGAGGCCGTTCTTCTTGCGCTGGGCGTTGATGGCCGCCTTCAGGAAGGTCATCTGGCCGACGCCGGGGATCTCGATCGGATACTGGAAGGCGAGGAACAGGCCCTTGGCGGCGCGCTCGTCGGGCGCAAGCTCCAGGATGTTCTCGCCGTCGAGCAGCGCCTCGCCGTCCGTCACCTCATAGTCCTCGCGTCCCGCGAGCACGTAGGAGAGCGTCGACTTGCCCGAGCCGTTCGGACCCATGATGGCCGCGACCTGGCCCTTCTCGACGGTGAGGTTGAGGCCATTGAGGATCTGCTTGTCCTCCTCGGCGAGCTTGGCGGTGAGGTTCTTGATCTCGAGGAGAGCCATCGGGGCGGTCCTTGTCTGAAACGGGTTAGCCGCGCCGGCGCGGCCGAAAGGGTGAAGGCGGGAGGAGCGGCCGGATCAGCCGACCGATCCCTCCAGCGAAATGGCGATAAGCTTCTGCGCCTCGACCATGAACTCCATGGGCAACTGCTGCAGCACGTCCTTGACGAAGCCGTTGACGATCAGCGCGATGGCCTCTTCCTGCGTCAGCCCGCGCTGCATGCAGTAGAACATCTGGTCCTCGGACACTTTCGAGGTCGTGGCCTCGTGCTCGAAGACCGCCGTGGCCGTCTTGCTCTCGATATAGGGCACGGTGTGCGCCCCGCACTTGTCGCCGATCAGCAGCGAGTCGCAGTTGGTGAAGTTCTTGGCGTTGGTCGCCCGGCGATGCGCCGAGACGAGGCCGCGATAGGTATTCTGCGAGCGGCCGGCCGAGATGCCCTTGGAGATGATGCGCGAGCGGGTGTTCTTGCCCAGATGGATCATCTTGGTGCCGGAGTCGACCTGCTGGGCACCGTTCGACACGGCGATCGAGTAGAACTCGCCTTGGCTGTCGTCGCCACGCAGGATGCAGCTCGGATACTTCCAGGTGATGGCCGAACCGGTCTCCACCTGCGTCCACGAGATCTTCGACCGCGCGCCACGACAATCGCCGCGCTTGGTGACGAAGTTGTAGATGCCGCCCTTGCCCTCGGAATCGCCCGGGTACCAGTTCTGGACGGTGGAATATTTGATCTCGGCATCGTCATGGGCGATCAGCTCCACGACGGCAGCGTGCAGCTGGTTCTCGTCGCGCATCGGCGCCGTGCAGCCTTCCAGATAGCTCACATAGGAGCCCTTGTCGGCGATGATCAGCGTGCGCTCGAACTGGCCGGTCTTCTGCTCATTGATGCGGAAATAGGTCGACAACTCCATCGGGCAGCGCACGCCCGGCGGAATGTAGACGAAGGACCCGTCGGAGAAGACTGCGGCATTCAGCGTGGCGTAGAAGTTGTCGGTCGTCGGGACCACCGAGCCGATATACTGCTTCACGAGCTCGGGGTGCTCGTGCAGCGCCTCGGAGATCGAGCAGAAGATGACACCCGACTTCCTGAGCTCCTCCTTGAAGGTCGTCACCACGGACACGCTGTCGAAGACGGCGTCCACGGCGATGCGGTTTTCCGGCGCGACACCGGCGAGGATTTCCTGCTCCCGCAGCGGGATGCCCAGCTTCTTGTAGGTTTCCAGGATCGCCGGATCGATCTCGTCCAGCGACTTCGGCGCCGTGTTCGATTTCGGCGCGGCGTGATAGTACATGTCCTGGAAGTCGATCTTCGGATAGTCGACGCGCGCCCAGTCCGGCTCGCGCATGGTCAGCCAGCGGCGATAGGCATCGAGCCGCCATTCCAGCATCCAGGCCGGCTCGTTCTTGCGCGCCGAGATGTAGCGGACGATGTCCTCGGACAGGCCCTTGGGGGCCAGTTCCATCTCGATATCGGTCGAGAAGCCATATTTGTACTGGTCCACGTCGATCGCGCGGACCTGTTCGACGGTTTCCTGAACCGCGGGCATCGTCTTCTCCTCATCCTTGCGGCTTCAAGGGCCGCAGGTTGGCAGTCACGTCACGCGGCACGGGCCGCGATCGTCTTCGCATGGGCGGCAAAGGCCGCCAGAAACCGTTCCACGTCATCGCGGGTCGTCGTCCAGCCGAGGCTGACCCTGAGGGCGGAACGGGCCTCGTGGCCCGTAACCCCCATCGCCGCCAGCACATGGCTCGGCGCGATCTTTCCCGACGAACAGGCCGAGCCTGTCGACACCGCGATGCCGGCCAGGTCGAGCGCAATCACAAGAGTCTCGCCCTCGAGACCCGGATGAACCGTGAGGCTCGTATTGGCCAGACGCTCCGCTGGCAAGCCGATGACGCGACTCGCCGCTGAAATAGCGATGATTTCCCCTTCCAGCCAGTCGCGCAGCGCGGCAAGACGCTGCATGTCGGCCTGGATCGCATCGACGAGAGCGGCCGCTGCCGCCCCGAAGCCGGCGATCCCGGCAAGGTTCTCGGTCCCCGCGCGTCGGCGCGCCTCCTGTCCGCCACCCCGGACGAGCGGCGGAAATGTGACGTTTTCCGAGGCCGTGACGATGGCCCCGACGCCCTGCGGCGCACCGATCTTGTGCCCCGACAGAAAGACCGCGTCGCAATCGAGGGCCGCCATGTCGAGCGGCATCTTGCCGGCCGCCTGAACCGCATCGACGACGAAGCCCGCGCCATGGGCGCGGCAAAGGGCCGCGACCTCGGCCAGCGGCTGGATGACGCCGGTCTCGTTGTTGGCAGCCATGACCGCGACAAGGGCCGGCCCGCCTTCCGCCAGCAGCGCCGACAACGCGGAGAGGTCGATGCGGCCACAGTCGGCCACCGGGCAGACCGAGACCGCCTCCGGCGCGAAACGACCGCCGGCCAGCACGCAGGAATGCTCGATGGCAGAGACGATCAGACGGGCGAAGGGTCCCCGCGCCTCACCGCGACCGTGGAAGCCGGGAGACAGCAGCGTCGCCGCAGCCTCGCTGCCGCCGGAGGTGAAAGTGACGCAGCGCGCGTCGGCCCCGACGAGCCGGGCGACGGCGGCGCGCGCCTCCTCGACGATGCGACGTACCTCGCGCCCCTCGCGGTGAACGGCGGACGCATTGCCGGCGAAATCCAGCGTCGCGAGCACGGCCGCGCGCGCTTCGGGGCGAAGCGGCGTCGTGGCGTTGTGGTCGAGATAGACGCGGGTCATCGGGGGGATTGAGGCCCTGTCGGAAAAACTTGGCATTCGGGACCGGGTTCGTGCTATAGGCCCGACCCCGATAGCGCGCCTCCCGTCGCCTCAACGCGGCGCCGGAAGTGCGTTTAGAACAATTCTAAACTTTAGTGCTGCCCCACCGCCCTGTCAAGGACGGAGCTCCATCAAAGTGACATTTCTGCGTCAAGTTTGATGTCGAACTGGGCCCCATGACGAGGATTTCCGATGCCTGAAGTCATCTTCAACGGTCCGGCAGGCCGGATCGAAGGGCGCTATCATCCCGCAAAGGTCCGCTCCGCCCCCATCGGCATCGTGCTGCACCCGCATCCGCAGTTCGGCGGCACGATGAACAATCAGATCGTCTACAACTGCTACTATCAGTTCGTGAACCGCGGCTTCTCGGTGCTGCGCTTCAACTTCCGCGGCGTCGGCCGCAGCCAGGGCGCCTTCGACCATGGCGTCGGCGAGCTGTCCGATGCGGCAGCCGCGCTCGACTATGCCCAGGCCATCAACCCCGAGGCCCGCACCTGCTGGATCGCCGGTTTCTCCTTCGGCGCCTGGATAGGCATGCAGCTCCTCATGCGCCGCCCCGAGGTCGAGGGCTTCATCTCCATCGCCCCGCCGGCCAATCTCTACGACTTCTCCTTTCTCGCCCCCTGTCCCTCCTCCGGCCTCATCGTCCATGGCGACAAGGATGCGGTGGTGCCGCTGACCTCGGTCCAGGGTCTCGTCGAGAAGCTGAAGACGCAGAAGGGCATCGTCATCGAGCAGCAGGTGGTGCCCGGCGCCAACCACTTCTTCGAGAACACCATCGACCCTCTGATGGAGGTCGTCGGCGGCTATCTCGACAAGCGCCTGGGGAAACAGGACGCGGCCGAGTGACACGGCGCTTGCGGGGTCGTCCGACTCCGCTTAAAGCCCGGGGCTTATGACCCAAGACCCTTCGTCCTTCGTGCTGAAGCGCCGGCACTTGCTCGGGATCGAGGGGCTTTCCCCTCAGGAAATCACCGGGCTTCTCGATCTCGCCGAGGAATTCGTCACCCTCAACCGGCAGATCGAGAAGAAGCGCACATCGCTGCGCGGCCGGACCCAGATCAACCTCTTCTTCGAGGCCTCGACGCGGACCCAGTCCTCGTTCGAACTGGCGGGCAAGCGCCTCGGCGCCGACGTCATGAACATGTCGGTGGCGCAGTCCTCCATCAAGAAGGGCGAGACGCTGATCGACACGGCGCTGACCCTCAACGCCATGCACCCCGACATCCTGATCATGCGTCACGCAGCGTCCGGGGCGGTGGAACTGCTGGCGAAGAAGGTCGACTGCTCCGTGGTCAATGCCGGCGACGGCACGCATGAGCATCCGACCCAGGCCCTGCTCGACGCCCTCACGATCCGCCGCAACAAGGGCCGCATCGAGCGGCTGACCGTCGCCATCTGCGGCGACATCCTGCATTCGCGCGTCGCCCGCTCGAACATCATCCTCCTGAACGCCATGCAGGCGCGTGTCAGGGCCATCGGCCCCTCGACGCTCCTGCCGGCCGCCGCCGAGCGTCTCGGCGTCGAGGTCTATCGCGACATGAAGGAAGGTCTGAAGGACGTCGACATCGTCATGATGCTGCGCCTCCAGCGCGAGCGCATGAACGGCTCCTTCGTGCCCTCGGTGCAGGAGTACTTCCACTATTTCGGCCTCGACGAGGCGAAGCTCCGCTATGCCAAGCCCGATGCGCTCGTCATGCATCCAGGCCCGATGAACCGCGGCGTCGAGATTTCGACCGCGGTGGCCGACGGCGCCCAGTCGCTGATCCGCGAGCAGGTGGAAATGGGTGTCGCCGTGCGCATGGCGGTGCTGGAAGCCCTCGCCCGCAACCTGCCGAACGCGTGAGGGCATCATGCCGAGAACCGACACGCGCCCTCTCCTCCTCGCCAATGCCCTGCTGGTCGACCCGGCCACGGGTACCGAGAGCCACGGCGGACTGCTCGTTCGCGATGGACTCATCGCCGATGCCGGGCCGCATCTGACCGCCGCCGCCGTCGGTCCCGACATCGAGGTCCACGACTGTGGCGGACGGGTCGTCGCTCCCGGCCTGATCGACATCCGCTGCTTCGTCGGCGAACCCGGCTACGAGTATCGCGAGACCATCGCGTCGGCGACCGCGGCGGCCGCGGCGGGCGGCGTCACCACCATCGTCTGCCAGCCGGCGACCGATCCGGTCATCGATGATCCCGCCATCGTCGACTTCCTGCTGCGCCGCGCCCGCGACACCGGCATCGTCCGCGTCCATCCCATGGCCGCGCTGACCAAGAAGCTGGCCGGACGCGAGATGACCGAGTTCGGCCTGCTCCAGGCCGCCGGCGCAGTGGCCTTCACCGACGGGGCGCGGTCCGTCACCGACGCGCTCGTCATGCGCCGGGCCATGACCTATGCGCGCGACTTCGACGCCCTCATCGTGCACCACACCGAAGACCCGGCCCTCGTCGGAGAGGGCGTGATGAACGAGGGCGAGTTCTCCTCGCGGCTCGGTCTCGGCGGCATTCCGGTCGAGGCCGAGACCATCATGCTCGAGCGCGACATGCGGCTGGTGAAACTGACCGGCGCGCGCTACCACGCCGCCTCCATCACCTGCCGCGACAGCCTCGCCATCATTGCCCGGGCGAAGAACGAGGGGCTCCCCGTCACCGCCGCCGTGACCATCAACCATCTGACCCTCAACGAGAACGACATCGGCAGCTACCGCACCTTCTGCAAGGTGACGCCGCCGCTGCGCACCGAGGATGACCGCCTCGCCCTCGCCGATGCGGTGGCGGACGGCACCATCGACGTCATCGTCTCCGACCACGACCCTCAGGACGTCGAGACCAAGCGCCTGCCCTTCGCCGAGGCCATGCCCGGCGCGGTCGGCGTCGAGACCATGCTGCCGGCGGCGCTGCGCCTTGTTCACGGCGGACTGGTCCCGCTCAACGCTCTCCTCAAGGCGATGTCGACCACGCCGGCCGCCCTCCTCGGCCTGCCCGGCGGATCGCTGGCAACAGGCGAGCCCGCCGACCTCATCATCCTCGATCTCGACGAACCCTGGATTCTGGACCGCGACGATCTCCGGTCGAAGTGCAAGAACTCGCCCTTCGACGAGGCGCGGATGACCGGCCGGGTGCTCGCCACCTTCGTCGCCGGCCGCAAGGTCCACGACATCACCGCCTGAGGGCGCGGGCGGGCGGCGTGGATATCGCCGCGCGGGCCATGGTCTTTGCGCGGCGAAATGCTAGCGTGGAGCGCCATTCGTCCGGTGCCCGCCCCATGACCGCATCCTCTCTTCCCGTCCTGATCGCCGCCCTCGCCTTCGGCTATCTGCTCGGTTCGATCCCCTTCGGCCTCGTCCTCACACGCAGCGCCGGCCTCGGCGACATCCGCGCCATCGGCTCGGGCAATATCGGGGCGACCAACGTGCTGCGCACGGGAAACAAGAAGCTCGCAGCCGCAACGCTCTTGCTCGACGGACTGAAGGGCACGGCGGCGGTGCTGCTCGCCGGGCTGTTAGGGCCGGCCGCCGCGCTCGCCGCCGGCATCGGCGCCTTCCTTGGCCATGTCTTTCCCCTATGGCTCGGCTTCAGGGGCGGCAAGGGTGTCGCCACCTTCCTCGGCGTCCTGCTCGCCATCGCCTGGCCGGCCTTTCTCGTCTTCGCCGCGATATGGATCGCCGTGGCCTATACCTTCCGCTACTCCTCGCTCGCCGCCCTCGTCGCGAGCATCGCGACCCCGGTCGTTCTTGCCGTCATGGGGCTTGGCTGGCCGACTGTCCTCGCCTTTGCGGCCATGACCGCGCTGCTCGTCGCCAAGCATCACCAGAACATCGCCAAGCTGATGGCTGGCACCGAAAGCCGCATCGGCGAGAAAAGTGCGGCGCCGCCGGGATGAGCGGCGGCGACGATCTCTTCTCCCGTCCCGCGACGGCGCTCCGCCTGACGGACCGCCAGAGGCTGGACTGGCTGCGCCTGGCGCGCTCAGAGAATGTCGGCCCCCGAACCTTCCGCGAACTGATCAACCTCTATGGCAGCGCCGCGGCTGCGCTGGAGGCGCTCCCCGACCTGTCGCGCCGCGGCGGCGCGCGCTCCATCCGCATCGCAACCCTCGCCGAGGTCGAGCAGGAGATGGCGCGGGCCACGGCGATCGGCGTCCGCCTTGTCGCGCTCGGGGAACGCGAATACCCCGACCGCTTGCGCCGCATCGCCGCGGCGCCACCGCTCGTTGCCCTGCGCGGCAACACGGACTGCCTGACGCGGCCGATGATCGGCCTGGTCGGGTCGCGCAATGCCTCCATCGCCGGCATCAAGATGGCCGCCATCCTGGCGCGCGGCCTCGGCGAGGCCGGCTTCACCACCGTCTCCGGGCTGGCACGCGGCATCGACACGGCCGCCCACGAGGCCTCGATCGGCACCGGAACCGTCGCCGTCCTGGCCGGCGGGCATGACTGCGTCTATCCGGCCGAGAACGAACCGCTGCTCATGCGGCTTCTGACAACAGGCGCCGCGCTGAGCGAGATGCCCATGGGCCACGAGCCGCGCGCCCGAGACTTTCCCCGTCGCAACCGCCTGATCGCAGGGCTGGCTCTGGGTGTCATCGTGGTCGAGGCTGCCGAGCGGTCGGGCTCGCTGATCACGGCAAGGATGGCGCTGGAAGAGAACCGCGAGGTCTTCGCGGTCCCGGGCTCGCCGCTTGATCCGCGGGCCGAAGGCGCCAACCGCCTGCTCAAGCAAGGTGCGACTCTCGTCACTGGCGTGGATGACGTGCTGGCCGTGCTCACGCCCATTCTCGAGAGGCCCCCCGATTCCCCCGAACTGGAGGAGGACGAGACGCGCCTCGACCCCGCCGACCCGGGCGATGACGGCCGCAGCCGCATCCTGGCCCTGCTCGGACCGGTCCCGGTCACCATCGACGATGTCGTGCGCGCCTCCGGGCTGGGTGTGGCGGCGGTTCGTGTCGCCCTGCTCGAACTGGAACTGGCGGGCCGGCTTCAGCGCGATCCGGGCGGCCGCGTATCGCTGCTCTGAGCCTGTGCCTGCAGCGCTGCCTCCTGGCCCCGGATGACTTCGGCCTGCTGCTCGGCTTCCAGACGAACAATGTCGGCGAGGTAGGCCAGGGTCTTCAACTCGGCCAGCCGCGCCAGTTCCACCAGTTCGGATGCCAGCTTGGCGACATAGGACGCGATGTCGGCCCTGCTCACGCGCGCAGTCGATGGCGCAGCAGACACTCGCCGATCGGACCGGCCGCCTCCGGTCTGGTGCCGCCTGCCATTGGCCCGCATGCCCCGCTCCATCCGGCTTCCCGACGCTTGCCTTCAAGCATCGCCGCGCGCTGTCTACAACCATAAAATAAAACTTGAATAAAATACACCTATAAAGTGTATTGGCCGTTGATTTGACTTGGGCACGCCTTGTGCCCATGTTCCGGCCGACTTTCGGCACCGCACGATCGGTGCGCCGACAATTCCAAGGGGCACAGGCGCGTGGGCGTGAATGTCGTCATCGTCGAATCGCCGGCCAAGGCCAAGACGATCAACAAGTATCTTGGCCCCGGCTACGAGGTGATCGCCTCCTTCGGCCATGTCCGTGACCTGCCGCCCAAGGACGGATCGGTCGACCCGGACGCCGATTTCGCGATGATCTGGGAGGCCGACGGCCGCGGCGCCAAGCGCATCGCCGAGATCGCCAAGCTGGTGAAGGGTGCCGACAAGCTCATTCTCGCCACCGACCCTGACCGCGAGGGCGAGGCCATCTCCTGGCATCTTCTGGAAGCCCTGCGCGAAAAGCGGGTGCTGAAGGACATGCCGGTCGAGCGTGTCACCTTCAATGCCATCACCAAGCAGGCCGTGCAGGAGGCCATGGCGGCCCCGCGCGCCATCGACGCCGCGCTGGTCGAGGCCTATCTCGCCCGTCGCGCCCTCGACTACCTCGTCGGCTTCCGCCTGTCGCCGGTGCTCTGGCGCAAGCTGCCGGGCGCACGTTCGGCGGGCCGGGTCCAGTCGGTGGCGCTCCGCCTCGTCTGCGAGCGCGAAGCCGAGATCGAGCGCTTCCGCAAGAAGGAATACTGGTCGCTGGTGGCCACCCTCGCCACGCCCCGCAACGAGACCTTCGAGGCCCGTCTGGTCGGCGCCGACGGGCAGAAGATCCAGCGGCTGGACGTCGGCACCGAGACCGAGGCCCGTGCCTTCGAGAAGGCCCTGGCCGAGGCGCATTTCGCCGTCTCCAGCGTCGAGGCGAAGCCCGCCCGCCGTCACCCCTTCGCCCCCTTCACCACCTCGACGCTGCAGCAGGAGGCGAGCCGCAAGCTCGGCTTTGCACCCGCCCGCACCATGCAGGTCGCCCAGCGTCTCTACGAAGGCACCGATATCGGCGGCGAGACGGTCGGCCTCATCACCTACATGCGGACCGACGGCGTCGACGTCGCGCCCGAGGCGGTGACGGCCATCCGTGGCCTGATCGGCAAGGACTTCGGCCCGCGCTACCTGCCGGCCGCGCCGCGCAAATACACCTCCAAGCAGAAGAACGCCCAGGAGGCCCACGAGGCCATCCGTCCGACCGATGCCCGTCGCCATCCCCGCGACGTCGCCAAGTTCCTCGAGCCGGAGCAGGCGCGTCTCTACGAGCTCATCTGGAAGCGCACAGTCGCCTCGCAGATGGAGAGCGCCGAGCTGGAGCGCACCACCGTCGACATCGACGCCACGGTCGGCGGCCTTGGCACCTCGCTCGGCCGCCGCCTGGAACTGCGCGCCACAGGCCAGGTCGTCAAGTTCGACGGCTTCCTGACGCTTTACACCGAGGACCGCGACGACGACGGCGACGACGACGAGACCAAGCGCCTGCCGGCCATGACGGTCGGCGAGAAGCTCGCCCGCCAGGCTATCGCCACGACGCAGCACTTCACCGAGCCGCCGCCGCGCTATTCCGAGGCGAGCCTCGTCAAGCGGATGGAAGAGCTCGGCATCGGCCGTCCTTCCACCTATGCGGCGACGCTGCAGACCCTGCAGGACCGCGAATATGTGAGGATCGACAAGAAGCGCCTCGTCCCGGAAGACAAGGGCCGCCTGGTCATCGCCTTCCTGGAGAACTTCTTCGAACGCTACGTCGAGTACGGCTTCACCGCCGCTCTGGAGGAAAGGCTCGATCTCGTCTCCAACAGCGAACTCGACTGGAAGACGCTGCTGCGTGACTTCTGGCGGGACTTTGCCGCCGCCATCGACGAGACCAAGGAACTGCGCGTCTCCGATGTGCTGTCCGCCCTCAACGACAGCCTTGGCCCGCACATCTTCCCCGACAAGGGGGATGGCTCGAACCCGCGCGCCTGCCCGACCTGCGGCTCGGGCACACTGTCGCTGAAGCTTGGCAAGTTCGGTGCCTTCGTCGGCTGTTCCAACTACCCGGAATGCCGCTATACCCGCCAGCTCGCCGCCCCGAGCGCCGATGCGGTCGACGGCCCGGCCTCCGCCGCGGCCGACGGCACGCGCAAGCTGGGCGACGATCCCGCAAGCGGCCTCGAGGTCACGGTGCGCGACGGCCGTTTCGGCCCCTATGTGCAGCTCGGCGACGGCGAGAAGCCGAAGCGTTCGTCGCTGCCGAAAGGCATGACTCCGGCCGGCCTCGACCTCGAGCGGGCGCTGGCACTGCTGGAACTGCCGAAGGAAGTGGCGAAGCACCCCGAGAGCGGCGAGCCCATCCTCGTCGGCATCGGCCGTTACGGTCCCTACGTCCAGCACGGCCGCACCTATGCCAATCTCGAGAAGGACGACGACGTCCTCGCGATCGGCGCCAACCGCGCCATCGACCTCGTCATCGCCAAGGAGAGCGGCGCAAAGAGCCGGTTCGGCCGCGGCAGCGCTCCTGCCGGCCGCGAACTGGGCGACCATCCGACGCTCGGCGGCCCGGTGACGGTCATGGCCGGCCGGTATGGCCCCTATGTGAAGCATGGTGCGGTCAACGCCACCCTGCCCAAGGGCAAGGATCCGGCGAGCCTCACCATGGACGAGGCCTTGCCGCTGCTCGCCGCCCGCGCCGAGAGCGCGGGTTCGGCCAAGAAGGGATTTGCCCGCGGTAAGGCGGCGAAGTCGTCCGGAGACAAGGCGGCGACGGGCGCCAAGGCCAAGGCTCCGGCAAAGAAGGTGGCAGCAAAGAAGCCCGCCGCGAGGAAGGCAGCCAAGCCGAAGGAGTGAGGCCGCCCGGCGACATCGGCGTTTCTTCGGCACTGCCGATCGGCTAGCCTCGGGGCGCCGTCGGATTCCGCGCCGGCCTGACCTGGACGTCATTTGCCCCGCAGACCCAAGACCGACGCCCCCTCCCGCCTGCCCTCCCGCGAGGAGGTCCTGGCCTTCATCGCCAGCCAGACCGGACGGGTGGGCAAGCGTGAGATCACGCGCCATTTCGGCCTGCACGGCGCCGACAAGGCTGCGCTCAAGGCTCTCCTGAAGGACATCGTCGACGAGGGCCTCGTCGCCAAGGGCCGCGGCAAGCTGGCGAAGCATGGCGCGCTGCCGCCGGTCGTCGTCGTCGACATCACCACCCGCGACGCCGAGGGCGACCTTGTCGCGAGCCCCGCCGAATGGGACGAGGAGGAGCACGGCCCCGCCCCGGCCATCCTCATCGCCGTGCCGCACCGCCCGCGCCCGGGCGACCCCATCCCCGGCCTTGGCGACCGCGCCCTGGTCCGCCTGTCCGACGGCGGATCGGCCAGCGACGATCCCCGCCCCGTCGGGCGGGTGATGAAGATCCTCGAGCGCGGCCGCTCGCGCACCATCGGCGTCTTTCGTGTCGTGCCCGGCCATGGGGGTCGGCTGATCCCTATCGACAAGAAAAACGTCGGCCGCGAGCTCGCCATTCCCGACGAGGCGACGGGCGAGGCGAAGGATGGCGATCTCGTCGCCGTCGACATCGTCCGCACCTCGCGCTTCGGCCCGCCGGTGGCGCGGGTGCGCGAACGCCTCGGCAACCTGAAGTCCGAGCGGGCCATCTCGCTCATCGCCCTTGAGGTCCACGGCATCCCGCACGTCTTCCGCTCCGACACGCTGGCGGAAGCCGAGGCGGTCGAGCACGTCGCGCCGGGTCGCCGCGACGACTGGCGCAAGCTGCCGCTGGTCACCATCGACCCGCCCGACGCCAAGGACCACGACGACGCCGTCCACGCCGAGCCCGATCCGTCGGCAGACAATGCCGGCGGCTTCATCCTCACCATCGCCATCGCCGATGTGGCCGCCTATGTGCGCCCGGGCACCGCGCTCGACCGCGAAGCCGCCGTTCGCGGCAACTCGGTCTATTTCCCGGACCGCGTCGTGCCGATGCTGCCCGAGCGTATTTCCAACGACCTCTGCTCGCTCAAGCCCCGTCAGGATCGGCCTGCCCTCGCCTGCCGCGTCGTCATCCGCGCCGACGGCCGCCGCAAGTCGCATTCCTTCCACCGCATCATGATGCGCTCGGAGGCCAAGCTCGCCTACGCGCAGGCCCAGGCCGCCATCGACGGCCATCCCGACGAGACGACCGCAGACCTCGTGGAACCAATCCTCAGGCCGCTGTGGGACGCCTATGCCGCCCTGAAGCGGGCGCGCGACGACCGCGAGCCTCTCGACCTCGACCTGCCGGAACGCAAGATCCTGCTGAAGCCCGACGGCACGGTGGACCGGGTGGTGATCCCCGAGCGGCTGGACGCCCACCGGCTGATCGAGGAGATGATGATCCTCGCCAATGTCTGCGCCGCCGAGACGCTGGAAAAGCACCGCACGCCCTGCATGTACCGCATCCATGACGCGCCGAGCATGGAGAAGCTGCTGGCGCTGAAGGAGTTCCTGAAGACCCTCGACATCGCCTTGCCGAAGGCGGAACTGCTCCGCCCCTCGAATTTCAACCAGATCCTCGCCCGCGCCAAGGGAACCGATTCCACCGAACTCGTGAACCAGGTGGTGCTGCGCTCGCAGTCTCAGGCTGAGTATTCGCCCGAGAAGATCGGCCATTTTGGCCTCAACCTCAGGCGTTACGCCCATTTCACCTCGCCGATCCGCCGCTACGCCGACCTCATCGTCCATCGCGGGATGATCAAGGCGCTCGGCCTCGGTCAGGATGGCCTCACCGATGGCCAGGCCGCGGCGCTGGCCGAGATCGCCGCCGAGATCTCCGCCGCCGAGCGCCGCGCCATGGCGGCCGAACGCGAGACCATCGACCGCCTGATCGCCGCTCATCTGGCCGAGCGGGTCGGCGACATCTTCGGCGCCCGCATTTCCGGCATGACGCGCTCCGGCCTCTTCGTGAAGCTCGACGACACCGGCGCCGACGGCTTCGTTTCAGCCTCGACCATCGGCGGCGACTATTTCCGCTACGAGGAGGGACAGCAGGCTCTGGTGGGGACCCGGACGGGCGAGACCTACCGGCTCGGGGACACGGTCACGGTGCGCCTCGTGGAAGCGGCGCCGGTGGCGGGAGCCCTGCGATTCGAACTGATGAGCGATGGCCGCCGCGGCCTTGCGCCCGGCAAGCGACCGGCGCACATAGGCCGCAAGACGCGCGACGACGGTTTCACCGACGGACGGCGCGCGAGGCCGGGTGATCGGCCTTCCAAGCCCCCGTGGAAGAAGAAAGGCCGCCGATGACCGTGCAGATTCTGACCGGACAGGCCCTTACCGAACAGGTGCAGCCGAAGCGTGACCTCTGGGCAGCCGTCAGGCGCGGCATGCGCTGCCGTTGCCCGGCCTGCGGCGAGGGACGGCTCTTCACCTCCTATCTGAAGGTCGCGCCGCATTGCGAGGCCTGCGGCGAGGCGCTGCATCACCACCGCTCCGACGACGCGCCGCCCTATGTGACCATCATGATCGTCGGCCACGTGGTCGTGCCGCTGCTCATGTGGCTCGAACTCGCCTACGAGCCGGCGCTGTGGATCCACTTCATTCTGTGGCTGCCGCTGACCCTCGCCATGTGCCTCGCGCTTCTGCCGCCCGTGAAGGGGGCGATCGTCGGGTATCAGTGGGCGCTGCACATGCACGGCTTCGACGAGACCAGCGACGAATCCAGACAGGGACCCAATCCGTGAGCGACAAGGGCATTGCACTCGCCGAGCGACTGACCAAGACCGAACGTGAGACACGCTGGGCCAACCAGAAACCGGTGGACGCCGCCACCCTCATCCTGATCGACCGCTCGGGCCACAAGCCGAAGGTTCTGATGGGCAAGCGTCGCCACGACCTGAAGTTCATGCCCGGCAAGTTCGTCTTTCCCGGCGGCCGCCGCGATCCCGACGACCGCGCCATGCCGGTGTTCGGCACGCTGCATGATCGCGCCCAGGCTCGCCTGATGTCGCGCGTCCAGCGTCCGTCCATGTCCCGCGCCCGCTCGCTGGCCCTGACCGCCATCCGCGAGACCTGCGAGGAAACCGGGCTCCTTCTCGGCACCCGCGACGCCGGCAAGCCCGATGTGGTGCCGAAGGGATGGGAGGCCTTCGCCGAGCACGGCGTCTTTCCGGACCTGGAATCGCTGCACTTCGTCGCCCGCGCGATCACCCCGCCGCGCCGGCCGAAGCGTTTCGACACCCGCTTCTTTGCCTGCGATGCCGAGCATATCGCCTACCGCATCGAAGGCGTCGTGGGACCGCACGCGGAATTGACCGAGCTGAAGTGGCTGACCCTCGACGAGGCGCTGCACGAGGACCTGCCGACGATCACGACGGTGGTGCTGGAGGAACTGGGCGACCGTATCGCCAAGGGCTTCTCGCCCCTCCTTCCCGTGCCGTTCTACTACATGATCCGCAAGGAGTTCCGCCGCGAGGTGCTGGACTGACGGCCCTTCAAGCGGACGTGACTTGAGCCAGCGCAAGGCCCCCGACTAGAAGCGATCTAATGAACGACTGCGGCGTCCCGTCGCAGAGGGGTCCGACATGATCAAGCCATGGCTGCTGCGGTTCCACCGCTGGCTCACTCTCGCTTTCGCCCTGCCGCTGGCCGTCATCGTCCTCACCGGCTTGATCCTTTCCTTCGAGCCGATGGCCCAGGTGACTGCGGCCAGGCCCGGCACGCTGACCGCCGACCGGATCGTCGAGCTGCTCGGCCGCCATGATCCCGAGGGCAAGGCGCGGTCCCTCGCCTACCGCGCCTATGAGGGGCGCCTCTCCATCGGCGGCGTCAGGCCGGACGACACCATCGACGTCGACGTGCGCACCGGCGCCGAACTGACCGAGGACGGAACGCTCTCCAACCTCTTCTACTACAGCAGGGTCCTGCACGAGACGCTGATGCTCGAGCTCGGCTGGCTGGTCCAGGTCTCGACCATCGCGATGATCCTGCTGATGACGCTCGGCGTCTTCATGGGCTGGCCGCGCCTCGCCAACAGCGTGTCCGGCTGGCACAAGGGCATGGCCTGGTTCAGCCTGCCCCTGATCGTCCTCAGCCCGTTGACGGGCCTGTTCCTGGCCTGGGGCATCAGCTTCACCGGCAGTCCGCCGCCCTCGGCCGGCGCGCGCCCGCTCTCCATGGTCGACGCCGTGCGCAAGGTCGGCGCCGAGCACGACCTGTCCGGCCTCGTCTGGGTGCGCGGCCGGGCCGGCCGTCAGCTGGCGCGGGTCGTCGTCGATGGCGAATACCGGGTCTTCTCCGTATCGGACCAGGGCCTCGCTCCGACCACCCGCAACTGGGTGCGCCTGTGGCACGAGGGCAATTTCGCCGGCATCTGGTCGGCGCTGATGAACGTCGTCATCTCATTCGCGCTGGTCGGCCTGATGGTCACCGGCCTCATCATCTGGGCGCGCCGCCGCTTCCGCAAACGCCGGCCGCGGGTGGCCCGGACCGGCGCACCCGTGGGCACGCCGGCCTGACGCGCCAATTCGGCGCTTGTCATCGGCGCGTCGCGCCTTCATGGGAGGCGGCCTGATGTCCGCCCCCCTCGCCAGCGATCACTTCTCCCGTCAGACCATCGCCTCCCTCGGGGCGGCGATCGCCTGCATCGTTACCGTCGGCATCGGCCTGTCGCTGTCGATCCCGCTGCTGTCCTTCGCCCTCGACGCCAAGGGCGCCTCGCGCACGCTGATCGGCCTCAACACCGCCATGGCGGGCGTCGCGACCATCGCCTGCGCGCCCTTCATTTCCGGCTGGGCGCGCCGCTTCGGCGTCCACGCGCTGCTGGTGGCGGCGACCCTTCTCGCCGGCGTCAGCCTGCTCGCCTTCTATGTCGTCGAGCCGATCTGGGCCTGGTTTCCGCTGCGCTTCGTGTTCTCGCTGGCCCTGACGGTCCTCTTCGTCCTGTCGGAATACTGGATCAACGCGGCCGCCCCCGAGCACCGCCGCGGCCTCGTGCTCGGCATCTACGCGAGCGCGCTCTCGGTCGGCTTTGCAGCCGGCCCCTACGTCCTCATCCTGCTGGGGGCGGCGGGGCCGGCTCCCTACCTCGCCGGTGCCGCACTTCTTGTCGTGGCCATGCTTCCCGTCCTGCTCGCAAGGACCATGATCCCGGTGATCGAGGATCAGCCCTCCTCGGGCTTCGTGACATTCCTGTGGGCGGCACCTGCCGCCACCCTCGCCGCCCTTGTCTTCGGCTCGGCCGAGACCGGCGCCTTCGCCCTGCTGCCGCTCTACGGCACGGCCATCGGCCTCGATGTCGCCGGCGCCGCGACGCTCGTATCGCTCATGTCCCTCGGCAATCTCGCCTTCCAGGTCCCGATCGGGCTCATCGCCGACCGTATCGACCGCCGCAAGGTGTTGCTCGCCTGCGGGCTCGTGGGCGCCGCCGGGATGCTGGTCGCGACCTTCGTGCCGCTCCCGGTCTCCTGGTTGCGGGTGCTCCTCTTCGTGTGGGGCGGCATCGTCGCCGCCCTCTACACGGTCGGGCTCGCCCATCTCGGCAGCCGCTTCCGCGGCGCCGACCTTGCCCAGGCCAACGCCGCCTTCGTCGTCATGTATTCGGCCGGCCTGATGATCGGCCCGCCACTCGCCGGCTTCGGCATGGACCTCTGGCCGCCGCACGGGCTGATGGCGACCTTCGCCGGCCTTTTCGTGATCTATGTGGCCGTGGTGATGACCCGGATGGCCGGCGCCCGCCGCGCCGCCTCAAGCCTCACTCCACCGTGACGCTCTTGGCGAGATTGCGCGGCTGGTCGACATCCGTGCCCATCTCCACCGCCGTGTGATAGGCGAGAAGCTGGATCGGCACCGAATAGACGATCGGCGCGATGGTCGCCGGCACGTCGGGCATGACGATGGTCGCCACGGCCCCGACCTCGGCATGCTCGGCCCCCTTCTCGTCGGTGAGGAGGATGATCTGGCCGCCGCGCGCCGCCACCTCCTGCATGTTCGAGACGGTCTTCTCGTAGACCCTGTCGAAGGGTGCGATGACGATGACCGGCATGGTCTCGTCGATCAGCGCTATGGGGCCGTGCTTCAACTCGCCCGCCGCATAGCCCTCGGCATGGATGTAGGAGAGTTCCTTCAGTTTCAGCGCGCCCTCCATGGCGATGGGATAGGACGTCCCGCGGCCGAGATAGAGTACGTCCCGCACCTTCGACAGCATCTTGGCGATGCCGGCGATGTGCTCCTCCTGCTTCAGCGCCTCGTTCATGTAGCGCGGCGCCTCCATCATGGCGCGGACGAGCTTGTCCTCCTCCTCGGCATTGATGAACCCGCGCGCCTTGCCGGCAGCGATCGCCAGCGAAGCAAGAACGGCGAGCTGGCAGGTGAAGGCCTTGGTCGAGGCGACGCCGATCTCGGGTCCGGCCAGAGTCGGCATGACGATGTGGCTCTCGCGGGCGATGGTCGAGGTCGGCACGTTGACGACGGCCAGCACGTGCTGGCCGTTCTCCTTGGCGTAGCGGAGCGAGGCCAGCGTGTCGGCGGTTTCGCCGGACTGGGAGACGACGATCATCAGCCCGCCAGGCACCATCGGCGTCTCGCGGTAGCGGAACTCGGAGGCGATATCGATGTCGACCTGGATGCGCGCAAAGCGCTCGAACCAGTACTTGGCGGTGAGCCCGGCGAGATAGGCCGTGCCGCAGGCGGCGATGGAGATGCGCGGCAGTGCCGCCCAGTCGAAGGGCAGGTCCGCCGGCAGGCGCACCTTGCCGTTGGCCATGTCGAGGTAGTGGGCGGTGGTGCGGGCCACGACCTCCGGTTGCTCGTAGATCTCCTTGAGCATGAAGTGCTTGTGGTTGCCCTTGTCGACCAGGAAGGCGGTGGCCGAGGAGCGGATCACCGGCCGCTGGACGACATGGCCGGCCTCATCGCGGATCTCGACCGAATTGCGGTCGAGGATGGCCCAGTCGCCCTCTTCCAGATAGGCGACGGCCGAAGTGAAGGGGGCGAGCGCGATGGCGTCGGAGCCGAGATACATCTCGCCGTCGCCATAGCCCACCGCCAGCGGCGAACCCTTGCGGGCGCCGATCAGCAGGTTCTCATTGCCCTCGAAGACGAAGGCGAGCGCGAAGGCGCCGCGCAGCCGCGGCAGCGCCGCGCCCACTGCATCGACGGCGCTGAGGCCTTCCTTCATGCCCTGCCCGACCAGATGGGCCACCGTCTCGGTGTCGGTCTGGGTGGAGAAGACGACGCCTTTGGCCTCCAGTTCCTGCCGGAGCTCGCGGAAATTCTCGATGATGCCGTTGTGGACCACGGCGACGCCCTCCGAGGCGTGCGGATGGGCATTGGTCTCGGTCGGCGCGCCATGGGTCGCCCAGCGGGTGTGGCCGATGCCGATGGTGCCCATCAGCGGCGCCTTCGCCAGCGCCGCCTCGAGGTTCTTCAGCTTGCCCTCGGCACGGCGGCGGGTGAGCACGCCCTTCTCCAGGGTGGCGACGCCGGCCGAGTCATAGCCGCGATACTCGAGACGCTTGAGGCTGTCGACGAGCTGGCCCGCCACGGGCTCCTTGCCGAGAATGCCGATGATCCCGCACATGCCTGTCGTTCTCCACGTCCCGTCCTGCGGCACCGCCGCATGGCGTCCGAATCCGGCGCTTATACCGCGCCAGAAACCAAGGCGGGTTTAACGGCGCAGCCGTGCGGTCGCGAAATGAATTGCTGTGACGATGTGAGACAGGGCAGCTGGCGCCACCCGGGTGCGGAAAACCCTCAGCCCTTCCCCTGCTCCCGCGCCTTGCGCGCCGCACGCTTCGCCTTGTTGGCGCGGATCATCTCGGCGCCCCGCCCCGGCAGGGCCGCCTGCTTGGCGCGGCCGAAGGTGAGCGCGCCGTCCTTGATGTCGAGGGTGATGGTCGAGCCGGCGGCGATCAGCACCTCGTCACCGATGGTCAACGGTGCCACCAGCGTCGAGTTGGAGCCGACGAAGACGTCGCGGCCGATGACGGTCGGATGCTTGTCGGCGCCATCGAAATTGCAGGTGATGGTGCCGGCGCCGATATTGGTGCCTTCGCCTATAGTGGCATCGCCGAGATAGGCGAGATGGTTCGCCTCGGCCTTCGCCGCGATGGTCGTGCGGTTCACTTCGACGAAATTGCCGATGTGCACCTGCTCGCCGATCCGGCTCTTCGGCCGGATGCGGGCGAAGGGGCCGAGGATGGCGCCCTGCTCCACCGTGCATCCCGCAAGGTGCGAATAGGCCCGGATCGTCACGTTGTCGGCGATGGTCACGCCCGGACCGAAGACCACGTGCGGCTCGAGGAGGACGTCGCGGCCGAGAACCGTATCGAAGGCGAGGAACACCGACTCGGGGGCGACCATGGTCACGCCGCCGCGCATCGCGGCCTCACGCAGGCGCCGCTGGGCGATGGCCTCGACCTCGGCGAGCTGGACGCGGTCGTTGACGCCTCTCACCTCTTCCTCAGGCGCCAGCACCACAGCCGTCGTCAGGCCGTCGGCGCGGGCGATGGCGACCGCGTCGGTCAGGTAGAACTCGCCCTTGGCATTGGCGTTGCCGATGCGCTTGAGGATGCCGAGGGCGGTCTTGCCGGCCAGCGCCATGAGGCCGCCGTTGCACAGGGTGATGGCGCGCTGGACCTCGCTCGCCTCCTTCTCCTCGACGATGGACGCGAGCGCGCCGCCTTCCATCACGAGCCGGCCATAGCCGAAGGGGTTGGCCGCCTCGAAGCCGAGCACTGCGACCGCAGCACCCGCCGCGAGGGCCGCGCGAAGCCGGCCGAACGTGTCCGGCGTCACCAGCGGCGTGTCGCCGAAGGCGACGATGACGTCGTCGAAGCCGCGGGCGATCCCGGCCTCGGCATGAAG
>CAZPMD010000018.1:36256-48656 GCA_964587395.1 uncultured Hyphomicrobiales bacterium
CACCGCATGGGCGGTGCCGAGCCGCTGCGTCTGGACATGGATGGCGGCATCCGGCTTCAGCCGCCGCGCCTCGGCCGCGACATCCTCGCGATCCGGCCCGACGACGACCGCAGCGGCCGTTCCGCCGGCCGCCGCCACGGCGCGGAGCACATGGCCGACCATCGACAGTCCCGCCACCTCGTGCAGCACCTTGGGCCTCGCGGACTTCATCCGCGTCCCCTCGCCGGCGGCGAGCACGATGGACAGGCAGGTGCGGTCGGTCATGGGCGCGGTCCGATTCGGCAGGTCAGCGGCATTCTAGGGCTTTTGCGACCGGCATGAAGGAACGCCCGGCCCCGGGAGCCGGGCGATCGGCCTCAGGCAAGCCCCTTTGCCAGCCGGTCGAAGGCGATGAGCGTCGAGAGCAGCGCCTCCATCTGCTTCAGCGGCACCATGTTCGGTCCGTCCGACGGCGCCTTGTCCGGGTCGGGATGGGTCTCGATGAAGACGCCGGCGACGCCGACCGCCACCGCCGCCCGCGCCAGGACGGGAACGAACTCGCGCTGGCCGCCGGAGGACGAGCCCTTGCCACCCGGCTGCTGAACCGAATGGGTGGCGTCGAAGATGACGGGGGCACCCGTCGTGTCTGCCATGATCGGCAGCGCCCGCATGTCCGAGATCAGCGTGTTGTAGCCGAAGGAGACGCCGCGCTCCGTCACCATGACATTCGGGTTGCCGGCCTCGCGGATCTTGGCGGCGACATTGGCCATGTCCCAGGGGGCGAGAAACTGACCCTTCTTGACGTTGACGACGCGGCCCGTCTTCGCCGCGGCCACCAGCAGGTCGGTCTGGCGGCAGAGGAAAGCCGGAATCTGCAGGATATCGACGACCTCGGCGACGGCGGCGCAATGGTCGATCTCGTGGATGTCGGTGATCACCGGGAGGCCGAACCGCTCCTTCACCTCGGCGAAGACCGGCATCGCCGCCTTGAGGCCGATGCCGCGCGACGACTTGCCGGAGGTGCGGTTCGCCTTGTCGAAGGACGACTTGTAGACGAGGCCGATGCCGACCCTGGTCGTGATCTCCTTGAGAGCAGCGGCCACCTCCAGCGCGTGATCGCGGCTTTCCATGGCGCAGGGGCCGGCGATGAGGGCGAGCGGCAGGCGATTGCCGAAGCGCACGCCCCCGACGTCGACGGTGGCCTGTTCGAGAGCTGCGATCACGTCGTGGTCCCTTCCCGCACCGCCGTGGCGGGCTGTTGTGCCGGCGGGTTCTCGCAGACCCGCCCTCGGCGATCAACCCGAGATGGGAAGGCCTAGCGCGAAGGTCAATCGACGATGGCGTGCGGGATGAAGCAGGAGGTGTTGCCGGTGACGAGGCCAGCATCCTCGCGGATGCCCATGCCTGCCGGATCCTGGTCGATGATCCAGGAGCCGATCACCGGCCGCATGCCATCAAAGACCACCTCCGGGGCGAGCGCCTGGATGACCCGCGGCAGGGTGTCATAGGGCCCCTCGGGCGCGGCGACCGTGACCCCGCCCCTGCGGATCTCCACATTGGCGCCCTCGCGGGAGAAGATCGGCTTGGCGACATAGTCGCGGCCGATGTTCGAGGCCGCGGGGTCGCCCTCGTAGTAGCTTTCCAGCAGGTTGGGGTGGCCCGGGGCGATCTTCCACAGTTCGGGGAGGATGGCCTTTGTCGACAGCAGCATCTTCCAGGGCGGCTCGATCCACACCGTCGGCGAGCCCGGCATGGCCGAGCCGAACTCCTCGTGGATCAGCCATTCCCACGGATAGAGCTTGAACAGCGTCTTGATCTCGCGGTTTTCCTCATCGACGAACCGCCCGGTCCTGTCCAGGCCGATGGCGGCGATGTCGAGGAGCACGACCTGATGGCCGGCCTCGCCGGCACATTCGGCCATGTACTCGACGTTCTTGCGGTCCTCGATCTCCTCGGAGAAGGCCGTCATGTGCATGAGACTGGCGGTCGGCCAGGCCGAGAAGCGCGCGATGAGCTGGTCGTGCAGGTTGTTGAACTGATCGGCGTTCTTCGGCAGCGCGCCCGCCTTGATCCGGTCCTCGAGCCAGTACCACTGGAAGACGGAGGCCTCGTAGAGCGAGGTCGGCGTGTCGGCGTTGAACTCCAGCAGCTTGGGCGGGCTCTTGCCGTCATAGACGAGGTCGAAGCGGCCGTAGAGGCTCGGATCGTGGCGGTCCCAGCTCTGTGCGATCCAGTCCCAGTAGGTCGAGGGAATGTTGAGGCGCTTGAGATACTCCTCGTCGCGCACCGCGCGCCCGGCCCATTCGCCGCAGAGCGCCACGAGCTCGGCGGTCCCCTCCTCGATGTCGTCCTCGATCTGGCGAAGCGTGAAGCTGTAGTAGGCGCGCTCGTCCCAGTAGCGCTCCCCGTCGGGCATGGCATAGGCGAAACCGTATTCGTCGGCGAGGGCCTTCCAGTTGGGCCGTTCGGCGATGGCGATCCGCTGCATGTCATCCACCCCTGCTGGACGAACTGGAGAAACTGCGGGCCGTCGAGCCGAAGCCTGACCGCGTCACGCCCTGGCTCTGGCTGGTCGAGGTGCTGGACGAGCTGTGCCCGGCCGAACTGCCGCCCCAGAAGTAGCTCGAGCGCGTACTGCTGCTCGATGACGACCGACACGTGTTCAGCCGGAAAGGCTGTCCCGCCAGAGTCTGGTAGCCCCCGCCGGTGCCGGGGGACACCGGCTGCACGGACCAGGGCCCCGTCCCCGTCCGCGACAACCCCACCACGGTCGCCCCGCCGGCAAAGGCCGTCGCGCATTGCGCGCCCGGCAGAATGGCCTGGCACTGGGCGAGCGAGGTTGCGACCTGCCCCGTCGTACAGTCGCTGCGCGTTCCGCCGCTGCCGAAGCCGTTGGTGACGACCAGCGCACCGACGCCGAGGGCCGCCATGGTGCCAAGCCCGGCCGGCGACAACAGCATGGACCGCTTCTGCGTCGGCGCCGCCGCCGCATCCACCCGCACCTGCGGCTTGGGAAGGTTGCGGCGCTGCTTCTTGCCGAAGGGCGGCTTCTGGGGAGGCTGCGGGTCCGTCATCGCCGGCTCCTCAAGTCGTCATCGAGGCGGCGGCCAGCTGGCCTCCGGCAATGGACACGGCGCCCAGCCAGATGCCGGCGGAGAGCTCCTGGCGTTCGATGCGGCCGCTGAGGTCGTCGATGATGACGCGCGCGAGGTAGTAGATGACGATCTGGATGAACAGCGACACGCAGGCCCAGAGCGCGTTGTCGAGGATCGATACGGAATATTCGACGGAGGCGGCGAGCGGCAGCGAGAAGCCGATCAGGCTGCCGGCGAGCGAGATCGCCGCCGCGGTGTTGCCCTTGCGGATCAGGTCGAACTCGTTGTGCCGCGTGATGGTCGTGTAGATCGCCCCGAAGATGACGAGGAACAGCACGGCGAGCGCATAGTGCGCGAGGAAAGCCGGGAAACCCGAGAGATAGTCCGCGATGATCATAGCCCCTCCTGACCGTTGCCAGCCGAGGCTAGCGCCGGCCGGGGGCGGCGGCTAGCCTCGTCCGAAGACGGGAACGACCCTGTCGGGCGGCCCGGTTCGCACGCAGAAGCCGGTCGCCCGGGGAACGAACCCCGATGCACCGTCAGCGGGCTGGCAGGCAGAGTAGTGGTCCTCGCATTGCTGGCGCATGTCGAAGACCGGCCCCCTCTGTGTCAGGCGCCGGTTGGCCTCCGCCAGATAGGCCTCGCAGCCCGACACGGTGCGGCCGCGCGACACACAGGCGGCGACGTCGCGATAGACCACAGAGCCGGCACACTCGCCGCCGGTCAGCATCACGTAGAAAACGACCACCCCCGCTGTGAGGATCACCGCCGTGCCGATGACCGCGACCGGCTTCATCACACCAGGCGCGACTGCGCCTTGGCAGCCTCGATGAACGAGCGGAACAGCGGATGGGGATCGAAGGGCCGGCTCTTCAGCTCGGGATGATACTGGACGCCGATGAACCAGGGATGGTCTGGATATTCGATCGTCTCGGGCAGGACGCCGTCCGGCGAGAGCCCGGTGAAGACGAGGCCCTTGTCCTCCAGCCGCTTGCGATAGTCGAGGTTGACCTCGTAGCGGTGGCGGTGGCGCTCGGAGATGACGTCGGAGCGATAGATTGCGGCGATCTTCGAATCCGCCTTCAGGTGCGCGGTATAGGCGCCGAGCCGCATGGTGCCGCCGAGGTCACTCCCCGCCGTGCGCTTCTGCAATTCGTTGCCCTTCAGCCACTCGGTCAGCAGGCCCACCACCGGCTCCGGCGTCGGGCCGAACTCGGTCGAATTGGCGTTGCTGACGCCGGCGAGGTTCCGCGCCGCCTCGATCACCGCCATCTGCATGCCGAAGCAGATGCCGAAATAGGGCACCTTGCGCTCCCGGGCGAAACGGGCCGCGCGGATCTTGCCCTCGGCGCCGCGCTGGCCGAAGCCGCCGGGAACGAGGATGCCGTGCACGTCCTGCAGGTAGGGCGAGGGATCCTCGTTCTCGAAGACCTCGCTCTCGATCCACTCGAGATTGACCTTGACCTTGTTGGCCATGCCGCCGTGCGCCAGCGCCTCGATCAGCGACTTGTAGGCGTCCTTCAGGCCCGTGTACTTGCCGACGATGGCGATGTTGACCTCGCCCTCCGGATTGTGGACCCGCGAGGAGACATCGGCCCAGCGCCGCATGTCCGGCTCGCCCTTCACCTCGATGCCGAAGGCGCGCAGCACCTCGTCGTCGAGCCCGGCCTGATGATAGGCCAGCGGCACGTCGTAGATGGAGCCGGCGTCGCGCGCCTCGACGACCGCCGAGGGGCGCACGTTGCAGAACAGCGCCAGCTTCTTGCGCTCGCCCTCCGGGATCGGCCGGTCGCAGCGGCAGAGCAGGATGTCCGGCGCGATGCCGATGGAGCGCAGCTCCTGCACCGAGTGCTGGGTCGGCTTGGTCTTCAGCTCGCCCGCGGAGGCGATGTAGGGCAGCAGCGTCAGGTGGACATAGATGCTGTCGCCCTCGGGCAGTTCATTGCCGAGCTGGCGGATGGCCTCGAAGAACGGCAGGCCCTCGATGTCGCCGACGGTACCGCCGATCTCGACGAGAACGAAGTCGAAGCCCTCGTTGCCGGTGCGCACGAAGTCCTTGATGGCGTCGGTGACGTGCGGGATCACCTGGATGGTCGCGCCGAGATAGTCGCCGCGGCGCTCCTTGGTGATGATGTCCTGGTAGATGCGGCCCGTGGTGATGTTGTCGGCGCGGGTGCAGGGCCGCCCCGTGAAGCGCTCGTAATGGCCGAGGTCGAGATCCGTCTCGGCGCCGTCGTCGGTGACGAAGACCTCGCCGTGCTGCGTCGGACTCATCGTGCCCGGATCGACGTTGAGATAGGGGTCGAGCTTGCGCAGGCGGACCGTATAGCCGCGCGCCTGCAGCAGGGCGCCGAGCGCCGCCGAGGCCAGACCTTTTCCGAGGGACGAGACCACGCCGCCGGTGATGAAAATGAACCGCGTCATGGGGCCTCCTCTTTAAGGCGCAACGACCGATTCGGGTAGCGAGACGAAGGCCTGTCGCCCTCTTCTCCCCTGACAAAAGAGAAGGGCCGGTCGCCCGGCCCTGGTTCGATGTTCGTCGTAAGCCGGCGCAGCGCGCTGGCAATGGCCGTGGGCGGCAATTCCGCCCCCGTCCCCAGATTACTGACGTGGAGCCGCCGGAGCCGGGGCACCGGGCGCGGCCGGCGGCTGCGACAGGCCGCGAAGGCCCTCAAGCATGCCGGTCCCACCCTGGCCGCCACCCGACTGCGGCACCTGCGGTGCGGCGGGGGAGGCCGGCGCAGCCGGTGCTGTCGGGGTCGCCGGGGCGCTGGTCGCCGGACGGTCGAGCAGCGTGCGGGGACCGCGCGCCTGCGTCGCCAGCAGGGCGAGGACGATCGAGGTGAAGAAGAAGGCGCCCGCCAGGATCGCCGTCGCCCGGGTCAGGACGTTGGCCGTGCCGCGCGAGGACATGAAGTTGCCGCCGCCGCCGCCCATGCCGAGGCCACCGCCTTCGGAGCGCTGCAGGAGGACCACGACGATCAGCGCAAGCACGATCATCAGGTGAACGACGAGAATGACGGACTGCATGGCCGCGGAACGGTCCCTGGCTCGAAAGAATGGGCGTCTCTACACGATCGGACGGGACTTGCCTACCCCGATGCGACCGGCACTCCCTGGGATATGGGATGCGACGGGCCGTCTCACCAGCCCGACACACCCACCGCCTCAGCGATAGGCGGCGGCGATGGCGAGGAAGTCGGCCGCCTTCAGGCTGGCACCGCCGACGAGCGCCCCGTCGACATTCGGCACAGCCATGAGTTCCTTGGCGTTCGCCGGCTTCACCGAGCCGCCGTAGAGGATGCGGATGCCGGCGGCCTGCTTGCCGTGGCGGGAGACGAGCTTCTTGCGGATGAGGGCATGGACCTCGGCGACGTCCGCGGCGGTCGGCGTCAGCCCGGTGCCGATCGCCCAGACCGGCTCGTAGGCGACGACCACGGTGTCGGGCGTCGCGCCCTCGGGCACGGACCGCGCGACCTGCCGCCCGACGACCGCCAGTGCCTTGCCGGCCTCGCGTTCCTCCCGCGTCTCTCCGACGCAGACGATGGCGACGAGCCCCGCCCGGTTGGCGGCGGCGGCCTTGGCGGCGACCGTCGCGTCGGCCTCGCGGAAGTACTGGCGCCGCTCGGAGTGGCCGACGATGACGGCCGTCGCGCCGGCATCCGCCAGCATCTCGGCCGAGACCTCGCCGGTGAAGGCGCCGGAGGCTTCCGTGTGGCAGTCCTGACCGCCGATGGCGATCCGCGTCCCGATGGCAGCGGCCGCAGCCAGGAAGACCAGCGGCGCCGGCGGGCAGATCATCAGGTCCACCTTCGCCTTCAGCGCCGCGTCATAGCCCTCGGCCATGGCGGCGAGCTCCTTCAGCGACGAGCGACTGCCGTTCATCTTCCAGTTGCCGGCGACGAGCGGGCGCATGCCCATGAGACCCTCCTTGGCTGCGATCGGAACGCGATGGCCGCTGCCTAGCAGAAGGTCCCGACGGGTGCCACCCGGCAAGCTTGCCCCCTTGGGGTCGCCTCACTATGCTCCGCCGACTTTTCAGACCCCCAAGCGGCCTCCTCGCCGCGCGTTGGAGATTCCACCGGCATGCTGACCGGCCTTCGCTCCGCCTTCGAGAAGGGCATCGCCCGCTTCGTCCTCATCGCCCTCATGTCGGTGCTGGTGCTGTCCTTCGCGGTCTGGGGCATCGGCGACATCTTCCGCGGCGGAACCGCGACGACGGTAGCGACCGTCGGCGACACGCAGATCAACGTCCAGACGTTCCAGACGGCCTATAATCGTGAAGTCCAGAATCTGGGTCGCATGGTCGGCCGCGGCCTCACCCCCGATCAGGCGCGCCAGTTCGGCATCGACCAACGCGTTCTCAACCAGCTCGTCACCGAGGCGACGCTGGACGAGCGCGGTCGCCAGCTCGGCCTCGGCATCGACGACGACACCATCCGCACGCGCATCGTCTCGACGCCCGCCTTCCGCGGCCCGACCGGCCAGTTCGACCGCGGCGCCTTCCAGGAGGTGCTGCGCCAGAACGGATACAACGAGCAGACCTATATCGATCTGGAGCGCCGCCTGGCCGTGCGCCAGCAGATCGCCGGCGCCGTCTCCGACAAGCTCGGCACGCCGCAGGTGCTCCTTGACGCCATGACGCGTTTCCAGAACGAGACGCGCCAGGCGCAGTACGTGATCATCGGCGCGGCGCAGGCCGGTGACGTTCCCGCTCCCGACGCCGCGACGCTGCAGGCCTATTTCGACGCCAACAAGGCCTCGTTCCGCGCCCCCGAATACCGCAAGCTCGTGGTGCTGGCGCTCTCACCGCAGGAGCAGATCGGCTTCCAGCAGGTGCCCGACACACAGCTCGACGAGGAGGTTGCCCGCCTCCGCGAGACCTCCGAGCGCCGCACCATCCAGCAACTGACCTTCCCCTCGCCCGAGGAGGCGGAAGCCGCCGTCAAGCGGCTGAAGGAGGGCCTCTCCTTCGAGGACCTCGCCAGGGAACGCAACGTCACCCCGGCGGACCTGTCGCTCGGCAATCTCGCGCGTGCCCAGATCGCCGATCCGGCCGTGCGGGATGCCGCCTTCGCCCTCGCGGAGGGTGCTGTGAGCGACCCCGTTCGCGGCCGTTTCGGCACGGTCCTGCTCAGGATTGCCGCCATCGAGCCCTTCAACGAGGGCCAGGCGCGCGAACAGGCGCGCATGACGATTGCGACCACCATGGCCCGCAACGCCGTCAACGACCTGCACGACCGCATCGAGAAGGAGCGCTCCTCCGGCCTGCCGCTGAGCGACATTGCCGCCAAGGTCGGCGTCTCCGTCACGACGGTCGACGCCATCGACGTCCAGGGCCGCGACGCCTCGGAGGTCCAGTTGAACCTGCCCGGTGCTTCCGAATTCCTGCCCGCCGCCTTTCGCGCCGAGGTGGGCCTCGAGAACGAGCCTGTGAACAACCGCCAGTCGGGCCTGTGGGTCTGGTACGAGGTGGCCGGCATCACCCCGGCCAGGGACCGCACGCTCGACGAGGTCAGGGCCCAGGTCGAGGCCCGATGGCGCGAGGACGAGGTGAAGGTCCGCATCGGCAAGGCTGCCGACGTCATGGCGACCGCCCTGCGCGAGGGCAAGACGCTGGCCGAGCTCGCCCAGCCGCTGAACCTCGAGGTGAAGACCTCCCCGGCGCTGAGGCGCACCGCCACCGACGCCGTCTGGGGCGCCAGCACGGTGCAGATGCTCTTCGCCACGGCGAAGGGGCAGGCGGCCAATGCGCCCGCGGCCGACGGCATCGACCGCGTCGTCTTCGTGACGACCGAGGTCGCCCTGCCGGCCGACGCGACGCTCGACCAGCGGACGCGCGACCAGCTCTCGCAATCGATCGAGGACGATGTCCTCGCGCAGTATATCGCCCGCCTCCAGCGCGACTTCGGCACCACCGTCAACCGCACCCTGCTCAACCGGGCGGTCGGCGGATCCGCCGACGCCCGGTAGGACGGGAGCGACCACGAGGACGTCATGCAGATCGAGCCGGCCTTCGAGGCCTTCCAGCCCCTCCACGCTGCGGGACAGCCGCAGGTGGTGTGGACGACGCTCGTCTCCGATCTCGAGACACCGGTTTCCGCCTATCTGAAGATCGCCGGGGCCAAGTCCAACGCCTTCCTGCTCGAATCCGTCGAGGGCGGCGCCATCAAGGGGCGCTATTCCGTGCTCGGCATGGAGCCGGACCTGATCTGGCGCTGCCGCGGCTCGGTGGCCGAGATCAACCGCCGGCCCGGCGCCGACCGCAACGCCTTCACCCCCCTGCCCGATGCGCCACTCGCCGAGTTGCGCAAGCTCTTGGCCGACAGCCGCATCGACATCCCCGAGAAGCTGCCGCCCATGGCGGCCGGCGTCTTCGGCTATCTCGGCTACGACATGGTCCGGCAGATGGAGCATCTGCCGAACGTGCCGCCCGACCCGCTCGGCCTTGCCGATGCGCTGTTCATCCGCCCGACCGTCGTCCTCGTCTTCGACGCGGTGAAGGACCAGATCACCGTGGTGACGCCGGTGCGCCCGCAGTCCGCACAGACGGCGAAGCAGGCCTATGAGCGCGCCGTCGACCGGCTGGTGGCGGTGGTCGATGCCCTCGACAGCCCGCTCGACAAGCAGACGCCCCTGCCCGACCACGCCGAAATCATGGCCGGCCTCGTCTCCAACACCTCGGAGGCCGACTATTCCGCCATGGTCGACCGCGCCAAGGAGTACATCGCTGCCGGCGACATCTTCCAGGTGGTGCTGTCGCAGCGCTTCTCGACGCCCTTCACCCTGCCGCCCTTTTCGCTCTACCGGGCCCTGAGGCGGGTGAACCCCTCGCCTTTCCTCTACTACCTCGCCTTCGACGGCTTCTCGGTCGCCGGCTCGTCGCCGGAAATCCTCGTCCGCGTGCGCGACGGTCGCGTCACCATCAAGCCGATCGCCGGCACCCGCCCGCGCGGCGCGACGCCGGCCGAGGACAAGCGGCTCGGCGAGGAGCTCCTCGCCGACCCGAAGGAGCGCTCCGAGCACCTCATGCTGCTCGATCTCGGCCGCAACGACGTCGGGCGGGTGGCGAAGATCGGCACGGTGGAGGTCACCGACAAGTTCTTCCTCGAGCACTATTCCCACGTCATGCACATCGTCTCCAACGTCGAGGGCGAACTCGATTCGAAGCATGACCTGATCGACGCCCTCGCCGCGGGCTTTCCCGCCGGTACGGTCTCCGGCGCGCCGAAGGTGCGCGCCATGCAGATCATCGACGAGTTGGAGAAGGAGAAGCGCGGCATCTATGCCGGCTGCGTCGGCTACTTCTCCGCCACCGGCGCCATGGACACCTGCATCGTGCTCCGCACCGCCGTGGTGAAGGACGGGCAGATGTATGTGCAGGCGGGCGCCGGCATCGTCGCCGACAGCGTCAACGCCATGGAACAGGCGGAGTGCGTCAACAAGGCCAGGGCGCTGGTCCACGCCGCCGACGAGGCGGTGAAGACGGCGGCCCGGGTCGGGAGGGGCCAGTGAAGATCACCCTCATCGACAACTACGACAGCTTCACCTGGAACCTCGTCCATTACATCGGCGGGCAGGAGATCGGCGGCGTCCGCCCCGAGGTCGAGGTCATCCGCAACGACAGGACGACCGCCGACGCTGTCATCGCCTCCGATCCCGACGCCATCGTGCTCTCGCCCGGCCCCTGCACGCCGAACGAGGCCGGCATCTGCCTCGATCTCATCGGCAAGGCCTCGGAGCGCATCCCGATGTTCGGCGTCTGCCTCGGCCACCAGGCCATGGGTCAGGTCTTCGGCGGCCACGTGGTCCGGGCGCCGAAGCCGATGCACGGCAAGATGTCGACCATCCGCCATTCCGGCCGCAGCGTCTTCCGCGGCATCAACGGCGACTTCCAGGCGACGCGCTACCATTCGCTCACCGTCGACCGCGCCACCTGGCCCGACGATCTCGAGATCACCGCGGAATCCGAGGACGGCGTGGTGCAGGGCCTGATGCACCGCTCGCGGCCCGTGCACGGGGTGCAATTCCACCCCGAGAGCATCGCCTCCGAACACGGCCACCGCATGATCGCCACCTTTCTCGACCTCGCGGCCGAGTGGAACCGCAGCCAGGGACGCCGCTGATGGAACAGTTCAAGACCCTGATCGCCAAGGCGGCGACCGGCGCGCCGCTGACGCGCGAGGAGGCGGCCGCGGCCTTCGACCAGATCATGTCGGGCAATGCCACGCCCTCGCAGATCGGCGGCTTCCTGATGGCGCTGCGCGTGCGCGGCGAGACCGTCGACGAGATCACCGCGGCGGTCGCCACCATGCGCGAGAAGATGGTGCGCGTCGCGGCGCCGGCCGACGCGGTGGACGTGGTGGGCACCGGAGGTGACGCCTCCCACTCCCTGAACATCTCCACCTGCGCAGCCTTCATCGTCGCCGGCGCCGGGGTGCCCGTGGCCAAGCACGGCAACCGTGCCCTCTCCTCGCGCTCCGGCGCGGCCGACTGCCTGATGGCGCTCGGCGTCAAGATCGACCTCGGGCCTGAGGGCATTTCCCGCTGCATACGCGAGGCCGGCATCGGCTTCATGTTCGCCCCGGCCCATCACCCCGCCATGAAGCATGTGGGTCCGACCCGCGTCGAGCTCGGCACCCGCACCATCTTCAACCTCCTGGGGCCGCTCTCCAATCCGGCCGATGTGAAGCGGCAGATGGTCGGCGTCTTCTCGGGCCAGTGGGTCTCGCCGCTCGCCGAGGTGCTGCGCAACCTCGGCTCCACCCACGCCTGGGTCGTCCACGGCTCGGACGGCCTCGACGAGGTGACCGGCACCGGGCCCAGCGCCGTCGCCGAACTGAAGGATGGGCGCGTCAGCACCTTCACCGTGAGCCCGTCCGACGTCGGCCTCGGCCTCTGCCAGCCCGGTGACCTCAAGGGGGGTGACGCCGCCCACAACGCCACCCAGCTGCGCGCCGTGCTCACCGGCGCCCGCAACGCCTATCGCGACGTGGCCGCCCTCAATGCCGCGGCCGCCCTCGTCGTCTCCGGCAAGGCCGCGACGCTTCCCGACGGCTTCGCCATGGCGACGGCGTCCCTCGACACCGGCGCGGCGGCGAAGACCCTCGACCGCCTCGTCGCCATCTCCGGCGCGGCCTGACCCCATGGCCGATATCCTCAGGAAGATCGAGGCCTACAAGCTGGAGGAGATCGCCGCGGCGAAGCGCCTGCGACCCTTCTCCCAGGTCGACGCTGCGGCCCGCGCCGCGACGCCCGTCCGCCCCTTTGCCGGCGCCATCGAGGCGCGGCTCGCCGCCGGCGGCGCCAGCGTGGTTTGAGGGATA
>CAZPMD010000019.1:0-37618 GCA_964587395.1 uncultured Hyphomicrobiales bacterium
CGCCGGTGCCGGAGCGCCCGCCCGTGGCAGCTCCCGCCGCGACACCCGCCGCGCCGACGATCATGCCGAGGGCGGCGATGATCTGGGCGCGCTCGACCGCCTCGCGCAGGCGGGCGAGATGGCCGCCGGCGATGTGGCCGGTCTCGTGGGCCATGACGCCGATGAGTTCGTTCGGTGTGCGCGAATCGAGGATGGCGCCGGCATTGATGAAGATGCGCCGGCCGTTGGCGACGAAGGCGTTGAAGCCGCGGTTGTTGACGATGATGACGTTGGTCTGGCTGCCGCCGACGCCGGCGGCGCGGAACAGCGGCCGGGCATAGTCGCGCAGCAGGTTCTCGATCTCGGTGTCGCGGATGATCGGCAGGCCGCCGGGCATCTGGGCGCGCGCGGCGGGGGTCAGGGCGATCAGGCCGGCGATCGCGGCCGCCGCGGCACGGACGGGAATTCGGGACGACGTCATTGCTGGCGAACCTAAGGAGCCCTCTGCCCAGGGTCAACGCGGCGCCGGTCACATCGCGGAGAACGGTGACCCGCCCTGCCCGCTGTGATAGGCGCTTCCGAGCCCTCTTGGCTGGTCAAGGGGGCGAAACAATGACGCCGCCGCAGTCCAGGATGAAATGACCATGTCGCGCGAGGGTATCGCCCGCAGCCTCCTCACCCCGACCCGGCGAGGATCGGTCGCCCCCTTCCTTGTCATGGACGTGATGACCGCCGCCGCCAAGGCCGAGGCGGAGGGCCAGAGCGTCATCCACATGGAGGTCGGCCAGCCGGCCGCGCCCACGCCGATGAGCATCCGCAAGGCTGCGGCCGACGCGCTGATGGGCGGGCAGATCGGCTATACGCTCGCCCTCGGCACGCCGGAACTGCGCCAGCGCATCGCCCGCCACTATGCCGAGACCCATGGCGTCGACGTGCCGATCGGCCGGATCGCCGTGACGATGGGCTCGTCCTCGGCCTTCATCCTGTCCTTCCTCGCCCTGTTCGAGGCAGGCGCCCGCGTCGCCATCGCGAGCCCCGGCTACCCCGCCTACAAGAACATCCTTGAGGCGCTCGGCTGCGAGGTGGTGTTCATCGAGACCACCGCGGCGACGCGCTACGCCATCACGCCGGACATGCTGGCGGCCGAGCACGGGCGGAAGAAGCTCGACGGCATCCTCATCGCCAGCCCTGCCAACCCGACCGGCACGATGATGACGCCGGAGGCGCTGAAGGCGCTGATCGAGGCATGCCGCGATCTCGGCATCCGCTTCATTTCCGACGAGATCTACCACGGGCTCTCCTACGAGATGCCCTGCCACACGGCGCTGGAGACGAGCGGCGACGTCACCGTCATCAACTCCTTCTCCAAATACTACTGCATGACCGGCTGGCGCATCGGCTGGATGATCGTGCCGGAGAGCCTTGCCCGCTCGGTGGAATGCCTCGCCCAGAACCTCTTCATCTCGGCGCCGCAGCTGAGCCAGGTGGCGGCGCTCGCCGCCTTCGACGCGACCGAGGAACTCGAGGTCATCAAGGCGGGCTATGCCGCCAACCGGCGGGTGCTGCTGGAAGGACTGCCGAAGGCGGGCCTCGACCGGCTGCTGCCGGTGGACGGCGCCTTCTATGTCTATGCGGATGTTGCGAAATATACCAATGACAGCCTCGACTTCGCCCGCCGCATGCTGGCCGAGACCGGCATCGCCGCGACTCCCGGTCCCGATTTCGACCCCTATGGCGGCATGCACGCCATCCGCTTCTCCTTCGCCGGGTCGACGGCCGACATGGAGGAGGCGGTGCGGCGGCTCGGGGCCTGGCTGAAGTGACCACCCTCCTCGTCACCGGCTTCGGCCCCTTCCCCGGCTGGGAGCGCAACCCGACACCCGCCATGGTCAGGGCGGTGACGGCGCTGCGCCTGCCGGGAGTCCGCATCGTCGGCCACGTCTTCAACACGGTCTATGCGGAGGTGGAGCGGCACCTGCCGGACCTCATCGCCAAGCACAGGCCCGACGCCGTCCTGCTCTTCGGCCTCGCCGGCCGCACCGGCCATGTCCGCATCGAGAAGCACGCCCATAACGTCACGACGCGGCGGGTGCCGGACGCCTCAGGCGTCTTCCACAGGAGCACCGACATCGTCGCGGACGGGCCGTGGCGGGTGCCGACCGCCTTCGCCACCGGCCCGCTGGCCGAAAGCCTGCGCCGGGCCGGTCTCCACGCCCGGCTGTCGCACTCGGCGGGCGAATATCTCTGCAACTTCTCCTACTGGCTGGCGCTCGAAGCCGTGGCGCGCCGCGAGACGAAGAGGGCGCTCTTCGTCCACGTACCGCTGCCGCTGAGGGCCGGACGCCCGGCGCGGGGCGCCTTCACCCGCAGGCTCACCACCGCCGATCTCGCCGAGGTCGCCCGCCATGCCGCACTTGCGATCACCGGAAGGCCCTACTTGGCGAAGCCGGTCCGCAGGCCGCGCGCCCAGTCGGCCCGCCCGTAGCTCTCGGCCTTGCAGGCGGCAGTCTCCCAGTCGTAGGCGACGGCGATGACATCGACGCCAGCCACGTTCCCGTCCTGCATCGTGACCATGGCATAGCGGGCGTGAGGTGACCCGACCTCCGAGACGTGGGCGTCCGGCGGGGTGGGGTCCGAATAGGCGGGCTGGCCGACACTGCCGGGATTGACGATGGCCAGGCAGCCGAGAGCCAGCAGGCGCGGCAGATGGCTGTGGCCGCAGAGCACCAGCCGCGCATCGCCGACATCGCCGAGTCGTGCCGAGATCGCGGCGGCATCCGACTGGACGAGCCGCCCGCCGAGCTTGTCCTCCATGAGGTAGCGATTGTCGTCGACAGGCGTTGCGTGAAAGAGGCGGACGGCAAGGCCGCCGCAGTCGATATCTCGCTGCATCGGCAAGCCCGCAAGCCAGTCAAGCTGGGCGTCGTCCAGCTGTTCGCGGGCGAGCCTGTCGGAGAAGTAGAGCCTCTCACCCTCCGTCTCGACCACCCAGCGGTCGTGGTTGCCGCGTACGGTGGGCAGATCGAGCGCCATCAGCCGCGCCGCCGTCTCTGCCGGCCAGAGCGGGCCGGAAACGCAGTCGCCGAGATTGAGGATGCGGTCGATGCCGCGCCGGTCGATGTCGGCGAGTACAGCCTCCAGCGCGAGCAGGTTGCCGTGGATGTCGGCGATGACGGCGAGTTTCATGAGGCCTTCGCTGCAGTGTCGGCAGAGCCTGACGCAACCGATGGGCGGCGACAACCGCCATCAGAGCATCCCATTCCGGCACAGATCCCTCCGGCACGGGGCTTGCGGTAACTCCGGCAACCACCGGAGGCCTCCATGCTTGCCCGCCGCTCCTTCCTCTTCGCCGCTGCCGCCACGCTCGCCCTGCCCGCCTCGGTCCGGGCATCGACGCTGGACGCCGCGTCCTTCGGTCTCAAGCCGGGTGCGGTGGAGGACCAGACCCGCGCCATGCAGCGCGCCGTCGAGACGGCCGCGGGGTCTCGCATGCCGCTGCGCCTCGCCCCCGGCGCCTACAAGGTCGGCGAGATCCGGCTCCCGGCGAACACGCAGATCATCGGCGTGCGCGGCGCCACCCGCCTCGTGTTCCAGGGCGGGACGGCCTGCCTCGCCTCGCAGCGCGCCGACATGGTGACCCTGTCCGGCCTCGTCATCGAGGGCAACGGCAAGGCCCTGCCCGAGACGCGCGGCCTCATCGTGCTCCAGCACGGCCGCGGCGTGCGCGTCGAGGATTGCGAGATCGCCGGTTCCAGCCACCACGGCATCGTCCTCGAGGGCATCGAGGGCATCGCGCGGGGCAACACCGTCTCCGGCGTCGCCAAGGCCGCCATCGTGGCGCTCGACAGCCGTGGCCTGACGCTCAGCCAGAACACCATCCGTTCCGCCGCCAACAACGGCATCCTCGTCTGGCGCACGATCGCCGGCGACGACGGCACCATCGTCGAGGGCAACCGCATCGAGGAGATCGGCGCGCGCGACGGCGGCTCGGGCCAGAACGGCAATGCCATCAACGTCTTCCGCGCCGGCAACGTGACGGTCAGCGGCAACCGCGTGCGCGGCGCCGCCTTCTCCGCCGTGCGGGCCAACGGTGCCGCCAATGTCGCCATCACCGGCAACAACTTCGCCGCCCTCGGCGAGGTCGCCGTCTATGTCGAGTTCGGCTTCGAGGGCGCCGTGGTCGCCAACAACATCATCGACGGCGCGGCCCTCGGAATCGTCGCCACCAACTTCAACCACGGCGGCCGCCTCGCCAACATCCACGGCAACATCATCCGCAACCTCGTCAACCGCCGCCCGGCCGGCACCGACCCCAACGACGTCGCCGGCATCGGCATCTCTGCGGAGGCCGACGCCGCCATCTCGTCCAATGTCATCGAAGGCGCACCCACCGCCGGCATCCAGCTCGGCTGGGGCCAGTACATGCGCGACCTGTCGGTCACCGCCAACGTCATCAAGGGCGCGCCGGTCGGCATCGCGGTGTCGGTCGTGCCGGGCGCCGGGCAGGCGCTGATCGCCGACAACCTGGTGCAGGGCGCCAGGATCGGCGCCGTGGTGGGCATGGAGTGGAAGAGGCCCGTCACCGGCGACATGGCCCGCGAGGGCGTCGGCCGCCACGCCCAACTCAGCGTCTCCGGCAACCGGGTGCGCTGACGCGTCGGGCCGACCCGCGACGGCGCCGGCCGGCGACACGCCGCGTTAACCATCCGTTTACCGGATCAGTCCACGGTCTCCGTCCAAGGTCCGTCCTGTTCGGAGGCGCCCATGCACGCGCTCGCCCGGCTTCTCCCGGTTTCCGCCATTCTCGTCCTGCTGGCCGTGCCCGCCGCGGCGCAGAGTGCCTGCGCTCCGTCCGACCTCGAACGTTTCACGGCGGAGGCGATGGTCGCCGATGCCGATCTGCGCAGCAGCGCGGGCGAGGCCCTGTCGGTCTGCGCCGCCTTCGCGCTGGGCCAGTTCCGCAACACCGGCGAGATCGAGGAGCGGGTGCTGGCGCAGGTTGCCGCGCTCGCCGGCCGTACCTCCTACGCCACCTATGCCGCGGACGAGATCCCGAAGGTGTCCCCCGAGCTGGTCACGTTGCTGGGATCGGCCTTCCGCCAGTTCTATCCCCATCTGCACAGCCTCTCCGAGGACGAGAACAGCGCCGTCATGCGCACCATCGTCTTCCATCTCATGGAGCAGGGCGCCCCCGCGGCCACCGGATCAGTGGCGCGCCCGCCAGTCGCCCCGCCCTCGCCGACAGGAACCAGGCCATGACCCCCGACGAGAGCCCCCTGCCCGTCATCGTGGCCCCGCCGCTGTCGCCGGCCGCAAGCTTCGACCGCGAGGTTGCCGATCTGCACGAGGTCGAGTGGCTTGGCGACGCCGCCCTCGGCCAAATGGACTGACCGGCGCGCCTTGCTGGCATCCGCCGAGCGCGGCAAGGTCCACCCGCGCCGCCGTGCGTGAGCGGCAGCAGCGCGAGATGACGCCATGCTGAAGGGTTCAGAAGTCCCCCTGTCCGGACCGCATGTGTCCGTCGACCCCGCCGCCTTCGTCCATCCGAGCGCCCAGATCTACGGCAAGGTCCGCATCGAGGCGGGAGCGTCCGTCTGGCCGAACGCGGTGATCCGCGCCGAGATGTACGAGGTCGTCATCGGCGAGAGGTCCAACGTGCAGGACTTCGTCATGATCCACGTCGGCAACGGCGTGGGCACGCATGTGGGCAAGGACTGCTCCATCACCCATCACGTGACCCTGCACGGCTGCACCATCGGCGACAACGTGCTGGTCGGCATCGGTGCGACGATCATGGACGGAAGCGTCATCGGCGAGAACTCCATCATCGCCGGCGGCGCCTTCCTGAAGGAGCGGACGATCATCCCGCCCAATTCCATCGTGGCCGGGGTTCCGGCCGTGGTGAAGGCGACGCGCGACTCCGGCGCCGCCAACCGCTTCAATGCCTGGCTCTATGCCGCCAATGCCGAGGCCTATGCGCGCGGTGAGCACCGCTTCTGGAGCGAGGCGGACCTGAAGGCTGCCGCTGCCCGCTTCGGCATCGAGCGGCCGGACTGAGCCGTCAGCGTACGATCCGCCTTTCGATGCGGAAGCGCATCTCGACACCGGACGGCACCTCGCGCGCCTCGGTGCCCTGCCAACGGTCCGGGGAGAGCCAGGGACTGAAGCTGGCGGTTGCCGGCGGGTCCGACGGCAGACCGAGACTGAACCGCGCCACCTCTCGCTGATCCCGGTGGACGACGACGTGATCGACCCCGGACCGCACTGCCATGGGGAAGACGGCCTCGATGACCGCTCTACCGCCGGGATGACCTCGCGTGGTCCTGGTGACGGCTGACCAGAGGGTGCGCCCGGAGGCTGCGCCCAGCCCGACCGAGGGCGCGTCGCCAGCGCCGAGGCGAATCTCGGTGACGAGGTAGGGATAGGCCGGCGGGGGCGGTGTGGTCATCACGTAGGCGAAGGCGAGCACGGCGACCGCAGAGGCGCCGAGGCCGGCCAGGGCGCCGGGCAACACCCGCGCCAACGCCCAGGGCGCGGAGACCCTCCGGAGGCCGAGCCAGAGGCCGAGACCTCCACCGCCGAGCGCACCGGCCAACCCCATTGCGACCGTGAAGACACCGCGATCCTTGAGCTGGCCGAGATCGAGACCGGCGGCGATCGCCCTCGCCCCCATGGCCGCCAGAAGTCCACCTGCGGCCACCCCCAGTCCGGCGGCGGCGAGCAGGAACAGCCCGTGCTTGAGAAGCCGCAGGGCCGAGGGAGCGGCGGCAGGCCGATGCAGGGCGCGGTTCATGGATCCGGACGAGGTTCGACAGGGGGCCGCGAATGCGGCCCCGTCGTCAGTCGCCGGGAGACGGAAAAAGGTTCATCTCGGCAATGAGCGGCCGAGCGGGAACGCGCCATCGTCGGCCGCCGATCGGAGCGGCCCGCGCCGGGTCACTTCTCGACGAAGGCCTTCTCGATGACGAAGTGACCGGGCTTGGAGATGGCGCCCTCCTCGAAGCCCTTGGCGACCAGCATGTCGACCATGTCCTGCAGGAAGGCCGGTGAGCCGCAGATCATCACGCGGTCGTTGGCCTTGTCGAGCGGACCGAGGCCGAACTCGGCCTGCAGCTGACCGCTTTCCAGAAGCTGGGTGATGCGGCCGTTGTGGACGTGCGGCTCGCGGGTCACCGTCGAGTAGTACTTCAGCTTGTCGCGAACGAGCTCGCCGATCAGTTCGTCGTTCGGCAGTTCGTTGGTGATGTAGTCGTGATAGGCCTGCTCGGCGACGAAGCGCGTGCCGTGAATCAGGATGATGTTGTCGAAGCGCTCATAGACGGCGGGGTCCTTGACGACGCTGATGAAGGGCGCGAGGCCCGTGCCGGTTCCGCACAGATAGAGATCGCGGCCGGGCAGCAGGGCGTCCTGCACGAGGGTACCGACCGGCTTGCGGCCGACGAGGATCTGGTCGCCGACCTTGATGTTCTGCAGGCGCGAGGTGAGCGGCCCATCGGGCACCTTGATCGAGAAGAACTCGAGGTTGTCGTCGTAGTTGGACGAGACGATCGAGTAGGCGCGCAGGAGCGGGCGACCGTCGACCTCCAGACCGATCATCGTGAACTGGCCGTTGACGAAGCGGAAAGCGGGGTCGCGGGTCGTCTTGAAGGAGAAGAGGCGGTCCGTGTAGTGGCGAACCTCAAGGACACGCTCGGAATTCATGTTCGACATGGCGGAGCCCGGGGTGGATAGCGCCTGACGCTGGTTCATTCGTACACGAATGATACTGCATCGCACCAACTTGGCAAGAGATACTCGCAAGGCAACAGATAAATCATCGACATGGATCAAAGGCCGACCGCAGGTCTTCGGAACGCGGGAATTCCGCTGGGGCGAGCGCGCTTTCGGCACTTGCCGGCCGCCGCGCCCTGCCTATGCTGACGGCCCCTTCGCGACTGGACATGCCATGCCCTCCGACATCCTCTGCTTCGGCGAAGCCCTCGGCGAGTTCAACCAGACCATTCCGCGCGAGCCGACCTACCTGTTCGGCTTCGGCGGCGACACGTCCAACTGCGCCATCGCGGCGGCGCGGTCGGGGGCCAGCGTCGGCGTCATCGGAGCGGTGGGCGACGACACCTTCGGCCGCGCCTTCTTCGACCTGTGGCAGGCCGAAGGCATCGACACCGGCGCGATGCGCCTGGTGAAGGGCGGCGAGACCGGCCTCTACTTCGTCACCCATGGCCCCGAGGGCCACGAATTCGCCTATCGCCGGGCCGGCTCGGCAGCGGCGCAGTTCACATCCGCCGACCTGCCGGTGACCGCGATCCGCCAGGCGAAAGTGCTGCACGTCTCGGGCATCTCGCAGGCCATCTCGCCCTCGGCGAGCGCTGCCGTGCGCATGGCGATGGCAGAGGCGCGGGCCGACGGCGTCGCCGTCTCCTATGATACCAATCTGCGGCTGAGGTTGTGGCCGCTGGAGCGCGCGCGCGAGGTCACCAATGCGGCCATGCGGCTCGCCGACATCGCCCTGCCGGGTCTCGACGACGCCCGCCAGCTCACCGGGCGCGACACCCCGGACGCCATCGCCGACTTCTACCTGGAGGGCGGCTCGAAGATCGTCGCCCTGACCCTCGGCCGGGAGGGCGCCCTGATCGCGACACCGGCAGAGCGCCGCATCATTCCGTCCATCCCCGTGGGCGCGGTGGATGCGACCGGGGCCGGCGACTGCTTCGACGGGGCCTTCCTCGCCGAGTGGCTGGTGACCGGCGACCCGTTCGCGGCGGGGCGCTATGCCTGCGCCGCCGCCGCCCTGTCGACGACGGGCTACGGCGCCGTCGCGCCGCTGCCGCGCCGGGCCGAAGTGCTGGCGGCCCTTGAGAGGGCGGGCTGAACGGACAGGGCGGACGACCTTTCGGCCGCCCGCCCCTTCGTCACGTTCTGGCGTCGATCGTTACTGGCTGACGCCGCTGGCGCGGATCGGACCCGCCCACTTCTCGATCTCGCTTCTCACCAGCTGGGCGAGGTAGGCGGGGCCGCGACGCTCGGGCGTCGCCATGATGGCGCCGAGCCCCTGCAGGCGTTCGCGCACCTCCGGGGCATCCATCGCCTCGACGGTGACGGCGCGCAGGCGCTCGACGATCGCCGGGGGCGTGTCCTTGTGGAAGAAGAAGGCGTTCCAGGTATAGGCCTCGAAGCCCTGCAGGCCCTGCTCCTGGGCAGTCGGCAGGTCGGGGAAGACGGAGGCGCGATTGGCGGTGAGCGTCGCCAGCGCCTTCACCGTGCCACCCTGGATATGCGGTAGGGCGGTGGAGGAGATCTCGCACATGTAGTCGACGCGACCGCCGACGAGGTCCTGGATGGCCGGAGCCGAGCCGCGATAGGGGACGTGGGTCACCTGGTTCGTTCCCATGACCGAATTGAGGTAGAGGCAGCCGAGGTGAACGGCCGAGCCGGCGCCGGCGGAGGCGAACTGCAGCTTCGCCTGGTCCGCCTTCACCCGGGCGATGAACTCCTGGAGGTTGTTGGCCGGGAAGTCCTTGCGGGTGATGAGGATCAGCGGTACCTCGGCGATCAGGGTCACCGGGGCGAAATCGGTCGCTGCGTTGTAGAGCGGCTGCTTGTAGAGGGTCTGGTTCACCGCATGGGTGCCGACCGTGCCGAGCACGAAGCTGTAGCCATCGGGAGAGCCGCGCGAGATGCGTGCCGTGCCGGTCATGCCGCCAGCGCCCGCGACATTCTCCACCACCACCTGCTGGCCGAGGATCTGCGACATCCGCTCCGCCATGATGCGGCCGAGCACGTCGGTCGGCCCGCCGGCGGCGAAGGGGATGATCATGGTCACCGGCCGGACCGGCCAGGTCTGCGCCTCAGCGGCCGGCGCCACCAACAGCAGGGGAGCCGCAGCCGCGAGGGCAAGAAGGGAGCGTCGGGAGGGGATCATCATGGCAGGCTTCTCCTCTGGAAGCGGCGGATCATGGCCAATTGACTGATCTTGTCCACCCCAAAAGCCCACCTGCGACCACGGGTCATCGCCGGCAGGCCTGCGCAACTGGATCACCGCTGCGGCACATGGCCACCATGACCGCAGGGGCTGGCATTCGCCGCTGGAAATTCTATGGTCCCGCTCCCTTCGACGGAGAGTTCCATGACCCCCACGCGCATCGCCATTGCCGGTCTCGGCGCCATCGGACGAACGCTGGCCGCGAAGATTGCCGGCGGCGCGATCCCCGGTACCACCCTTGCCTGCGTGGCAGCGCGTGACGAGGCCAAGGCGAAGGCCTGGCTGGCAGAGGCCGGCATCGACGCGCTGGTCGTGCCGCTCTCCGAGTTCCCCGCCCTCGCCGACCTCGCGGTCGAATGCGCCCCGGCCGCAGTGATCGAGGAGATCTGCACGCCGATGCTGACGGCAGGCAAGCGGGTCATGGTGCTCTCCTGCGGCGCCCTGCTGCCGCGCCCGCACCTGATGGAGCTGGCGAAGACCCATGGCGGTCAGATCATCGTGCCGACCGGCGCGCTGCTCGGCCTCGACGCCGTCACCGCCGCCGCCGAGGGCACGATCCACTCGGTGCGGATGATCACCCGCAAGCCGCCGAAGGGCCTCGTCGGCGCGCCCTATCTTGTCGAGAAAGGCCTCGACATGGATGCGATCACCGAGCCGACGCTGATCTTTTCCGGCTCCGCCCGCGACGCCGCGAAGGGCTTTCCCGCCAATGTCAACGTCGCCGTGGCCCTATCCCTCGCGGGGATCGGACCGGACCGCACGACCATCGACATCTGGGCCGACCCGACGGTGACCCGCAACTGCCACGCCATCGAGGTCGATTCGGATTCGGCGAAGCTGTCTCTCGCCATCGAGAATATCCCCTCGGACAACCCGAAGACCGGCCGCATCACCGCGCTCTCGGTCATAGCCGCCCTGCGCAAGCTGAACGCGCCGGTGCGGGTCGGAACCTGACGGTGCCATCCGGCCGCCGTCCCCGGGGACGGCGGCCAAGCCCGCTTGCAACCCTCCGAACAGGCGCTAGTCTCTGTAGCAACCGGCAGACAAGTCCGGACGAGCGGTCCGAGCCAACAGGGCCGCCAGAGGAAACCGTTCCGAGGGACCCCGATGCGAAGATTCATTCTTGCCGGCCTTGCCGTGCTCTCCACCGTCGCCTTCGGCTCTGCTGCCGTTGCGCAGACCTGGCCGACCCGGCCCATCACCTTCCACGTGCCCTTCGCCGCCGGTGGCGGCACCGACGCCTTCGCCCGACCGCTCGCCGCGCAGCTCGAGAAGCAGCTCGGACAGGGCGTGGTGATCGAGAACCGCGCCGGCGCAGGCGGCACGGCCGGCGCACTGATCGCATCGCGCGCCGCGCCGGATGGCTATTCCTTCTTCGTCGGCGCCGCCCATCACACCATCGCGCCGTCGCTCTATCCCCGTCTCGACTACAACATCGAGACCGACTTCATCCCGATCGCCATCATCGCCCAGCCGCCGCAGGTGATCGTCGTCAATCCGCGCCGGGTACCGGCGACCAACCTCGCAGAGCTCATCGCACTGGCGAGGTCGAAGCCCGACGAGTTGATCTACGGCTCGGCCGGCATCGGCACGACGCACCATCTGGTCGGCGAGCTGTTCAAGATCCTGACCCAGACGAAGATCCGCCACGTCCCCTACCGCGGCGCGGGGCCGGCCATGGCCGATCTCGTCGCCGGCCAGATCGACATGGTCTTCGACGGTCTCGGCACGTCCGCGCCGCAAATCCAGGGCAACACCATCCGCGGCATCGCGGTTGCTGCGCCGGCGCGCAGCCCGGCCGTTCCGAACGTTCCGACGGCGGCGGAAGCAGGCTTGCAGAACTTCGAGGTGTCCACCTGGTATGCGATCTTCGCGCCGAAGAACACGCCGGCCCCGATTGTCGAGCGCATGCGCAACGAGATTCGCGCCGCGCTGCAGGTGCCGATGATCAAGGAGGCCTGGGCGCGCAACGGCTCGGAGATTCCAACTCTGGACGGCCCGGAATTCGGTCGCTTCGTGTCGTCGGAAGTCCAGCGCTGGCGCAAGGTCGTCACCGACGCCGGTGTCAAGCTGGAGTGACCCGGCGGCGGATCATGAGATCATCGGAAAGGCCCGCCACGGCGGGCCTTTTTCGTTGGTCAGCCAGCCGGCCGGGCCGCCTCCAGGCTCATCGCCAGCACCCGGGCGACGTGCACCGCCTCGCGGCCGGCCCCGTCGTGGATCTGGTGGCGGCAGGACGTGCCGTCGGCGACGATGATGGCGTCGTCCGGTGCCTTGCGGATGGCCGGCAGCAGCGACAGTTCCGCCATGGCGAGCGAGGTGTCGATGGTGTCGGCGTGGTAGCCGAAGGCCCCCGCCATGCCGCAGCAGGAACTCTCCACCGTCTGCACGTCGAGCCCCGGAATCAGCCGCAGCGTACCCTCCACCGCCCCCATGGCGCCGAAGGCCTTCTGGTGGCAATGGCCGTGCAGCACGGCCGTCGCCTTCATCTCGCCGAGCGGAAGCGACAGGCGTCCGGCCTTGGCCTCGGCGGCGATGAACTCCTCGAAGAGCACGGCGACCTTCGCCACGGACGCAGCCTCACCCGACCCTAGCAGCGCCGGGATCTCGTCTCTGAGCGAGAAGAGGCAGGACGGCTCGAGGCCGATCACCGGCGCGCCACGGGCGGCGAAGGGTACCAGCGCGTTGACCAGCCTCTCGGCCTCCGTCCGGGCATTGTCGATCATGCCGGTGGCGAGATAGGTGCGGCCGCAGCAGAGCGGCCGGCCGCCGCCGACCGGCCGCGCGTGATGGACGCGATAGCCGGCGCGCGTCAGCACCGTCACCGCCGCATCGAGGTTCTCGCGCTCGAAGGCGCGGTTGAAGGTGTCGGCGAAGAGGACGACCTCCCTGCCCTCATCCGGACCTTCCGCGGCCGGCGGCGCGAAAACGTCCGAGCGCCATTGCGGCAGCGAACGGCGGGCCGAGAACTGCGCCAGCGTCTCGGACAGTGCCGCAAGGCCCGGGACGCGGTCGCGCAGGTTGAACAGCCAGGGCAGCCGCGCGGCGATCCCCGCATAGCGCGGCAGGTGGGCGACGAGCCGGTCATGCAGGCCCGCACCCTTCGCGGCGTGCCGGGCGGCCTTCACCTCGATCTTCATGCGCGCCATGTCGACGCCGGTCGGGCACTCGCGCTTGCAGGCCTTGCAGGAGACGCAGAGGGAGAGGCTCTCCTCCATCTCCTTCGACAGGAGCGCATCGGGCCCCAACTGGCCGGTCATGGCGAGGCGGAGCGTGTTGGCGCGGCCGCGGGTGACATGCTGCTCGTCCCGGGTGACGCGATAGCTCGGACACATGGCGCCGCCATCGAGCTTCCGGCAGGTGCCGTTGTTGTTGCACATCTCGATGGCGCCGAGGAAACCCTGGCTCGCGCCCGGATAGTCCGACCAGTCGAGGGCCGGCGTGATCTCGATTCCCTCGTAGCCCGGCGGGTAGCGGAACAGCGTGCGGTCGTCCATGCGCGGCGCGCGCACGATCTTGCCGGGGTTGAACAGCCCTTCCGGATCGAAGCGGTCCTTCACCTCCTCGAAGGCGCGCACGAGGCGCTCGCCGAACATCTCGGCGTGGAATTCCGAGCGGACGATGCCGTCCCCGTGCTCGCCGGAATGCGAACCCTTGTACTTCCGCACCAGTTCGAAGGCCTGTTCGGCCATGGAGCGCATGCGCTTCGCGTCGACGTCCAGCTTCATGTTGAGGACGGGGCGCACGTGCAGGCAGCCGACGGAGGCATGGGCATACCAGGTGCCCTCCGTGCCATGGGCGCGGAAGATCTCGGTGAGGCCCGCCGTATAGGCTGCGAGGTCCTTCAGCGGCACGGCGCAGTCCTCGACGAAGGAGACCGGCTTTCCCGCCTCCTTCATCGACATCATGATGTTGAGGCCGGAGGAGCGCATTTCGGTGACCGCCGCCTGCCAGGCCGGCTCGATCACCGGCACCACGCCGCCGAAGCGGGCCCCGGTGCCGGACCAGGAGAAACCGAGATCACCCATCAGGGCTTCGAGATCCTTCAGCTTCCGGAGGTTCTCCGCTTCCGTCTCCTCGGCGAATTCCACCACCAGCAGCGCATCCGGATCGCCGCGCACGACCCGCTCGATGGTCGGGCGGAACATGGCGATGTCGCGGGCGAGGCCGATCATGGTGCGGTCGACCAATTCCACCGCGATGGGCTTCAGCGTCACGAGATGCTGGGCCGCGTCCATCGCCTCGTGAAACGCGCCGAAATGGCAGATGCCGAAGACCTTGGGGCCGATCAGCGGCCAGAGCTTCAGGTCAACCGCCGTAGTGAAGGCCAGCGTGCCCTCCGACCCCACGAGGATGTGGGCCATGTTGTTGGTGGCGCCGCCAGGCACGAGGGCGTCGAGATTGTAGCCGCCGACACGGCGCTGGACCTTCGGGAATCGCGCCGCGACCTCCGCCGCCTCGCGTTCGCCGAGGGTCAGGAGGTCACGGGTCAAAAGGTCGGCGTCGTTGCGCAGGGCTTCCTCGCGCGACACCTCGCCGAACCAGCGACGGCTGCCGTCGGCCAGCGCCGCCTCCACCTGGAAGACGTTGTCGCGCATGGTGCCGTAGCGCAGCGAGCGGCCGCCGCAGGAGTTGTTGGCGGTCATGCCGCCGATGGTAGCGCGCGAGGCCGTGGAGACATCGACGGGATACCAGAGCCCGTGCTTCTTCAGTTGCCGGTTGAGGTCGTCGAGCACGATGCCGGGCTCCACGCGGACGCGCCGTCCGGCGACGTCGAGGTCGAGGATGCGGTTGAGGCGCTTCGAGCAGTCGACGACGAGCGATGAGTTGACGGTCTGGCCGCACTGCGAGGTGCCGCCGCCGCGCGGCAGGACGGTGACGCCCTCCTCCCGCGCCAGCGCCACCGCCCGGATCGCGTCGTCCATCGTCTCCGGTACGACGGCCCCCACCGGCATGATCTGGTAGATCGAGGCGTCGGTCGCATAGCGCCCGCGGGAGAAGGCGTCGAAGAGGACATCGCCTTTCACCTCGGCGGCGAGGCGGCGCTGGAGCGGCGTGTCGGGCGTGTTGCTCATGTCATTCATGGTCGTCCCCGCACTCCTCGAAATGCACTGCGCAAGACTGCATCCTTCGCTTGACTTGAATTTTGCATTCATTATTCATTCTGGCAAGAGGCCGCACCGGAGCGGTCCCCCGTTCACGCCGAGGAGACCCCGATGGCCACCAATGCACCGCGCGTCGCCGGCCGCCACTTCCTGCAGATTCCCGGCCCGTCGCCGGTGCCGGAGCGCATCCTGCGCGCCATCGGACAGCAGACCATCGACCATCGCGGCCCGGATTTCGGCAAGCTCGGTCTGCGCGTGCTCGACGGCATGCGCTCGATCTTCAAGACCAAGGGCCATGTGGTGATCTACCCGGCGTCGGGCACCGGCGCCTGGGAAGCCGCCCTCGCCAACACCCTGTCGCCCGGAGACAAGGTCCTGATGGTCGAGACCGGCCATTTCGCGACGCTGTGGAAGACCATGGCGGGCAAGCTCGGCGTCGAGGCGACCTTCATCCCGTCGGACTGGCGCTCCGGCGCCGATGTCGCCGCGATCGAACAGGCGCTGCGCGAGGACAAGGCGCACAGCTTCAAGGCGGTCTGCGTCGTCCACAACGAGACCTCGACAGGCGCCACCTCGCGCATCGACGAGGTGCGCAAGGCCATCGATGCGGCCGGCCACCCGGCGCTGCTGATGGTCGACACGATCTCCTCTCTGGCCTCGGTCGACTACCGCCACGACGAATGGGGCGTCGACGTCACCGTCGCCGGCTCGCAGAAGGGCCTGATGCTCCCCCCCGGCCTGTCGTTCAACGCGGTGTCGGAGAAGGCGCTCGCCGCGTCGAAGGCCTCCCGCCTGCCGAAGAGCTTCTGGGGCTGGGAGGAGATGATCGCGGCCGGCAAGTCCGGCTACTTCCCCTACACCCCCGCCACCAACCTGCTCTACGGCCTCGACGAGGCGATCAAGATGCTCCACGAGGAGGGCCTCGATTCCGTCTTCGCCCGGCACATGCGCCATGGCGAGGCAACACGCCGCGCCGTGGCCGCCTGGGGGCTCGAGAACCTCTGCACCAACCCGAAGCACTTCTCGCCGGTGCTCACCGCCGTCGTCATGCCCGAGGGCCATGATGCGGACCGGCTGCGCTCGGTCATCCTCGACGCCTTCGACATGTCGCTCGGCACCGGCCTGTCGAAGGTGGCGAAGAAGGTGTTCCGCATCGGCCATCTCGGCGACATCAACGATCTCACCCTGATCGGCACGCTCGGCGGCGTCGAGATGGGCCTCGGCCTCGCCGGCGTGCCGCACAAGGCTGGCGGCGTCACCGCCGCGATGGCGTACCTCGCCGGCACCCGGCGCGAGGGTGGTGCCAAGGCGGGATGAGGTCGGGACAGCATCAGGCAGGTGCGACCTTCGAGGCTCGCCTCGAAGGTCGCGATCCGGTCGTTGCAGCTCATGCAGAGGAGCCTTCGATGAACGAGCATCCGCTGATCGCCCGCCGCTCGCTCGCCACCGAACTCGTCGGCCGGCTGCGCGACATGATCGTCGAGGGCACGCTGAGGGCCGGCGACAAGATCTCCGAGCCCGACCTCTGCGAGGCCTTCGGCGTCTCGCGGACGCCGCTGCGCGAGGCGCTGAAGGTGCTGGCGGCGGAGGGCCTCGTGGATCTCACGCCGAACCGCGGCGCGCGCGTCGCCCGCATCGCCCCGGAGGCGGTGGAAGAGCTCTTCCCCATCATGGGCATGCTGGAGGCGCTGGCCGGTGAACTTGCCTGCGCGCGCCTGACCGCCGACGACCTCACCCGCCTCGAGACCCTGCATGCGGAGATGGTCGGCCACTGGCGGCGCGGAGAATGGGTGCCCTATTCGCGGCTCAACCGGCAGATCCATGAGGAGATCTTCCGCATCGCCGGCAACGCGAGCCTCGCAGCGCTCTACCAGACCCTCATGGTGCGCATCCACGCCGTGCGCTTCGTCGCCCGCAAGACGCCGGAGCGCTGGGCGGAAGCCATCGAGGATCACGAGCGGATGATGGCAGCCCTCAGGGCGCGCGACGGCACGGTGCTGTCCGCCCTGATGCGCGAGCATCTGAGGCACAAGGCGGACGTCGTCCACGAGGCGCTGCGCCAGCTCGGCGCGCCGGAGCAGGGCTGACCCGCCCGCCTCCCCCTCCCCATCCGGCGCGACATGCCTATCTTGGAAGGCCAGACCACCGGCCCTTGAACCCGGATGCCCCGATGACGCAGTTCTCCATCCTCGACCTCGCCCCCGTGCCGGAGGGCTCCACGCCGGGCGATGCCCTGCGCAACACGATCGACCTCGCCCGCCATGCCGACCGCCTCGGCTACACCCGATACTGGCTGGCCGAACACCACAACATGACCGGCATCGCCAGCGCGGCGACGGCGGTCGTCATCGGCCAGGTGGCGGCAGCGACCAGCCGCATCCGCGTCGGGGCCGGCGGCATCATGCTGCCGAACCACGCCCCCATGGTCATCGCCGAGCAGTTCGGAACGCTGGAGAGCCTGTTCCCCGGCCGCATCGACCTCGGCCTCGGGCGCGCACCCGGCACCGACCAGCGCACCATGCGGGCGCTGCGCGTGAATCCGATGGAATCCGACAACTTCCCGCAGGATGTGCTGGAGCTTCAGGCCTTCCTGGCCCCGGTCCAGGAAGGGCAGGCCATCCAGGCCGTGCCCGGCGCCGGCACCGAGGTGCCGCTGTGGATTCTCGGCTCCTCGACCTTCGGCGCCCAGCTCGCCGCCATGCTCGGCCTGCCCTATGCCTTCGCCTCGCATTTCGCACCCGATGCGCTGATGCAGGCGATGGCGATCTACCGGCAGAAGTTCGAGCCCTCGAAGCAGCTCTCCAGGAGCTATGCCGTGGCGGGCTGCAACGTCTTCCTCGCGCCCACGGACGCCGAGGCGCGCCATCTCTTCACCTCGGCGCAGCAGCGCGCCGCCGGCATCTTCCGCGGCGTGCGCGGCCTGCTGCCGCCGCCCATCGACGACATCGAGACCTTCTGGAGCCCGATGGAGAAGGCGCAGGCCTCGCGCATGCTGCAGTTCTCCTTTGTCGGCTCGCCGGAGACGGTGAAGCGGGGTCTCGAACAGTTCATCGCCAACACGCAGGTGGACGAGGTCATCGTCGCCTCGGCCATCTTCGACCACGCCAAGCGCGTGCGGTCCTACGAGATGCTGGCTGATGTGGCGAAGGACCTCCAGGGCAAGGCCGCAGCGGCGTGAGCGCCGGCGCAGTCCTCAGCCGAACTGCAGGAACATGCGCGAGAAGGCCGGCTTCAGGGCCTTGATCGCGGCGCGCAGGGCCTCGCGGTCGGACCCGGCCAGCGCAGCCCTGACAGCCGCAATCGATGCGCGGATCGGCGGCAGGGCAGCATCGACACCGGCCGGGCGGTTCCAGGGGCCTGGCTTGCCGAGCTCCGCCGCCAGATGGTCGAGCACCGCGACGTCGTCGCGCAGCGCCGAGAGCCCCTCGGCACTGAAGCTGCCATAGGTTCCCAGAACGATCTTCTCCATCTGCTCGTGATAGGCGTTGACGGGCTCGGAGAAGGAGCGGATGCCATTGCGCATCCGGAGGGCCGCGAGCTGGTCTCGGATGCGTTCGAGCACCTCGTGGGCATCGGCGAGTCGGCCGGCCTCCGTCAGCCTCGCCGCCTCCTCAGCCGTCGCCGCGACATCCTGAAGCGTCGAGCCGAGGGCAGGATCGTCGGCGTATTGGGGCGGCGCCTGTCGCGCCCAGGCTGTGGCGAGTGCCGACCACTTCGCCCGGAAAGCGTCGATGGAGGCGCGCGACGCGGCGGCATCGTTCTGGTTCGTGCGGAACAGGGCCGCGCGATAATCGGCGTAGGCGGCACGGACGTCGTCCTCACCGGCGCGGAACGGACCCGCCGAAACCGGCGCGCATGCCAGACCGATCAGGGCGGCGAGGGCGAACAGCAGCTTCAGGCGCATCGGGCGTATCCTCTCCAAGGTCAAACCAACCTAGTCGCCCGGTGAAGATCGACATTGATCTGACGCAGGATAACCATGCCGGCCGATTGCGCTCTATATGAAGGTCATGACGTTCCCCTCCCCCGCCTACCGACCCTCGACCGTCCACACGGCCCTCGGAACAGCCTTCTTCGACGTCGTGCAGCCGGCGCGCTTTCCGCAGCACACGCTGCGCTACCGTAACCAGCGCTGGGCGGAGGCGGTGGGGCTCGGCCATCTCTCCGAGGAAGAGTGGCTCGCGCATTTCGGCCGCTTCGCGCCGCTTCCCGACAACCTGCCGCAGCCGTTGGCGCTGCGCTATCACGGCCACCAGTTCCGCTCCTACAATCCGGAGATCGGCGACGGCCGCGGCTTCCTCTTCGCCCAGTTGGTCGATGATGAGGGACGCCTGCTGGACCTCGGCACCAAGGGCTCGGGCCAGACGCCCTATTCGCGCTTCGGCGACGGGCGACTGACGCTGAAGGGCGGCGTGCGCGAGGTGCTGGCGACCGCCCTGCTGGAGGCCTTCGGCGTCTACACGTCGAAGAGCTTCTCGCTGATCGAGACGGGCGAGGAACTGGTGCGCGGCGACGAGCCATCGCCAACACGCTCTTCGGTGCTGGTGCGCCTGTCGCACAGCCATGTGCGCTTCGGTACCTTCCAGCGATGCCTCGCGTACAACGACCAGGCGGGCATCGCAGCGCTCGTCGCCCATTGTGTCCGCCACTACCACCCCGGCGCAGCGCGCGGCGGCGAGGTGGCGAAGGAGGCCCCTGCCCTGCTGGCGGCCGTCACCCGCGCCTGCGGCGCCATGGTCGGCGAATGGATGGCCGCCGGCTTCGTCCACGGCGTGCTCAACACCGACAACATGGTGGTGACCGGGGAGAGCTTCGACTACGGCCCCTGGCGCTTCCTGCCGCGCTACGACCCAGGCTTCACCGCAGCCTATTTCGACCAGACCGGCCTCTATGCCTTCGGCCGACAGCCGGGTGCCGTCGCGTGGAACCTCGAGCGCTTCGCCGAATGCCTGACGCTGGTCGCTCCCGTCGCAGACCTCGAGGATGCCCTGAGGACCTATGCCGCCGCCTTCCATGCAGGCCTCCGGCGGGCCCTCTGCGCCAGGCTCGGCATGGCCGAGGCCGGTGCGGAGGCCGACGACGAACTCGCCGCCGCCTTCTTCCAGTTCCTGCTGAAGTCCGGGGCGCTGTTCGAGCGCACCCTGTTCGACTGGCACGGTGGCATCGGACGGCGCTCCTTCGCCATGAGCGGCCCGCAGGCGTCGCTCTACCAGGGCGCAGAGTTCGCCAGGCTGGAAGCCGCCATCGGCGCCCGCGAGCCCCTGCCGCAGCCACCCGAGGCCGCCGCCTATTTCGACGGCGAAGGCCCGGCGACCCTGCTGATCGAGGAGGTGGAGGCCCTCTGGGCCCCCATCGCCGAGCGCGACGACTGGAGCCATTTCCACGGAACCCTTGACCGCATCGAGCTGGCACGGAAGGCTCACGCCCTCAGGCCCGGGCGCTGACAGGCGGCGTCATCGGTCCCCCAGGGATGCCCCATGACCGACCGGCCGGCGCCGCGCTTCTTCTCCTATGCCCAGAACCTCGAGGACTACCACCTCTCGCTGCTGCTCGGTGACGTCGAGCGCGGCTTCTACATCGACGTCGGCGGCGGCCATGCGGTCGCCGACAACGTCTCCTTCTGGTTCTACGAGCGCGGCTGGCGGGGCATCGTGGTCGAGCCGCAGGCAGACATCGCGCGCGCCTACCGTCTCGTGCGCCCGCGCGACGCCACGGTGGAGGCGCTCTGCGGTGCCGAGGTGGGGGAGGCCGTGCTGTTCCAGGCCGAGCGCTTCCACGGCCTGTCGACGACGGTGCGGCAGCATGCCGAGGCCGCCGGAGCGGCGGGCGTGGCGACGGTCGAGCGACGGCTTCCGGTGACGACCCTAGCCGCGCTCTGCGCCGCCCATGCGCCGGAGCGGATCGACTTCCTCAAGATCGACGTCGAGGGCGCCGAGGCCAGCGTGCTCGCGGGCAATGACTGGACGCGCTTCCGGCCGCGCGTCGTGGTGGTCGAGGCGGTCGCCCCCTGGACTATGGCCGACCGCTCAGCCGATTTCGCGCCGATCCTGACGGCGGCGGGCTATCGCGACGTGTTGTTCGACGGGCTGAACCGCTTCTATCTCGCCGGCGAGGAGCTGCAGCGGGCGGCAAGGCTGCCTGCGGAGCCGACACCCTGGGACGCGGTGCTGCATCTCGGCGAATACGGTCCCGCCCATCGTGACGCCAGCCACCCCGACCACGCTCTCGCCATCGGGTTCGATCCGGACCTGCTCGGCCGGCTCGCCGTGATGGAGGCGGACGAGTTGTCGCCGCGCCTGCCGCCGGACCATGCGCCCGACAGCGAGGCGACGCGGGCAGCCCTTGCCCGCATCGCGACCATGTTCGACGGCGGCTATGTCGTCGACGAGGCCTAGCCGCGCAGGCGGCTGACGAGGCGCCAGGCGAGCGGCATGGCCGCCGCGGCCAATGCGGTCTTCACCACCGTCCCGAGGGCAAAGGGCCAGAGCCCGGCCGCCAGGAGCTTCGCGCCGTAGCCGGTGAAGGTACCGAGCCACAGGAGGCCCGGAACGAAGACGACGATATTGGCCAGCGCCATCGCGGCAAGGATCCGCGGCCAGGCCCGGTCCCAGCCGCGGTCCGCGGCCGCGCCGATGATCGCGGCCATGACGAGGAAGCCGGCGAGGAAGCCGCCGGTCGGACCCATGAACGGCGCAAGACCGGTGCTCCAGCCGGCAAAGACCGGCGCGCCGAGCAGGCCGGTGAGGAGATAGGCGGCGACCGTCGCGACGCCGAGCCGAAGGCCGTAGGCGGCCGCCACCACGGAGATCGCGAGGGTCTGGAGGGTCAGGGGCACGGGCCAGAACGGCACGTTCACCTTGGCGCCCAGGGTGATCAGACAGACGCCGGCAGCGATGAGGGCAACTGGCCGGGCGAGCCGCCCCGCTGCGAGATGGACGGGGCTCGACGGCCAGAGAGTCGCGGCGAGGGTCGCGTTGTGCATGTCGGAATCCTTCGGGGGCTATGCCGTTGCGGCAGCTTGTCATTTGCCGGCCGGCGTGGTCGCTTGGGTTGACTAGCCGACCGACAGGGCCTGCCACAAGCACGCCGCCACCCGCGTTTCGACAGAGGCAGAATGGCAGAGGATATCCCCTTCAACCGCGACGACGCCGCCGTGGCCGGCCAGGTGGAACAGCTCTCGCCGCTGATCCGCCGCATCCTCTGCGACAATCCCGGACCCTTCACCTTCAAGGGCACGGTGACCTATGTCGTCGGCAAGGACCGCGTCGCCATCATCGACCCGGGACCGGACGATCCCCGCCACATCGCCGCGGTGCTGGAGGCGGTGAAGGGCGAGACGGTCGAGGCCATCCTCGTCACCCACACCCACCGCGACCACTCGCCCGCGACGCCGGCGATCAAGGCCGCCACCGGCGCCCCGGTCTATGCGGAAGGGCCGCACCGCGCCGCGCGCCCGCTCAATCTCGGCGAGACCAATGCGCTCGATGCCTCCGGCGACAAGGATTTCGTTCCCGACATCGTGCTGAAGGACGGCGACGTGGTCTCCGGCACCGGCTGGACCATCGAGTCCGTCTTCACGCCCGGCCATACGGCCAACCACATGGCCTTCGCCCTGCGCGAGGAGGAGACGCTGTTCTCCGGCGACCACGTCATGGCCTGGTCGACCTCCATTGTCGCCCCGCCGGACGGCGCCATGGGCGACTACATGGCCTCCCTCGACAAGTTGCGCGGGCGCGAGGAGACCCTGTTCTGGCCGGGACATGGCGGGCCGGTGCGCGAGCCCGCGAAGTTCATGCGGGCGCTGTCGCATCACCGGCGACTGCGCGAGGCGGCGATCATGAAGCGCCTCGCCGCGGGTGACCGCCAGATCCCCGAAATCGTCGCCGCCATCTATGAGGGTCTCGACCCACGCCTGAAGAGCGCGGCGGGCCTGTCGGTCTTCGCCCATCTCGAGGACCTCGTGGGCAAGGGCCTTGCGACCAGCGACGGCGCCCCGTCGCTGACCGGGGCCTTCAGGCCGGCGTGAGGCCTGCGGCGACGCCGGCCAGCCTCGCGTCCGGCCCCCTCACACGAAGTCCAGCGGCAGCGCCGTCACTTCCTTGATCTCCTCCATCACGAAGCTCGCCGAGACATCCTGCATCTCGATGCGGGCGGTGAGCTTCTTGTAGAGACGGTCATAGGCGGCGACGTTCGGCACGCGGGCATGGAGGATGTAGTCGATCTCCCCCGCGGTCCGGTAGACGCCGAGAAGCTCGGGAATGTCCTGCACCGCCTGGTGAAAGCGCGTCGCCCAGTCGGCGTCGTGGCGGCTGGTGCGGACGGCGATGAACACGGTCAGTTCGAGGTTGAGCTTCACCGGGTCGGCCAGCGCGACGCGGGCGCGGATGACGCCCTCGTCCTCCAGCCGCTTGAGGCGCCGCCAGCAGGCGTTGCGCGACAGGTTCACCCGCTCGGCGAGCTGCTCGATCGACAGGCTCGCATCCAGCTGGACGTGGCGGAGCAGGGACTTGTCGGTCGCGTCGAGCGTCAGGATCGATGACATCATCCCATTCTGATCATATTTTTCGGGATGATGTCCACATGATTTCAGCAATGAGCCGACGCTTTGGGACATGCTCCCAGGCTCTCTCCGTTATCGTTTCCCACTGATTGATTCCTCATCCAGTGGAGCCCCCGATGCTGAACCGCGCCAAGACTCTCTTCATGGCCCACCCCCAGTCGGTCAACGAGAGCTACTTCCAGCACATGGGTGTCGCGCTGCGCTATGCCGGCACCTTTGCCTTCTGCTCCTTCTGCGCCTTCGTCCACGCCTTCTTCCCGTTCCTGTTCGAGAAGACCGCCTCGACCATCGTCAAGAAGATGGTGGCCAACATGAACGCCCGCATGGATGCGCCGCAGGGCAAGGTCGAGACTTCGGTGCAGCCGGCCGAATGAGGCTTTTCGGGACGGCGACGCCTGTGCTCTAAAGCCTCGCCAATGCCGGAGGCTCTGATGTCCCTGTCTTCATCGTCCGATCCCGTCCTCGTCGAGGTGCTGCGCGGGGACATGGTGGAATGCGTCCATCGCGGCGCGGCGGTGGTCTGCGACGCCAGCGGCAAGGTCGTCTTCTCCATCGGCGACATCAACAGGGCGATCTACCCGCGTTCGGCCATCAAGGCCCTCCAGGCCCTCCCGCTGGTCGAGAGCGGAGCGGCCGACCGCTATGGCTTCGGCGACGCCGAACTGGCGCTTGCCTGTTCCTCCCACGGCGGCGAGCCCCGCCATGTCGAGACGGCTGCGGGGATGCTGGCAAAGGCCGACCTGACGGAAGCGGCGCTCGAATGCGGCGCCCACTGGCCCTCGGGGACCGCCGCGACCCATGCCCTCGCCCGTTCGGGGGGCAAGCCGACGGCGCTCCACAACAACTGCTCCGGCAAGCATTCCGGCTTCGTCTGCTTCGCCTGCTCACAGGACATCGATCCCCGTGGCTATGTCGGCATCGACCATAAGGTGCAGCGCTTCGTCGCCGAGGCAGTCGGCGAGGTGACGGGGCATAGGCTCGACGCCGACACGGCAGTCGGCACGGACGGCTGCTCGATTCCCACCTTCGCCATTCCGCTGAACAACCTCGCCCACGGCTTTGCGAAGCTCGCCACGGGCGAGGGCGTCGGACCAGAGCGGGCGAAGGCTTTCGCGCGGCTCCGGGCGGCCTGTGCAGCCGAGCCCTTCATGGTGGCCGGGTCCGGCCGCTTCTGCACCGACGTCATGGCGATGTTCGGACAGCGCGTCTTCGTGAAGACCGGCGCCGAGGGCGTTTTTTGCGCGGCCCTGCCTGATCAGGGTCTCGGCGTCGCCCTGAAATGCCTGGATGGAGCCTCGCGCGCGAGCGAGGTCATGATGGCCGCGCTGATCGCAAGACTGCTGCCCATGGACGAGGCAGAGGCTGCCAAATTCGGCCGCTTCGTGAATCCCGTGATGAAGAACTGGAACGGGATCACCGTCGGCTCGCTGCGTCCGACCTTCTCCTAACCCTCTCCGACTGTTTCACTTTTTTCGTATGCGACGGCATGCCCAGCCGGCCGCTGGCGCAGTTCGCATGAATTCCAAAAAAGGCTCTTGCCAGCCCGCCGGGACGCGGTATCGTTCGCTTACGAATGATCTTCCGAAAACCAAGAACACGGAAGTCTCGGCAGAGGTGGAACGGGCGACCTCCGGCGCCTGCATCTGAGGGGAGAGTGTCTCATGACCAAGCTGAATCTGTCGCGCCGCACCGTCGTCGGGGGCCTCGCCGCCACCGGCGTCGCGCTGACCGGCGGGCCCGGCGCCGCGCAGGGCGCTCCGGTCAAGGTGGGCGAGCTGAACTCCTACAGCCGCATGGCGGCCTTCGCGGTACCGTACCGCAATGGCATGCAGCTCGCAGTGGAGCAGATCAACGCCGCCGGCGGTCTTTCCGGCCTTTCCGGGCGGCCGCTTGAGATCATCTACCGTGACGACGGCGCCACGCCGGGCGACGCCGTGCGCGTCGCCGAGGAACTCGTCACCCGCGAGAACGTCTCCTTCATCGCCGGCGCCTTCCTGTCGAACGTCGGCCTCGCCCTCGCCGACTTCGCCAACCAGAAGAAGGTGCTTTATCTCGCCACCGAGCCCCTGACCGACGCCCTGACCATGGGCAGCGGCAATCCCTATACCTTCCGCGTCCGCCCCGGCACCTACATGCAGACCAAGATGCTGGTCGACGCCGCCAAGGACAAGGGCATCAAGCGCTGGGCCGTCGTCGCCCCGAACTACGAGTACGGCCAGTCCGCCGTCGCCGCCTTCAAGCGGCTGATGGGCGCGGCCGTTCCCGGCTTCGAGGTGGTCGCCGAACAGTTCCCGGCGCTCGGCCGCGTCGATGCCGGCGCCACCGTCGGTGCCCTCGGCCAGAGCCGGCCGGACGGCATCTTCAATGTCCTGTTCGGCGCCGATCTCACCGCCTTCGTCCGCGAGGGCAACACGCGCGGCCTGTTCGAGCGCCGCACGGTCGTCAGCCTGCTCACCGGCGAGCCGGAGTATCTCCTGCCCCTCGGCGACGAGACCCCGGACGGCTGGATCGTCACCGGCTACCCGCCGGAGCAGGTCGATACCCATGGCCACCAGGCCTTCGTCACCGCCTACAAGGCGAAGTTCAACGACACGCCGCGCCTCGGTTCGGTGCTCGGCTACGTCGTTCCCTTCATGATCCGCGACATGCTCAACAAGGCGAAGTCGACGGATACGGCGGCCATGATGGCCGCCTTCAAGGACCTGACGACGCAGACCATCTGCGGCCCGGTGACCATGCGCGGCATCGACCAGCAGTCGACGCTCGGCGCCTGGGTCGGCGAGACGACGCTGAAGGGCAAGCTGCCGACGATGAAGAACTTCCGCTACGTCGACGGCAAGGACGTCATGTTCCCCGAGGCCGAGGTGCGCGCCGCGCGCAAGATCTGACGCCGCGGTACTGACCGCATTCGCATGAGATGCCCGGGCTGCGGCCCGGGCTTCGTTCCCCCGCCGGATCGTGGCCCCGCCGCGACCCCGTTCTGATCGTTTGCGCCGAGAGCCACCCACGCATGGACCTCTCCTTCCTCGTCATCCAGGGCCTGTCGGGACTGGCCAGCGCCTCGGCGCTGTTCGTCATCGCCTCGGGCCTGACCATCGTCTTCGGCGTGACGCGCATCGTGAACTTCGCCCATGGCTCGTTCTACATGCTGGGCGCCTACATGGCGGTCACCATCGTGCCGTGGCTGCTGGAGTTCGACCGCTCGCCGACGCTGTTCTTCCTCGGCGTCTTCCTGTCGGCCGCGGTGGTCGGGATCCTGGGCGTCGTCATGGAGGTCGTCCTGCTGCGCCGCATCTACAAGGTGCCGGAGCTGTTCCAGTTGCTCGCCACCTTCGGCGTCGTGCTGATCGTCCAGGACGTGGTGCTGAAGATCTGGGGCCCGGTGGACATCACGGGACCGCGCGCCCCGTCCATGCGGCACGGCATCGAGATCCTCGGCCAGCGTTTCCCGGCCTATGAGTTGTTCCTCATCTTCGTCGGCCCGGCGGTGCTCGGCGCGCTCCTGCTCATCATGCACAAGACACGCTTCGGCGTGCTGATCCGCGCCGCGACACAGGACCGCGAGATGGTCGGCGCGCTCGGCGTCAACCAGGCCATGCTGTTCACCGGCACGCTGTTCCTCGGCGCCTTCCTCGCCGGCCTCGGCGGCGCGTTGCAGATCCCGCGCCTGCCGGCCAATACCGGCATGGACCTCTCCATCATCACCGAGGCCTTTGTCGTCACGGTCATCGGCGGCATGGGCTCGGTGCCTGGCGCCTTCATCGCCGCGCTGATCATCAAGATGCTGGAGGCCTTCGGCATCCTCATCTTCCCGAAGATCACGCTGGTCCTCGTCTTCCTGCTCATGGCCGTGGTGCTGGTGGTGAAGCCCTGGGGCCTGATGGGAAAGCCGGAGGTCGCCGCCGGCCGCGCCGTGCTGCCGGAGGGCATCCTCAACCTCAGGGGCTTCGGCCGCACCGAGACGCTGGTCTGGATCGGCCTGACGGCGGCGCTGCTGCTGATCCCGGTCTTCGGCGACACCTACAAGGTGAAGGTCGGCATCGAGATCATGGTCTTCGCGCTCGCCGCCTTCTCGCTGAACCTGCTGATCGGCAATGGCGGCATCGTCTCCTTCGGCCACGCCGCCTATTTCGGCGTCGGCGCCTATGCGGCGGGCCTGCTCGTCACCGGCCCGCTCAAGGCCCCGATGGAGCTGGCGCTCTTCGTTGCCCCCATCGCCGGAGGCCTTGCGGCGGCGCTGTTCGGATACTTCATCGTCCGCCTGCACGGCATCTACCTCGCCATGCTGACGCTGGCTTTCGCCCAGATCACCTACGCCATCTGCTTCCAGTGGGTGGAGGTGACCGGCGGCGACAATGGCGTCGTCGGCGTCTGGCCATCGCGCTGGGCGGCGAGCCGCGAGGTCTATTTCTACGTGGTCGCGGTGCTCTCGCTGGTAACGATCGTGGCGCTCCGGCATCTCATCTACACGCCCTTCGGCTATACGCTGCGCGCCGCCCGCGACAGCGCCAACCGGGCGGATGCCATCGGCATCGACGTGAAGACCCACCGCTGGCTCGCCTTCATCGTGGCGGGCGCGGCAGCGGGTCTCGCCGGGGCGCTCTACTCCTTCTCCAAGGGCTCGATCGATCCGACGATGATCTCCATCGCCATGTCCATCGACTTCCTCATGATGATCCTGACCGGCGGCATACAGACCGTCATGGGCCCGCTGGTCGGCGCCGCGGTCTTCCATTCGGTCAAGGACTTCTTCATGCCGCTGACCGACTTCTGGCGCTTCTTCCTCGGCATCTCGATCATCGCCATCGTGCTGATCTTCCCGCGCGGCGTGGTGGGTGCCATCGACACGCTGCGCGAGAAGCTCGCCCGCCGCCCGGCCGCTAGCGCCACGACCGCCGCCGCCCTGGCGAAGGAGGCGGCATGACCACGCCCCTGCTCGCCGTCACCGGCCTCGAGAAGCGTTTCGGCGGCGTCACCGCCGGCAAGGACGTCACCTTCACCCTGGCGGCCGGCGAGATGCTGGCCATCATCGGCCCCAATGGCGCCGGCAAGTCGACGACCTTCAACATGGTCGGCGGCCAGCTGAAGCCCGACGCCGGGTCGATCCTCCTGGCGGGTCAGGACATCACCGGCAAGCCACCGCGCGAGATCTGGCGCCTCGGCGTCGGCCGCACCTTCCAGATCGCCCAGACCTTCGTCTCCATGAGCGTGGTGGAGAACGTCCAGATGGCGCTGATCTCGCACCACCACCAGACGCGATCGGTGACGGCGGCGGCGACGCGCCTCCATCGCGACGCGGCCCTCGCCTTCCTCGACCGCGTCGGCATGGCCGACATGGCCGACCGGCCGGTGAACGAACTCGCCTATGGCGACGTGAAGCGGGTGGAGCTCGCCATCGCCCTCGCCTCCGAGCCGAAGCTGCTGCTGATGGACGAGCCGACCGCCGGCATGGCGCCGAAGGAGCGCACCGCGCTGATGCAGCTCACCGCCGACATCGCCCGCGAGCGGCGCATCGGCGTGCTGTTCACCGAGCACGACATGGACTCGGTCTTCGGCCATGCCGACCGCATCCTCGTGCTCGTGCGCGGCGAGATCATCGCCGCCGGCACGCCGGACGAGGTGCGCGGCAACCAGCGGGTCAAGCAGGTCTATCTCGGCGAGGCCGGGTCGCAGGCCGCCCTCAAGGCGCGCCGGCAGGCGGCGGGAGCGCACTGATGTCCGCGGCTCCCTCCACCACCATCCTCGAGACGCGCGGCCTGTCGGCCGCCTACGGCCATGCCCAGGTGCTGTTCGGCGTCGACATGCAGCTCCGTGCCGGCGAGGTCGTCGCCCTGATGGGCCGCAACGGCGCCGGCAAGTCGACCACCCTCAAGGCGATCATGGGGCTTGTCCCGCCGAACGGTGGCACGGTGACTTTCGAGGGCCAGGACGTGACCGGCTGGCAGCCGTTCCGCATTGCCCGCCTCGGCCTCGGCTACGTGCCGGAGGACCGCCGGATCTTCACGGACCTGACCGTTTACGAGAACCTCGAGGTCGGCAGGAAAACGGCGGCCGGCGCACCGGGCAAGGAGCCCTGGTCGCTCGACCGGCTCTTCGCCATCTTCCCCAACCTTGCCGAGATGAAGGGCCGCCGCGCCTCCGCCATGTCGGGCGGCGAGCAGCAGATGCTCACCATCGCCCGCACGTTGATGGGCAACCCGCACGCGGTGCTGCTCGACGAGCCCTCCGAGGGCCTCGCCCCGGTCATCGTCGAGCAGATGGCCGATGCCGTGCTCGCCATGAAGGCGCAGGGCATCGCCGTGCTGCTCTCCGAGCAGAACCTCTACTTCGCCTCCGCCGTTTCGGACCGCGCCTATGTCATCGAGAAGGGCGCGATCCGCTACGAGGGGACGACCGACGATCTCGAGGCCAATGACGAGATCAGGGAAGCCTATCTCAGCGTGTGAGTGCGGCTGCGGGCGCCGGGCCGCGCCCTCACCGTTCGTAGACGAATGAAAAGGACGAGATCTTGAGGCGCGTTGCCGGCATCGACGTTGGAGGCACCTTCACCGACCTGCTCCTGACCGAGCAGGACGGCACGGGCGTGACCGTGAAGCTCGCCAAGGTGCCGACCAGCATCGCCAACCAGGCGGTCGGCGTGGTGAAGGCCATTGAGGCAGCGGGCGTCAGCCCGGCCGATCTCGACCTCATCATCCACGGCACCACGGCCACCACCAACGCGGTGCTGGAGCGCAAGGTCGCCAGGGTCGGCCTGATCACGACGGCGGGCTTCCGCGACATCCTCGAACTCGGCCGGCGCACGCGGCCGAAGGCCTACGGCATGACAGGCACGTTCGAGCCGCTGATCGAGCGGCCGTTCCGCCGCGAGGTGGCCGAACGCATGAATGCTCAAGGGCAGGTCGTCACCCCGCTGGACGAAGCCGCTGTGAGACGGGAAGCCGAGGCGCTGGCCGCCGCCGGCTGCGAGGCCATCGTCGTCCATTTCCTGCATTCCTACGCCAACCCGGCGCACGAACTGCGCGCCGGCGAGATCGTCCGCAGCGTCTGGCCGAACAGCTATGTGACGCTCGGCCACGAATTGCTGTCGGAGTATCGCGAGTACGAGCGCGGCACGACGGCCAGCGTCAACGCCGCGGTGCAGCCCATCCTCGACCGCTATGTGCAGCGCCTGCAGGGCGACCTGTCCGCCAAGGGCTTTGCCCACGACCTCCTGGTGATGAACGGCAATGGCGGCACGGTGCCGGCGAGCCTGGTGGCCCGCGAGGCCGCCAAGACCGTCATGTCAGGCCCGGCCTCCGGCGTCATGGCCGCCGCAGCGACCCTCGGTCAGTCGGGTCTCACCAACGCCATCACCTACGACATGGGCGGCACCTCCACCGATGTCGCGCTGATCCATGGCGGCGTGCCGGAGGTCTCGGCGGAGCTGACCATCGACTACGGCCTGCCGATCCACCTGCCGATGGTGGACGTGCGCACGGTCGGCGCCGGTGGCGGCTCCATTGCCTCGGTCAACACGGCGGGGATGCTGCAGGTCGGGCCGCACTCGGCAGGCTCCGAGCCGGGGCCGATCTGTTATGGCCGGGGTGGAGCCCGTCCGACGATCACAGATGCCAACCTCATCCTCGGCCGTCTCGACCCCGACCGGCTGACCGCCGTGCAGTCGAAGGTGTCGCTTGCCGACATCAGGGCCATCTTCGAGCGCGACCTCGCCACGCCCCTCGGCATGACCATCGAGGAGGCGGCGGCGGCGGTCATCCGGCTCGGCAATGTCCACATGTCCGGCGCCATCCGCATGGTGTCCCTGTCGCGCGGCTACGACCCGCGTGACTTCGTGCTCTTCGCATTCGGCGGGGCCGGACCGCTCCATGCCGTGGCGCTCGCCCGCGAGCTCGGAATCCCCGAGGTGCTGGTGCCGGCGCGGCCGGGCCTGACCAATGCGCTGGGCTGTCTCGTCGCCGACCTCCGGCAGGACCGGGTCAACACCGTCAACAAGGCGCTGGACCTGGTCGACATGACCGAGGTGAAGCGCCTGATGACAGCGCAGCGCGACAGCGCGCTCGCCGTGGTCGAGGAGGAGAAGGCCGAGATCGAGGAGACGGTGGTCATCCACGGCGCGGACATGCAGTTCCGCGGCCAGACGCACCTCATCCGCGTTCCCCTCGCCTCACCCCACGTCAGCCGCGAGGACATCCAGGCCGCGTTCGAGGCAGCCTATTTCCACCGCTTCCAGGTGCGGCTGCCGGAGATCCGCGCTGTCCTGGTCAATCTCGTGACCTCGGTGATCGGCCGCCGCCGCGCCTTCCCGCTGTCGGCGCTGCTCAACGCCGCCGACCGCAGGGCCAGCGCCGCCGACGCCGTCATCGGCGAACGGCAGGTCCATGCCGACGGGCGCTGGTGGACGGCGAAGGTCTATTCGCGCGACGCACTGCCGATCGGCGCCTCCGTCGCCGGTCCGGCGGTGATCCAGCAGATCGACGCCACCACCGTCATCGAGCCGGGCGCAGTGGCAACCGTCGATGCCATCGGCAATCTCAGGGTGAAGGCATGACCGTCCACGCTCCGCCCCCCGCCATCGACGCCCTGACGCTCGCCGTCATCCAGGCCGGCCTGCAGCAGGTCTGCAACGAGATGGACATCGCCTTCTCGCGCTCGGCCTTCTCGCCGGTCATCGCCGAGGCCGACGACCGCGCCGACGGCATCTACGACCGCGACACCGGCGCGCTGATCAGCCAGGGCGAATTCGGCCTGCCGGTCTTCGTCGGCACCATGCAGCACTCGACCGGCCACATCATCCGCCTGATCGGCGAGGGCCGCGCCGGCAAGCCGGAGACGGGCGACATCTACATCGTCAACGACCCCTATCTCGGCGGCACCCACCTGATGGACGTGCGCTTCGCCAAGCCCGTCTTCGTCGACGGCCAGCTGTTCTGCTGGCTGCAGAACACCGGCCACTGGCCGGACATCGGCGGCATGGTGCCGGGCGGCTTCTCCGCCCATGCGACGGAGGTCGAGCAGGAGGGCCTGAGGCTCCCCCCGGTGAAGCTTTTCAAGCGCGGCGAGATGGACCCGGAGATCTTCGCGATCATTTCGTCGAACATCCGCATCGCCGACCAGCGCATCGGCGACATCAAGGCCCAGGCCGCGGCCCTGCTCGTGGGCGAGACCCGCCTGATGGACCTCGTCGCGAAGTACGGAACGGCAACGCTGGACGAGGCCATCCGCCAGATCCGCGCCCGCTCTGCCGAGCGGATGCGCGCCGAGATCCGCGCCATCCCCGACGGCGTCTACCGGTCCGAAAGCTTCGTCGATTCCGACGGCGTCGTGAACGAGCCGCTGCGCATCGCGCTCACGCTCACCAAGAGCGGCGAGACGATGACGTTCGATTTCTCGCAGTCATCGCCGCCCTGCCAGGGGCCGATGAACTCGGTCTTCGCCACCACCTGCTCCTCGGTCTATCTCGGCGTGAAGCACATCTTCCCGGACGTGCCGATCAACTCCGGCGCCTTCGAGCCGCTGACCATCCTGAAGCCCGAGGGCACCTTCCTCGACGCGCAGTATCCGCGGCCCGTGTCGGGCTGCGCGGCGGAGGTCTCCCAGCGCATCGCGGAAGCGGTGTTCCTGGCGCTGGTGCAGGCGATCCCGGAGAAAGTCACCGCCGCGCCGGCCGGCACGTCCGGCAATTTCGCACTCGGCGGCTTCGATCCGGCCAAGAAGGCCGGCTACGTCATGTACCAGATCACCGGCGGCGGCTATGGCGGCAATGCCGGCCACGACGGGCTGACGAACGGCTGCTCGACCATCGGCATCTCCAAGACCGCGCCGGTGGAGGTGATGGAGCAGTACTATCCCGTGCTGTTCCGTCGCTTCGCTTTGCGCGAGGGTTCCGGCGGCGCCGGCAAGGCGCGCGGCGGCTTCGGCGTTCACTACGAGGTGGAGCTGTTGCGCGGCGAGGCCCGCGCCTCCTTCGTCATGGACCATGGCCGCTTCGGCCCGCCCGGCGTGCTCGGCGGCAAGGACGGCGCGCCCAACGTCGTGAAGATCCACCGCGGCGACGAGACGACGATTCCCGAGCACCTGTCCAAGGACCAGGGCCTGCGCATCCGCGCCGGCGACCGGGTGGAGGTGATGACGCCCGGCGGCGGTGGCTATGGCGACCCGGCGAAACGCGATCCGGCCGCCATCGCCCGCGACGTGACGCGTGGTTACTACACCGCGGCCGAGGCCGAGGCGCTGTGGGGATGGAGAGGCTGATGCGCTACTTCCGCCCGACCAGCCTCGCAGAGGCGCTCGCCATCAGGGCCGAGCACGACGTCACCATCCTTGCCGGCGGCACCGACGTCTATCCGGTGCGCACGGCGCGCCGCGCCTGGGGCGACCCGACCCACAAGGACGTGCTCGACATCACCGCCGTGCCGGGACTCAGGGGCATCACCGAGGAGCCCGGCGGCTGGCGCCTTGGCGCCATGTCCACCTGGAGCGATCTGGCGACCGCCAGCCTGCCGCCGCTGTTCGACGGCTACCGCCGCGCCGCGCGCGAGGTGGGCGGCGTCCAGGTGCAGAACCTCGGGACGCTCGCCGGCAACATCGTCACCGCATCGCCCGCCGGGGACGGCATCCCCAACCTGCTCGCGCTCGACGCGCAGGTGGAGCTCGCGAGCCGCACGGGGACGCGCGCCCTTCCCTTCGCCGCCTTCGCCACGGGATATCGGCAGACGGCGCTGAGGCCCGACGAGATCGTCACCGCGCTGATCGTGCCGAAGCTGGACGGGGCGCGGTCGACCTTCCTCAAGCTCGGCGCGCGCAAGTATCTCGTCATCTCCATCGCCATGGTGTCAGCCGTGGTGGCGACCGATGCCGCCGGACAGATCACCGGGGCGCGGATCGCGGTTGGCGCCTGCTCCGCGGTCGCTAAGCGCCTGACCAGCCTCGAGACGGCGCTGGCGGGCGTGCCGCTGGACGCCGCCGCCGGCCTCGTCTCCGCAGCCCATCTCGCCGGCCTCAACCCCATCGACGATGTCAGGGCGACCGCAGCCTATCGTCTCAGCGCCGCGCAGGCGCTGGTGCGCGACGCGCTTGCCGACCTCGCCGCGACAGCCTGCCGGAGGGCCGCCTGATGCTCGACCGTCCCGCGCTCCCCTCCGTGACCCTGACGGTCAACGGTACCGACCGCCCGGTCCAGGCGGCGCCCTTTGCCAGCCTTGCCGACACGCTGCGCGAGGGCCTGAAGCTCACCGGCACCAAGATCGGCTGCGATGCCGGCGACTGCGGCGCCTGCACCGTGCTGATGGACGGCGCGCAGGTCTGCGCCTGCCTCGTGGCGACGGCCCAGGCCGAGGGTCGCGCCATCACCACCATCGAGGCCGACGATCCGCTGATCGACCGTCTGCGCGCCGCCTTCCTCGCCCAGGGCGCGGCGCAGTGCGGCATCTGCACGCCGGGCATGATCATGGCGGCGACGGACCTTCTGACCCGCAATCCCAGGCCCTCGCGGCAGGAGATCGAGGACGGCATCGGCGGCGTGCTCTGCCGCTGCACGGGATATGTGAAGATCATCGAGGCCATCGACAGCGTGGCCCGCGGCATCAACAGCTTCGCCGAGGTGGCCGAGGCCGGCTGCGCGGTGGGAGCCCGCATCGCCCGCGCCGATGGCCTTGCCAAGGTGCAGGGGACGGACCGCTTCGGCGCGGATTTCGCGCCCGTGGATTCGCTGTGGCTGCGGGCCGTGCGCTCGCCCCATGCCCGCGCCCGCTTCACCCTCGGCGACCTCGAGGCCGTCAAGGCCGCCCATCCGGGCCTTGAGGCGATCCTGACGGCCGCCGACATTCCCGGCGAGAACTCCTTCGGCATCTTCCCGACGATCAAGGACCAGCCGGTGCTCGCCCCGGGCTTCGTGCGCTATCGCGGCGAGGCGGTGCTGGCGCTTGTCGGCACGCGCGAGGCGGTCGAGGGCGTCGCGGACGCCGACCTACCCATCCGCTGGGAGGTGCAGGAACCGCTGACCGGCGTCGAGGCGGCCCTTGCCGCCGGGGCGACGCCGCTGCACGCCAATATTCCCGACAATGTGCTCACCCGCGGCTACCTCGAGACCGGCGATGTCGCCGAGGGCCATCGCATGGGCGCGGCCACCGTCGAGGGGCGTTTCCGCACCGGCTTCGTCGAGCACGCCTATATCGAGCCCGAGGCCGGCTACGCGGTCCGTATCGGTGATCGGGTGGAGGTCACCGCCTGCACCCAGGCTGCCGTCATGGACCAGGAGGAGGTCGCCCGTGTCGTCGGCGTGCCGATGAGCCAGGTCCGTATCATCCCCACAGCCTGCGGCGGCGGCTTCGGCGGCAAGCTCGATGTCTCGGTGCAGCCGCTGATCGCGGCCGCGGCCTGGATCCTGAAGAAGCCGGTGCGCATCGTCTATTCGCGCACCGAGAGCATGGCCTCCTCGACGAAGCGGCACCCCTCGAAGATCCATGCCATGATGTCGGCGGATGCCGGGGGACGCTTCACCGCCTACGAGATGACCGGCGACTTCAACACCGGCGCCTACGCCTCGTGGGGCCCGACGGTCGCCAACCGCGTGCCGGTCCACGCCACCGGCCCCTACAAGGTGCCGCATGTCAGGAACGCCACGCGGGCCGTGCACACCAACGAGCCGCCCTCCGGTGCCTTCCGTGGCTTCGGCGTGCCGCAGGCGGCGATCGCCGGCGAGACGCTGATCGACGACCTCGCGACGCGCCTCGGGATCGACCGCTGGGCGATCCGCCGCCTCAACGCCATCGACCATGGCGACAGGACACCGACGGGACAGATCCTCCATGCCTCCGCCGGCCTGCCGCAGTGCCTCGACGCGGTGAAGGGCGCTTACGACGCGCTCATGGCCGAGGCGGCGGCTCACAACGCGAAAGGCGGACGCATCGCGTGCGGCGTCGGCATCGCCTGCATGTGGTACGGCTGCGGCAACACCTCGATGTCGAACCCGTCGCGGATGCGCATCACGCTGTCGAAGGACGGGCGTCTGACCTTCCTCAACGGCGCTGTCGACATCGGCCAGGGCTCCTCGACCGTGCTTCTGCAGATCGCCGCCGATGCGCTGGGACTGCCGACCACCGCTTTCGACTTCGTCGTCGGCGACACCGACCTGACCCTCGATGCCGGCAAGACCTCGGCGTCCCGCCAGACCTTCGTCTCGGGCAATGCCTCGAAGCTCGCCGGGGCGGACCTCAGGGCCAGGATCCTGGCGCTCGCCAATGCGGGACCCGAAGCGAGACTGAGGCTCGACGGGCAGCGGCTGGTCGTCATGGACGGCGAGGCGAGCCGCACGATCGACCTGTCTACCCTTGCCGCCGATGAAGCCGGAATCGTGCTGGCCGGCGAAGGGGAATACGACCCGCCGACCACGGCCCTCGACCCCAAGGGTCAGGGCATTCCCTATGCGACCTATGGTTTCGCGGCGCAGGTCGCGGCGGTGGAGGTCGACCGCCTGCTCGGCACGGTGAAGGTCCGGACAATCGTCGCGGCGCATGACGTCGGGCGGGCCATCAACCCGACCCTGACCGAAGGCCAGATCCATGGCGGCATCGCCCAGGGGCTGGGCCTTGCGCTGATGGAGGAATATCTCCCCGGCCGCACCGAGAACCTGCACGACTACCTGATCCCCACCGCCGGCGACATGCCGGAGATCACCATCCACCTGGTCGAGGACACGGAGCCCGAGGGCCCGTTCGGCGCCAAGGGCGTCGGCGAGCCGGCGCTCGTCGCCACGGCGCCGGCCATTCTCGGCGCCATCCGCCATGCCGTCGGCGTGCGCATGACCGAGGTGCCTGTCCTGCCGCACCGGCTCTGGGAAGCGATGCAGGCGAAGGAGGCTGGAGCATGATCTCCCGTCGCGCCACCTCAGACGCCATAGCGCGGCATCATCCGCGACCCGGCGACAGTGGGAGTTTCGGCATTGGTTGCAAGATGGTCGCCCCTCACCCTCCCCTGGAGGGGGAGGGTCGATCGAGC
>CAZPMD010000019.1:37628-48071 GCA_964587395.1 uncultured Hyphomicrobiales bacterium
GGTGAGTTCCCTGCTTCTCTCGCATTCACCCCACCCCGGCGCCCCTGCGGTGCGCCGACCCTCCCCCTCCAGGGGAGGGTGAACCTGTGCGGAGGTCGCCATGACCGCCACTGACCAGCTCTCCATCGAGGCCCGATCGAAGAAGTTCGGCGCCGACGAAGGCGACGGCATCCTGCGCTGCGACGCATGCCCGGTGCTCTGCCGCATCCGGCCGGGCCGCGCGGGCGCCTGCTCGCGCTACGCCAACGAGAACGGCCAACTGGTGCGCACCGACCCCGTGGTGCTGCTGGCGAAGACCGTCGAGGCCGGCGGCAAGCTGGTCGAGTTCGGCAGGAACGAGTGGGACGGACAGGTCCTCGACCCGCAGCGCACCTTCGTCACCGCCGTCGGCGCCGGGACCACCTATCCCGACTACAAGCCGGCGCCCTTCATCGTCTCGGCCGTGCACGAGGGCGTCGACACGGTCACGGTCGTGACCGAGGGCATCTTCAGCTACTGCGGCGTGAAGGTGAAGATCGACACCGATCGTCATCTCGGCCCGGAGGCCGCTCCGATCCGCGTCAACGGCGAGCAGGTCGGTCATGTGACGACCGCCGAATACGGCTCGCAGATGCTCTCCATCGGCGGCGTGCGCCACCTCACCGGCGGCTCCAAGAAGGAGGGCAACGTCACCTGCGACACCATGCTGAAGCTCTGCGCCGGCGAAGCGGTGACGATGACCATCGACGGCGGCCATGAGGTGGTCGTCGCCGCCAACCGGGCGCCCATCGTCGACGGCAAACCCGAGCACCGCATGCGCGTCGGCTGCGGCTCGGCGACGGTCGGCATCTTCGCCAAGCAGTGGCTCGGTCATGTCGACGAGGTGATCGTCGTCGACGACCACATCACCGGCGTGCTGACCGAGCACCAGGCCGGTCGCGTGCTCGACATGCGCCAGGCCGGTATCCGCGTCCGCGGCCGCAAATCGACGCCGGGGCGCTATTTCCAGGTCGCCAATCCCGGCATCGGCTGGGGCGGCACCGACATCGAGGATCCCCTCTCGATCATCCAGAAGATCGATCCGGCAGTGGCCTGGCCCGGGCTGCGCCTGCTGATGACCTCCACCACGGGCGAGCACTTCCTTTACTGCGTGCTGGACGAGAACCTCGTGCCCGTCCCCGCTCCGATCCCCGACGCCGTGATGAAGGTGGTCGACCGCATCGGCGAGAACTGCGAGCCCTCGCTCTGCTCGGTGCTGTTCATGGCGGGCGCCGGCGGCAGCTTGCGGGCCGGCGTCACCGAGAACCCCGTGCTGCTGACGCGGTCGGTCGCTTCCGGCGAGACGAAGGTCACGATCGGCGGCGCCCCGGTCTATCTCTGGCCGGGCGGCGGCATCACCGTCATGGCTGACGTCACCCGCATGCCGAAGAACGCCTTTGGCTACGTGCCGACGCCGGCCCTCGTCGCCCCCATCGAGTTCACCATGCCGCGGGCGCTCTATGAGACGCTCGGCGGGCATATGGACGACATCGTATCCATCGACGACATCCTGCGCGACGTCGCCCCGCAGGCCCGCATCGACGGCTGGATCGAGGGCAATCCCTGGCCGTTCCCGGAGAAGCCTTCATGACGGCAAAGCGCCTGAAGACCCAGGGCGAGGCCCCGGCCGGCAAGCCCTATCTGGTCGAGGACCAGATAGGCTTCCTGATCCGGCGCGCCCACCAGCGCGCCAGCGCCATTTTCGAACAGGTGATGGAGGGGATGGACGTGACCCCCGTCCAGTATGCGGCGCTCGCCAAGCTGCACGATCTCGGCCCGACGTCGCAGAACCAGTTGGGACGCCTGGTCGGCATCGATCCGGCGACGATGTTCGGCGTCGCCGGGCGGCTCGCCAAGCGCGGGCTCGTCTCGCCCTCCGTCGATCCGAACGATGCACGGCTCGTTCTCCTGACGCTCACGCCGACCGGCCGCGACATCGTCGAGCAGATGAAGGCCCGCGGCCCGGATGTCTCGGCGCGGACGCTGGAGCCCTTGTCGGCGGAGGAGGCGGAGACCCTTCTCGCGCTGCTCGGCAGGATCGGCTGACGATGTGGGAGGCCCCGACCGTCCAGCGCCTTGACGGTGACCGGCTGCACCTGCAGCACGGCCCCATCGACGTGGTGCTGCGTGCCTGGGGCGCAACGGCCGCCGTGCGCGACGCCTATGACGCGGTCATCGAAAGGTTCGCGACGATCCTGCCGGAACTCGCGGGCGAACTGACCGAATTGCGCAAGCCGATGAGCGACCGGCCGCAGGTGACGACGCCGGTGGCGCTTCGCATGCTGGCTGCCTGCCGTCCCCATGCCGGCATCTTCGTGACCCCGATGGCGGCGGTCGCCGGGGCGGTGGCGGATGAACTGATGGAGTGCATGGTGGAGGCCGCGCCACTCGATCGCGCCTTCGTCAATGACGGGGGCGACATCGCCGTTCACCTCACCGAAGGCGAGAGCATGGAGATCGCCGTCGCCGCCGACTTCTCGCGCGGTCCGATTCCGGCCCTCAACGGACGCATCACCCTCAAGGACACCGACGGCATCGGCGGCATCGCCACCTCCGGGGCGCAGGGACGGTCCTTCTCGCTCGGCATCGCCGATTCCGTCACCGTTCTCGCCCGCGACGCCGCCACCGCCGACGTCGCCGCGACGCTGATCGCCAATGCGGTGAACATCGACGATCCGCTGATCCGCCGCAGCCCGGCAAGCACGCTCGACCCCGACAGCGATCTCGGCGACCAGCTTGTCACCTTGGCGGTCGGCGCGCTGGAGCGCGGCCAGATCGCGGCGGCGCTGGCCGCCGGCCGCGAACGCGCCGAGCAGTTACGCCGGCGCGGCCTCATTCGCGACGCCGCCCTCGTCCTGAAGGGCGAGGCGCGCGTGCTCGGACAGACACCAAGCCTCAGGGAGATGAAACCATGACCATCGACGTCAGGAAGATCGTCGTCGGCGTCGAAGAAGTGCGCCACGACGGCGGCCCGAAGCTGGCGAAGCCCATCCTCAAGGGCTGGGTGGCCGCCATCCTGAAGAACCCCTTCGCCGGCCGCTATGTCGAGGACATCCAGCCGATGATGGACGAGTTGAAACCGCTCGGCCTCGAATGCTCGACCAGGCTCCTCAATGCGCTGGGCGGCGACACCGCGGCCATCGAGGCCTATGGCAAGGGATCGCTGATCGGCGCGGCGGGCGAACTGGAGCACGGCGCGCTCTGGCACGTTCCCGGCGGCTATGCCATGCGCGAGTTGCTGGGCGAGGCACTCGCCATCGTGCCGTCGATGACCAAGGTCGGCCCCATGGGCGCCATCCTCGACGTGCCGATCCACCACCGCAACGCCGCCTATGTGCGGTCGCATTTCGACGGCGTGACGCTGATGGTGCAGGACAGCCCGCGCGCCGACGAGATCCTCTTCGCCCTGGCCATGACGACCGGCGGCCGGCCGCATCCGCGCATGGGCGGACTGACGCAGGACCAGATCGCCAAGCGCGACGGGCAGAGGTGAGACAGTCTCGCCGCGCTCGCCATGATTGCATATCATACGGGTTATCCGTATGATATGTTATGGCGTTGCCGCTCGATTTCGACTGGCATGATGGCAAGGCGGCTTCAAACCAGACGAAGCACGGCGTCTCGTTCGAGGATGCGCGACAGGTCTTCCTGGACCCGCGGCGGATCGACGTCGATGCGAGCAGGGCGGTGGACGGCGAGGAGCGGCGCAAGACGACCGGCTTGATGGCAGGGAAGCTTCTCAGCGTGGTCTACGCGCCGAGGGGCAACGTGGTCTGGATCATCTCGGCCCGCCGCGCCAACCCGAAGGAGATCAGAAGCTATGTCCAAAGCTAGGTTTCCCCTGGACCCGGCAAACCCTCCGCCGATCTCGGAGGAAACAGGGGCGCGGATGGCCACGATCACGCCGGAGGAGATCGAACAGAACGCACTGGACGACCCGGACAATCCGCCGTGGACGGACGAGGAACTCGACCGCGGTGTCGCAGGCCGCAGGGTGCGGCTGCTGCGCCAGTCCCTCGGCCTCAGCCAGCCCGAATTCGCCGGGCGCTATCGCATCAATCTCGCCCGCCTGCGCGACATCGAACAGGGGCGCACCATGCCGGACAGCGCCTTCCTCGCCTATATCACCGTGATCGAAAAGGAGCGCGAGGCGGTGGACAGGGCGCTGGCCGGCTGATCGGGGCGATCCATTCCACCAACGGCGAACAGCCCTGCCCCGCCACTGCGCCCTATGGACCACGCCCGCCCGGCATCGCTATGGAGAGGCACCTCTCTCTGGGTGAGTGCTGAACTCCATGTCCTCGCAGACCGATCTTGCCGGCCTCCTCGTCGTCTCCGTCGAACAGGCAGTCGCGGCGCCCTATGCCGCCTCGCGCCTCGCCGATGCCGGCGCCCGCGTCATCAAGATCGAGCGCGAGGAGGGTGACTTCGCCCGCCGCTACGACCGGGCGGTGGATGGCGAGAGCGCCTATTTCGTCTGGCTCAACCGGGGCAAGGAATCCGTTGTCCTCGACCTCAAGGACGCCGGCGACCAGGCGGTGCTGGCGGCGATGATCGCGAAGGCCGACGTCCTCATCCAGAACCTCGCGCCCGGCGCGCTGAAGCGCATCGGCTTCGACCCGGCGGACCTGCGCGCGAAGCATCCGCGCCTGATCACCTGCTCCATTTCGGGCTATGGCGAGGAAGGACCCTGGCAGCACCTCAAGGCCTATGACCTGCTGGTCCAGGCCGAATCCGGCCTCTCGGAGATCACCGGCGAGGGCGATTCGCGCGCCCGCGTCGGCGTCTCGGTCTGCGACATCGCCGCCGGCATGACCGCCTTCCAGGGCATCCTGCAGGCGCTGATCGGCCGCTCCATCACCGGTCAGGGCCGGCACATCGCCGTGTCGCTCTACCATGCGCTGGCCGACTGGATGAACGTGCCCTACCTGCAATATGCCTATGGCGGCATCTATCCGCCGCGCTCCGGCCTCAACCACCCGACCATCGCACCCTACGGGGCCTATCCCTGCGCCGACGGCAAGGCGATCCTCTTCTCGATCCAGAACGAGCGCGAATGGGCCTCGCTGTGCGAGAACGTGCTGGGCGATGCCGCCATCGCCACCGACGAGCGCTTCGACGCCAATGTGAAACGCGTCGCCAACCGTCCGGCGCTCGATGCGCTCATTCTCGCCGCCTTCGCTAAGGAGCCGCGCGAGGCCATCGTCGAGAAGCTTGAAAAGGCCAACGTGGCCTATGGCCGCGTCTCGACACTGGACGACCTCAAGGCCCATCCGCAGAACCGCTATATCGAGGTGGAAACGCCCGCCGGCCGCAAGCGCATGCTGGCGCCGGGGGCCATCCACGACGGCGCGACGCCGCAGTTCGGCCCCGTGCCGACGCTCGGCCAGCACACGAGGGCGGTGAAGGCGGAGTTCGGCGGCTGATTGAATTGGACCATCATTTGGACTATTCTCTCGCTTCCCGAGAGGAGGGTGCTGTGAAGGTCTCCGTCAGCGATGCCAAGGCGCAACTGACCGACCTCGTCCGCCGCGCCGAGGCCGGGGACGAGGTGATCCTCACGCGCCACGGCCAACCCGCCGCGCGGCTCGTGCCGGTGACCATGCAGCCCTCCCCGGTCCAGCGTCGTGCGGTGCTGGAGGCCGTCCGGACCTCGGTGGCGCGGCGGCGAACTGACGGTCCCTCCGCCGCCCGCAGCCAGGACTTCCTCTATGGCCAGGACGGCCTTCCGGAATGATCGTGGTCGACACGTCGGCCCTCATGGCCATCGTCCTCGGCGAACCGGGGGCTGATGCCTGCGCGGCGGTCCTGGAGGTGGAACAGCATTGCCTGATCAGCGCCGCCACGCTCGCCGAGACGATGATCGTGGCGGAACGGCGCAATGTGGCGGTGGAGATCGCCGATCTCGTCGAGGGTCTTGCCATCGAGGTGGTGCCTGTCACCACCGCGTCGGCACGCCATGTCGCGGCAGCCTATGGCCGGCTCGGCAAGGGCGTCCACCCTGCCGGCCTCAACTTCGGAGATTGCTTCGCCTACGCGCTGGCGCGGGAGCGGGGCTGCCCGCTTCTCTTCGTCGGCGAGGATTTCAGCCGCACCGACATCGCAGCCGCGATCCCTCCTTGAAGCTCAGCCCGCCGCAGTCGCTTCCCAGCCGCCGGTGGTGCGGGAGAACAGGATCGGCGTGGCGTTGCGCCTGAGCTCGGTATGAAGGTCGACCCCGGTGAGGGCCGCCAGCACCAGCAGCACGCCACCATGCGAGACGATCAGCAGGTCGCCCTCCGGATCATCCTCCATCGCCATCCAGCGCGACAGCGCATGGCCGGTGCGGTGGACGAAGGTCGACAACGTCTCGCAGGCCGGCGGATCGACGCGCCAGTCGAGGGTTCCGATCGGCGTCCCGAACAGGCCCATGTACATGCGCTCCTGCAGGGCTGCGTCCGGCTCGGGCGTCACGTCACGGCCGTCGGTGACGACCGCCGCCGTCCGCCAGGCGCGCATCATCGGGCTCGCCGCGACACGCACGATCGAGGCCAGCGCAAGGATCGAGGCGGCCTCGGCGGCCTGCGCCTCGCCGGTCTGGTTCAGCGGCGTCTCTGGGAACTGGTAGATGCCCTTCCGGTTGCCCTCGGTCTCGCCGTGACGCAGGAAGATCAGGCGCGACAGACGCGGCCGGAACGGAACGGCACGCGCCAGGTCCTGAATGGCGTCGTAACCGAGCGTCGGCGCGACCTGTGTCGGGGTTCCGCTGGCCAAGGGGCATCTCCTCGAAAATCGGGCGCTGGCATGAACCAGCCCGCTGCCGATGTCAAAGGGGGGTAGCCCGCCATCCCCTGTTCTCCCCCTCGCCTTCCGTCCGACCTTGGGCTAGCAAGGCGCCATGACCGCCCAGACGCAGCGCCCCTCCATCCGCGACCGCATCCGCCCCATCGCGACGGACGAGCCGGTTCTGGCCGCGCATTTCCTCGGCGACGAGGCCGTCTTCGTTCTCGCGTCGGGCGAGGTCGTCGTTTCAGGCGATGGCGAGACGCGCATCAGCCTGCACGACGGTGGTATTCTGGATACGGACGGCGACGGGACGCTGCTGCTGACCGGCGGCGACGACGGCCGCGTCATCGCCTACGACGGCAAGGGCGAGCCCCGCGTCCTGCACGACAGCGGCGGCACCTGGATCGACCGCGTCGCCCTCGGCCCCAACGGGGCGGTCGCGTGGAGCGCCGGTCGCAAGGCCTTCGTTTCCCAGCCGAAGGGCGAAGTGAAGGCGCTGGCCCTTCCTTCTGCGGCCGGGGGTCTCGCCTTCTTTCCGAAGGGCCTGCGGCTCGCCATAGCCCACTACAACGGCGTGACGCTCTGGTATCCGAACGTGACGAGCGAGCCGGTCCGCCTGGAGTGGAAGGGCTCGCATCTCGGCGTCGCGGTCAGCGCCGACCAGCGCTTCGTCGTCACCACCATGCAGGAGCCGCAACTTCACGGCTGGCGCCTCGAGGACGGACAGCACATGCGCATGTCCGGCTATCCCGGCAAGGTCCGCTCCATCTCCTGGACGCAGGGCGGCAAGTTCCTGGCGACGTCGGGAGCGAGCGAGGCGATCCTCTGGCCCTTCTCCGGCAAGAACGGGCCGATGGGTGCCACGCCCACCATGATCGCGCCAGCCGCCAAGGCCGGCATCAAGGTGACGCAGGTGGCCGGCCACCCGGCCGCCCCGGTGGTCAGCGCCGGCTTCGCCGACGGCCTGATCCTGCTCTGCCGGATCGAGGACGGAGCCGAGATCCTGATGCGCGAGCCTGACGGGGACGCCATCACAGCGCTTGCCTGGCGCGCCGACGGCAAGGCCGTCGCCTTCGGCACGGAGGGCGGCAAGGCCGGCGTCGCCATCCTCTGACGGGTCAGCTCCCGGCGGGCGGCGGCGCCTGAGCCCGCGCCTGGGCGATGCCGAGGACGCGCTGGTAGACGCGCCCGACGACCAGCAGCACCAGGCCGAGGCCGATGAAGGACAGCGCCCGCCACAGGCCCGTCAGTCCGGCCATGTCGACGAGGAAGACCTTCAGCACCGCAAGCGCCACCATGGCCGCCGAGGCGAGGCGCAGCGTGCGGCTGCCGAGCCAGGCCCCGGCCGCCAGCAGGGCGATGCCGAAGACCAGCCAGACGGCGGAATAGGCGTAGAGCTCGGCGTCCGAGATGCCGCGCAGCGACACCTCGCCACGGAAGAGCAGCGCCACCGTGATGTTCATGTAGTTGACCAGCATGGCGAGGGCGAACAGGCCCATGGTGCGGCTCTCGACAAGCCGGCCCGCACGGCGGTCGAGCAGCGCGACGGCGGCTGCGAGGGCAGCGCCGAACCCATAGCCGAGCAGGGCCCAGTTGAAGACCGGATGCGGGCCGACATCGGCTCCGGTCACCCAGGGATTGAAGGCGAAGCCCATGGCCACACCGATCCAGGCCCAGGAGGCATAGCGGACAAGCAGGGCCGCATTCTCCCACAGCGCGCCGGTGCGGATCGAAGCGAGGCGCGACAGGCCAAGCCCGAAGGCGAGCATGGTGACGGTGTGGGTCGCCGCCTCGGGGAAGCGCATGGGCGCCGCGAAGAGACGGAGCCCGTGAGCGCCGAAAGCATGGCGCACCTGGACGATCATCAGCAGCGCCGCGAAGACCATGGCGAGCGCCTCGAGGATGCGCACCGGTGCATCCTCGCCACGGCGACGGCGCAGCATGATCGAGGCAGCGGCCGCCGCGAGGGCCGGCAGGCCATAGCCCGGCAGCAGCCAGTTGAAGACGATCATCTGGCCGACATCGCCGCCATTGATGGCGGGATCCCAGAGGACACGGACGAGGACGCCGACACCGGCGAGCGCGGCGACCCAGCGGAGCTGCGGCAGCGGCCTGAACGTGTAGACCCAGGCGATGCCCGCGACCATCAGGCCCAGAGCCAGCGTCAGCCAGGCGCGCTCGAGCAGCAGGGTGAGCGCGAAGGCAAGCGCCGCCAGCGCGCCGATGGCGTAGAGGGCCGAGGCGGAGGCAAGGCCCGGCCGCTGGCCGGAGCGCAGGCGGTGGGCCGCCTCCGTGGCCGCGCCGAAGCTTGCCGCCAGAACCATGGCGAGCGCGGCGAAGCGCGGCGAGATGACGAAGCCCTCGACCTTGCCATAGACGATGGCGAGGACCGCCAGCGGCACCACGACCGAGGTCGCCGAAAGCGTCAGCACGACCCAGGCCTCGCGCTGGCGGCGCCAGACGCCGAGAAACGCCGGACCGATGCCGAAGACGAGCGCAAAGGCGAGGCCGGACCAAGTGAGACGCGAGAGCGTCGCCGGGAACTCCGGCGGCACGCCGAGCGGATCGGCAAGGCCCGAGGGCTTCATGCCCACCGCCCAGCCGAGCAGGATGAGAAGCGCGAAGAGGCCGGTGACCGGCACGGCGGCGGTGACAGACGGCGCGCGCCAGACAAGGCCCATGACGGCGAACGCCAGCAGCCCGAAGAGTGCGACGGCTGTCATCTCGCGCTGGCCCTCGGCCACGGCGAGCATGGCGAGCAGAGCGAAGGCGCAGAGGATCACCGTCGCCACGACGTCGCCGCCGCGCTCGCGCGCCTCGGCGAAGCGGATGCCCGGCACCACGAAGAGGGCCGCGGCGACGATGCCGGCAAGCGCCTGGACGAGGCTCGGATAGGCGCCGCCCGAGGTCGCGACCAGCGTCAGGGCACCGAGGATGACCGAGACGGCGGTTGCGGCGAGCCGCAGCCAGGACCAGTTGCGGATCCAGGCGAGGGCGAAGCAGGTCGCCGTGATGATCGCCGCATAGATCGGAAACACGAAGGGGTTCGGGTCCTTGGCGGCCACCAGGAAGGGCGCCGCGAAGGCGGCGACGAGGCCGATGGCCCCGAGCAACGGACCGTGCAGGCCGGCGAGGACCAGCGTACCGAGGCCGACGCCGCCGAGCGCGACGAAGGTGAAGGCCGGCCCGATGAAGTCGTAGAGCGCGTGGGCGGCGTAGATGGTGCCGAAGGCGGCGACCGAACCCGCCCCCGTCAGCGCCGAGGGGATGTCGGCGAGCGGCAGGGTCGGCAGGCCCTTGTCGCTGCGGCGTAGCCACTCGCCACCGGCCAGCAGCGCCAGGGAGAACAGCAGGCCGAGCGCAATGCGCATGCCCGGGCCGATGAGGCCCTGCTCGATGGAATAGCGCACGAGGAAGATGCCGCCGAGGCCGAGCGCGATAGCCCCGACCCAGACGGCCCAGCGCGAGCCGATGGTTTCCTCGAAGCCGCCGAGATTGGCGGGCGGCGCCGGTGGCGGCACGGGCGGCGGCACGTCCATCGGATCGATGGCCTCCAGCGGCGCGGCGCTGGTGACGGCGGGAACCGTGCGGCGGGCCGCCACCGGCTCGGCAGCAGCGGGCTCGGTCACCGCGCCGGCATCCTCACCCTTGGCGACCGGC
>CAZPMD010000020.1:0-30186 GCA_964587395.1 uncultured Hyphomicrobiales bacterium
TCAAGCTCGTCGCCGTCCGTATCTGGATCAGGGATTTATGAGTCGTCGCCCTAGGAGACACGCCAATACCCCAATCGGACCTTAGCCATGGGTTCTCAATGCCTCTGTCCAAATCGCTTGCGGTAATCGCGACTCCGGCCGGAGCCGCAAAGTCTCCCATGACCCGGCGGGTGGCTATCCAACAGGAGGTCGACGAAATAAACCGCGCTCAATTCGAGAATGCCTTCGACACCGTCGTTGGCTCTTCGGCCAAGTTGCTTACGAGCCTTTGAGTCAACGCGTCGGCCTACGGAATCGTAGCAGAAACCCCCAAGCGCCGTGTCGTCACCTTGTCCTTGCTGCCAACCAACTCGATGACAGCTTGATGACGACATCCAATTCGCGAACGAAACTCTCGCCTGAGAGCGATGTGTCTGCAATGTGCGCTAAGCCGTAAATATCTGCTTTGGGTAGAAGGGACAATGTCGCCAAATGAGGCGCGAAGCAGCTGTCGGTCGGTAAGGGCGGATATATTCCGCGTTCACTGGACATTGTACTGGACTGCTGCCGCAAGGAGAGCGTGTGTGTGACCGGCGCGGACGGGCGCGGGTCACGGCAGGACGGCGATGGCGAAGAAGCGGAAGGATCGGAACGAACGCGAAGGCGCGGATGCTTCGGCTCCGGTTGAGCAGCTCAATCGTGTCGCCATGGCAGCGCGGCGCTCGCGGGGCAAGCTGGAGCCGGCTCTGTCGGTAGCGATCCGCCTGGCACGCGCCGAGATCGAGGAATTCGCACTGATCCTCAAACATGCCGATGGCCGGCGGTTCAAGGCTGCCAACGAGCGTGTTCCTCGATGTCGAGCCGAAGCTCTACGAAGTGCAGCTCCTCCTCAACACTGCGACGCTGCTCAATAGGCGGATGAAGGAACTAGCCGATCGCGACTGATCGGTCGCTGCCGCAAACGAATGCCTGATCGAGATAGCCCCGCCAAGGCCTGTCGCCTCGCGGGGTCGCGGTGGTGCCGGCAATGGGCCGGTCCAAGCCAACCGATAGGCTCCACGATGACCACCAACTCGACCTCCACCATCAAGCTGACCGACACCCAACTCATCGCACTCTCGGCGGCGAGCCAGCGTGCCGATCGCTGCATCATTCCACCCGATCACCTGAAGGGTGGCGCCGCGCACAAGTTCACGGGCAGCCTCATCGCCAAGGGCGTTGCCGAGGAGGTCGACGCTGCTCCTGGCATGCCGATCATCCGCCGCGATGGCGACCGGACCTTCACGCTGGCGATCACCGCCTCGGGCTTCGCCGCGCTCGGCATCGAGGTACCGGATGCGATCAATCCATCGCCTCCGGTACCTGTCGAGCCGAGCGCCGCACCGGAGGATGATGGCGATGGGTCTACTGCCGAGGATGGTGCAGGAGAAGGAGATAGCGTGATCGCGGCTGATGCTGACAGAGCAGTGTCGGCAGCAACCTCGTCCAGCACTGCACGATCCGCTTCGCCGCGTGCGGGCACCAAGCTATCTTTGGTGATCGCGCTGTTAGAGCGGGCTGAGGGTGTAGCCATCGGCGAGCTGATGACCACGACGGGCTGGCTCGCACATACGACGCGGGCGGCGCTGACGGGGCTGCGCAAGCGCGGCTACATGGTCGAGCTGGAAAAGGGTGCCGGAGACCAGGAAAGCCGCTACCGGATCACGGCGATGCCGATCGCGGCCAAGGCAGCGTGATCGTGATGGTTGCGGCAAAGCTCGATCGGCGCAGCGCCGATGAGGTGGGGCAAGAGATCGCGCGTCTGCGCGATCTCGATGCTTCAGCGCTTCGCTTGCGCTGGCGCGAGGTGACCGGCAAGCCGGCAGCGGTCGGCCTCAAGGGCGAGTTGCTGGTCAGGTCGCTCGCCTATGCCATTCAGGAGAAGGCTTTCGGGGGATTGTCGCTGGCCGCAACGAAGCGGCTGCAGGCCATCGCGCGCGACGCCAAGGCATCGAAGGCAAGCCCGACGGCTGAGGGCCGATCCTCAGCGCCGCCCCCGCGACAGCTCATGGCAGGGACGAGGCTGATCCGCGAGTGGCAGGGCGTCAGGCACGAGGTGATCGTCATCCCCGACGGGTTCCTCTGGCAGGGTGCGACCTACGCCTCGCTCTCGACCGTCGCCAAGGCGATCACCGGCACGAGCTGGAACGGCTGGGTGTTCTTCGGCGCAAAGCCCACGCCGAAGAAGCCGAAACGGGTAGTCTCGGATCCCAGCCCCACAGCACCGGGCGGTGGCAATGCCGGCGCCAGCGCGATCTTGAGCGGGAGCGACGCGCATGCGTGACGCTCGCTCCGCGGCGCGATCTGGTGTCGGCAAGCCGCACGGCGCCAGTGCCAAGCGCTGCGCGATCTATACCCGCAAGTCGAGCGAGGAAGGTCTCGAACAGGACTTTAACTCGCTCCATGCCCAGCGTGAGGCCTGCGAGGCTTATATCGCCTCGCAGCGCCACGAGGGCTGGTCACTGGTACCGAACCATTACGACGATGGGGGCTACTCCGGCGGGTCGATGGACCGGCCGGGGCTCGCAGCTCTGATGGCCGACGTCGATGCCGGCAACATCGACATCGTCGTCGTCTATAAGGTGGATCGCCTGACCCGTTCGCTCGCCCACTTCGCCAAGATCGTCGAGCGCTTCGATGCCAGGGGCATCTCCTTCGTCTCGGTGACGCAGGCCTTTAACACGACCTCGTCGATGGGACGGCTTACCCTGAACGTGCTGCCGTCGTTCGCCCAGTTCGAGCGCGAGGTCACAGCCGAACGCATCCGCGACAAGATTGCCGCGTCCAAGCGCAAGGGTCTCTGGATGGGCGGCCATGTGCCACTTGGCTATCGCGTCGAGAACCGAAAGCTGTTGGTCGACCAAACCGAAGCCCAGCAGATCCGAACGATCTTTGATCTGTACCTAAAGCTTGGAAGCATCCCCGCACTGAAGGAGGAGCTGGATCGGCGCGATATGCGCACGAGAATCCGCTCCCGAAGCGATGGCAGCACCTTTGGTGGTGTGCTGTTCTTCACCGGCGCGCTCTCCGCCCTGCTGCGCAATCGAGCCTATATCGGTGAGATCATCCACAAGGGCGAGCACCACGCCGGTGAGCACGAACCGATCGTTGATGCCGCGATCTTCGGGGAGGTCCAGCAGCGGCTCGCATCGCAGCTGGTCGAGCGATCAAAGCGCCCGAGCCCGAACGGATTGCTGCGCGGACTGATCTTCGACTCGCGCGGCAACCGAATGTCGCCGAGCTACAGCGTCAAGTACGGCGCTCGATACCACTACTACATCTCCAGAGCGCTGCTGGAAAATCGCAAGGCAGAGGCGGGAACGCCTCCCCGGGCGAGCGCCACAACGATCGACGATCTGGTTGTGGGCGCGCTTGGGCAGCGCCTTGGCGCGCTACCGCCCGACGACGCTGGGCGACGCAATGTGGTGCTTGAAACCATCGAGCGCATCGATATCCACCGCAGCCAGGTGATCATCTCATTCGCGGGCCAGATCCCAGGTGCTGATCGCATTGTCGCTCTCCCCTGGTCACCGCGGCAGACCAAGCCTGACAAGGTCATTCATGAGCCCATTGCCGCGGGAAACGAGATCGCAACTGCCCAGCCACATCAGCAACGCTTCAATCGCGCGCGGCTAATCCAGGCGATCGTCAAAGCTCGCGCTTGGTTAGATGACCTCGTGACCGGCCGTGCCGATGGGGTTGACGCTCTTGCGGCGCGTGAGGGCAAAAGCAGCCGGAACATCCGCATGATGATCCAGCTCGCCTTCCTCGACCCATCGATCGTCGAGGCAGTCGTCGAGGGGCGACTGCCCGCCACCATCGGCGCGACCGAGATCGTGCGCGATCTGCCGATGGCCTGGACCGAGCAGCGCGAAGTGCTTGGCGTCTGAACAGGGGCAGCCGACCCCGCAGCGAACAGCCGACGACGAAGGCTGTTCCAGAACAGCGCTCGCAAGCGTTTCGGCATCCGGCCGCGCCGGACAAAAGGTCGAACCGGTCTCGGACAATGTTCAAACCCGTCTCAGGCATCCATAGCCGGAAACTCGACTTGGGCGCCGGAGAATGACGGTCGTGAAGCGGGTTGAAAGAGCGCCAAACAGCGTCTCAGGCTCGCTCGAATGCCGAGCCAGACCGCTAACTTCCCGCAACTACGCGGTAATTTCGCTTGTCGGGACAACAATAAGGTTAGGGGCGAGTGTTTGGTGGAGCCAGGCGGGATCGAACCGCCGACCTCTTGCATGCCATGCAAGCGCTCTCCCAGCTGAGCTATGGCCCCATCTGCTCCCGAGGGAACGTGGCGGATCCAGGATCATCCGCCGGGTGGTAGCCCCTGGGGGCTGCCGCGCCCCGAACGGCAGGCCCGTTCGAGGAGCGCGTGTTTGGCACATTTCCTTGCGGGCATCAAGCGCGCCGCGAAGGATTTTCACGGGTATGGGGAAGCGGGGTCCGGCGGCCCCGGCAAGGAGCGCTCCGGCGCGGCCGGCACCGCCCCGGAACAGCACTTCATCCGGGTATCTTCATTGTCTGCTCAACCTCTTCTTAATGGGCAACGCCTACGATCCCCGCCACGTCAAGCTTCGCATGGCATGGGGGAATTGAGCGGAAATGGCCTCGGTGACAATCATCGAAGAGCTGGAAGACGTCATCTCCCGCGGCACCAGCGACCGTCGGGTCGAGACTCTGCGCCGCGTGACGGATCTCTTCCTGCGCGATGCCGACCGCTATACTGAATCGCAGATCGACCTGTTCGACGACGTCATCACCCGTCTGTCGTCCGCCATGGAGAAGGCTGTCCGGCAGGAACTGGCCGAGCGTCTGGCGCCGGTGATGAGTGCGCCGAAGACGGTGATCCGCTCCCTGGCACAGGACGACGAGATCGACGTCGCACGGCCCATTCTGCTGCTGTCGTCGCAGCTCGACGACAAGACCCTGGCCTCCATCGCCCGCACCAAGAGCCAGGAGCACATGCTGGCCATCGCCGGGCGCAAGTCCGTCAGCGAGAGCGTGACCGATGTGTTGGTCGACCGCGGCAATGAACGCGTCGCCTTCTCGGTCGCCTCCAATGATGGCGCCCGGTTCTCCACCAAGGGCTACGACGCGCTCGTCGAGCGATCGAAGACGGACGACCTGCTGGCGGAATGCGTCGGCATGCGCAAGGACATCCCGCCCTATCTGTTCCGCGTCATTCTCTCGACCGCCAAGGAAACCGTCCGCAAGCGGCTGGTGGCCTCCTCGAGCGCGCGCGAGAAGGCACAGCTCTCCGGTGCCCTGGCCGGTGTCGTCGACCGTATCGCGGTCGGAGCAGCCGGCGAGGCGAAGGACTATACGGCGATCCATCGGGCGATCGTCGTCCGCCACGGCCGCGGCGAACTCGACGAAACTCAACTGCGTGCCTATGCCGAAGCGGGCAAGATGGACGAAACCATCTGCGCCCTGTCGGTGCTCTGCGGCGTGGCGGTTGACATGGTCGAGCGCCTGTTCGTCGGCGAGCGTCCGGACCCCATTCTCATCCTGGCGCGGGCGGCCGGTCTCGGCTGGCAGACGCTGCGCGCGATCCTGGTCCTGCGCCCCGGCACGGCGGGGACCTCGCAGGCGGCGCTCGACGAGACGCGCGAGAGCTACGGCAAGCTGACCACCAATACCGCGCTGCGAGTGCTGCGCTTCTGGCAGGTCCGCGAAAGCTCTGCCGCCACGGCCTGAACGGGCAGCGCCACGCGCCGCCCGCCGCATCTCCGCTCAGTGGAGGCTCACCGTCTCGAGTTCATTCTGCCAGGCGTTGGCAACGGCATCCTCGCGCCTGTCCGTCACCATGATCGGCGTCCCGTCGGCGGAGACGAGGGCGAAGAGATCGAGCCCGGGCGGCAGGGCGGGCGCCTGCGGGAACATGCGCGTGATGTCATCGGAGCGCATCGGCTTCACATAGGCGACCTTGGCGACGCCGATCTGGGCCAGGACTTCCGGACTGACGGGGGAATGGGCATTCATGATACGAACCTCCTTCATAGGCAGGCTGCGATGGCCCTGGACTCAGTCCAGCGCCGCGATGTCGATGCGCCGCACGATCCTTTCAGGCTCCGGGCGGGCGAGATCGACCGAGAGGAGCCCGTTCTTCAGGTCGGCTCCCATGACCTCCATGCCGTCGGCCAGCACGAAGACGCGCTGGAACTGGCGTGCGGCGATGCCGCGGTGGATGAAGTCACGCCCCTCGGCATCGTCCTGCTGGCGGCCCCGTATGACGAGCTGGTTCTCCTCGACCGTGACCTCAAGCTGTTCACGGGTGAAGCCCGCGACAGCCAGCGTGATGCGAAGACGTTCAGGGCCGTTCGCCGAAGCGGCGACGCGCTCGATATTGTAGGGTGGGTAGCCCTCGGCCCCCTTGGTGACCCTGTCCAGAACCCGCTCGAGCTGGTCGAAACCCAGCAGGAAGGGGGAGGAAAGAGACGGTACGCGCGACATGGGCGAAGTCCTCGTCTGAGCGACATCGGCCGGGCCCCGAAGGCACCCAGCGCGCCGGAAACCTCCAGCGCTGCCCGAATATGGCGATCGGCATGCCGCCCCGCAAGGCGAGCGCGGCAGGCGCGTGCGGGCGGCGCAGCCGGCAGGAACCGGACGTCCCCTAAGGGCCGATGCGCCGGCCAGTGTCCTTGTCGAAGAGATGCAGATGCTCGGCGGTGGCCGCCACCGAAACCGGCGTTCCCGGCGCGAGAAGCGCCTTGCCGGGCAGGCGGGCAATAATGTCCTGGCCGGTGCCGCCGATCGGCCCGTAGACGAAGGTCTCGGCCCCGACCGCCTCGACCGCCGAAACGGGGAACGTGATGCCGAGCGCATCCTCCGGCACGGGCCCGGTGACAACCATCAGGTGCTCGGGCCGGACCCCCAGCGTCGCGCCGCCCGGCGGGACGGCGAGGCCGCGTCCACCCGTCAGGCCCGTCGCCTGCGGGCCGCTCTCGCCGGCGCCGACGGGGATGAGGTTCATCGGCGGTGCGCCGATGAAGCTGGCGACGAAGGTGGAGGCCGGCTTCTCGTAGATGTCGAGCGGCTCGCCCGCCTGCTCCACCAGACCCTTGTTCATCACCACCAGCACATCGGCGAGCGTCATCGCCTCCAGCTGGTCGTGGGTGACGTAGACCGAGGTGACGGCCAGCGCCCGCTGCAGCTTCTTGATCTCGACCCGCATCTGGATGCGCAGCTTGGCGTCGAGGTTGGAGAGCGGCTCGTCGAAGAGGAAGACCTGCGGCTTGCGCACGATGGCACGGCCCATGGCGACGCGCTGGCGCTGGCCGCCGGAGAGCGCCCGCGGCTTGCGGTCGAGGAAGGGCGTGATCTCGAGGATCCGCGCGGCTTCCTGCACCCGTTCCTCGATCTCGGCCTTCGGCGTGCCGCGGTTGCGCAGCCCATAGGCCATGTTGTCGTAGACCGACATGTGCGGATAGAGCGCATAGTTCTGGAACACCATGGCGATGTCCCGTTCGGCCGGTTCGAGCTCGTTAACCCGCCGCGCGCCGATGCGGCACTCGCCGGCGGTGATCGTCTCCAGCCCGGCGATCATGCGCAGCAGCGTGGACTTGCCGCAGCCGGACGGGCCGACGAGCACGCAGAAGGCGCCGGTCGGCACGCGGATATCGACACCGCGCACGGCCTCGACACCCCCTGCATAGACCTTGCGGATCTGGTCGAGAACGACCTCGCTCATGCGGGATTCCTCACTTCTCGGTCTCGACCAGGCCCTTGACGAAGAGCCTCTGCATCAAGATGACGACGAGCACCGGCGGCAGCATGGCAAGCACGGCGGTGGCCATGGCGATCTGCCATTCGGTCAGCGCGTCCTGCGTCACGATCATCTTCTTGATTCCGATGACGATGGTCTGCATGCCCTCGCGCGTGGTGATCAGCAGCGGCCACAGATACTGGTTCCAGCCATAGATGAACTGGATCACGAAGAGAGCCGCGATCGATGTGATCGATAGCGGCAGCAGCGTGTCGCGGAAGAACTGCATGGCGCTGGCACCGTCGATCTTCGAAGCCTCCACCAACTCGTCAGGCACCGTCATGAAGAACTGCCGGAACAGCAGGGTCGCCGTCGCCGAGGCGATGAGCGGGACCGTGAGGCCCATGTAGCTGTCGAGCAGCCCGAGATCGGCAACGATCTTGTAGGTCGGGTAGATGCGCACCTCGACCGGCAGCATCAGCGTGACGAAGATCACCCAGAAGGCCGTCATGCGGAACGGAAAGCGGAAATAGACGATGGCAAAGGCTGAAATGATCGAGATGGCGATCTTTCCGATGGCGATGGTCAGGGCCATGATGAGGCTGTTGAGCATCATCATGCCGACCGGCTCACGCGACGACTTCGACGTGCCGACGAAGATCGTCTGGTAGTAGTTCTCAAGGAAGTGTGGACCAGGCCAGAGCGGCATCTGGCCATTGGAGATCGTCGCCGGGTCCCAGGTCGAGGCCACGAAGGCCACATAGACCGGGAAGGCGACGATGAAGATCCCGGCGAGCAGGATCAGGTGGGGCACGAACGAGAAGAAGCTCTGGCGCTCGACCATCAGTACTGGACCTTGCGCTCGATGTAGCGGAACTGGATGGCGGTGAGCCCGATGACGAGGACCATCAGGATGACCGACTGGGCGGCAGAGCCGCCGAGATCGCCGCCCAACCGGCCATCTGAGAAGACCTTGTAGACCAGCGTCGTCGTGGCCTGGGCGGGACCGCCGCCGGTCACCGAGTCGATGATGCCGAAGGTGTCGAAGAACACGTAGACGATGTTGACGACCAGCAGGAAGAAGGTGGTCGGCGACAGCAGCGGGAAGATGATGGTCCAGAACCGGCGGGCAGGCCTTGCACCGTCGATGGCGGCGGCCTCGATGACACTCTTGGGGATCGACTGCAGGCCGGCGAGGAAAAACAGGAAATTGTAGCTGATCTGCTTCCAGGTCGCCGCCATCACCACCAGCGTCATGGCGTGTCCGCCGTTGAGCTGCGGGTTCCAGTCAATGCCGAGCGCGCGGATGGCCTGCGCCACGAGGCCGAGGGAGGGCTGGAACATGAAGAGCCAGAGCACACCGGCGATGGCCGGGGCCACCGCGTAGGGCCACATCAGGAAGGTCTTGTAGGCGCCGGCGGCCTTGATGTGCTTGTCCGCCTGAACCGCGAACATCAGCGCGATGGACAGCGAGAAGAAGGTGACGAGGCAGGAGAAGACCAGCGTCGTCAGCATCGAGCGGTAATAGTCCGGATTGGCGAAGAGGACGCCATAGTTCTCGAACCAGACGAACTGCATCGTCAGGCCGAAGGCGTCCTGGATGAAGAAGGACTGCCAGACCGCCTGCGCCGCCGGCCAGTAGAAGAAGACGATGGTGATCAGGAGTTGCGGCATGAGAAGCGCGTAGGGCAACAGTTTGCCGTCGAAGACAACGCGCTTTTCCATGCAGGTCCCCCGAAAAAGACGGACCGGGGCGGGTCAGACCCACCCCGGTGCCGGATGCCCCGATCTCAGCGGGAAACAGTGCGCTCGAACTGGCGCAGCATGGCGTTGCCGCGCGAGACCGCGGCGTCAAGGGCCGCCTGGGCACTCTTCTGTCCCGACAGCGCCGCTTCGATCTCCTCGGCCCAGACGTCGCGCATCTGCACCATGTTGCCGAGGCGCAGACCGCGGGAGTTCTCGGTCGGCGGCTTGTTGTTGAGCTGCAGGATCGGCGTCTCGAGATAGGGGTTCTCGCGATAGAAGCCCGAAGCCTTCACCTGCTCGTAGGCGGCCTGGGTGATCGGCAGGTATCCCGAGTCGGTGTGCAGCTTGGCCTGGCGGTCGGTCTGCGACAGGAAGGCGAAGAACTTGGCCACGCCGCGATACTCGGCCGCCGGCTTGCCGCCCATGACCCAGAGCGAGGCACCGCCCAGCGTCGAGTTCTGCGGCGCGCCCGGCGCGTCCGGATAGTAGGGCATCGGCGCATTGGCCCACTCGAATTTCGCGTTCGCCTTGACGTTGCCGTAGAAGCCCGAGGAGGTCAGGAAGATTGGGCACTCACCGGAAGTGAAGCGACCCTCGCCCGTGTTGGTGCGGCCCGAATAGGAGAAGGTATTGTCCTTCTGCAGGTCGATGAGATTCTGCAGGTGGCGCACATGCAGCGGCGAGTTGAAGCGCAGCTCGGTGTCGAAGCCGTCGATGCCGTTGGCACGGCTGGCGAGCGGCACGTTGTGCCAGACCGAGAACTGCTCGAGGTTCAGCCAGGTGATCCAGGCGGAGGAGAACCCGCACTTGTCATAGCCGGCGGCGCGCAGCTTCTTGGCCGCCTCGAACACCTCGGGCCAGGTCTTCGGCGGCTGGTCGGGATTGAGCCCGGCCCTGCGGAAGGCATCCTTATTGTACCACATCACCGAGGACGAGGAGTTGAACGGGAAGGACAGCATTTCTCCCCGCGAGGTCGAATAATAGCCGGCAACCGCAGGCAGATAGGCGCTCGGCACGAAGGGCTCGTTGGCTTCCGCCATCAGCTGGAACACCGGCTTGATGGCGCCGCGCGCGGCCATCATCGTGGCAGTACCCACCTCGAAGACCTGCAGGATGTGCGGCGCGTTGCCGGCGCGGAACGCGGCAATGCCGGCGTTCATGGTGTCGGGATAGGACCCCTTGTAGGTCGGCACCACGCGGAATTCGCGCTGCGAGGCGTTGAAGTCCTGCGCCAGGCGGTTGACCACCTCGTTGTTGGCGCCGGTCATGGCGTGCCACCACTGAATCTCGACCTGGGCGGCCGCGGGGCTCGCGGCCATCATCGCTCCGGCAGCGGCCGCGAGCAGAAAACGACGGTTGAACATCGGAAAGAACCTCCCAACAGGCGCCTTGCGGCGACGGTGCGGCTTGCGGCAAGGGCCGCGCCGTTCTGGGTCCGCCAGACGACGGACACATGACACTCTAGTGAAGGTTTGATGACAGGTTAAGGGGGCGGTGCACCGATTCAGGGGGCGTAGCGCCTTGTCCCCACCCTGATTCGGAGCGCGCCCGCCCAGGGCCGGGCCTTCCCTGTCACGGCAGGTTCAGACGCGATGATAGGGGTGGCCCGCGAGGATCGTCACGGCCCGATAGAGCTGCTCCAGCGCCATGACGCGCACGAGTTGGTGTGGCCAGGTCATCGCACCGAAGGAAAGCACGAGATCAGCCTCCGTCCGGAGCGCCGGGTCGAGCCCGTCCGGCCCGCCGATGACGAGCGTTGCGGCCTCCTCGCCGGAATCCTTCCAGCCACCGAGCAGCGCGGCGAAGTCGGCGCTGCCCATGCTGCGGCCGCGCTCGTCGAGCAGCAGCAGCCGCCCGGCCCGCACACGGCGGATCGCCGCAGCCTCCTCACCCCTGCGGGCGGCCGCCTCGACCGCGCGGCTTTCATCGAGGGTGATCGTGTCGACGGAGCGGAAGCCGAGGCCCTTGCCGGCCTTGGCGGCACGGTCCTGGTAGCGCGCGGCAAGCTCCGTCTCCGGACCGGCCTTGGTTCGTCCGACGGCGACAAGGATCAGCCGCATGACGTGCTCCTGCGCGCTGCCGGCGCGGTCATCCGCTCAGGCCTGCGAGGCGGCCCGCGAAGTCTCGGGCCGCACGTCTCAGCCCGCGAGGCGGTCACCCGGGCGGGCCGCTGACCACATCTTCTCGAGATTGTAGAAGCTGCGGACTTCGGGCCGGAAGACGTGGACGATGACGTCGCCGGCATCGACCAGCACCCAGTCGCACGCCGGAAGGCCCTCGACGCGCACGTCGCGCACGCCGGCCTCCTTGAGCGCCTTGAGCAGATAATCCGCGAGCGCGCCGACATGGCGGTGCGAGCGCCCCGACGACACCACCATGGCATCTGCGATGGACGTCTTGCCGGTCAGGTCGATGGCCTGGATTTCCTCGGCCTTGTTGTCCTCGAGGGTCTCGAGGACGAGCTTGAGGACGTCCGCGGAAGCCGGGCTTGCCGTCGGAGTCCCGGTGGGCGGCGCCATGGCGGCCGGCCCCGGCAGGGTCGTGGTGGACAGGGGTCCATTCCTCTCTGCTTCGCGCCACGAAGGGCGCCACAAGCAAGCATCATAGCGGAAAACATGACGATTGGAAAACGGCGCATCGGCAAAAGGCCCGCGCCCCCCATTTCCGCCCCAATCGACGACGAGAAGGCAGGGGCACCATGTCGCCCGGACGATCCGACCCTCCCACCATGCGATTGAAGGCCTCCAGTCTCCCGCGCCGATGGACGGATGCCCATCCCCGGACATGGCGACGGCTGTTGCCTTTCGTCCTGGTCCTGCTCGCTCTGGCTGCAGCCCTGCCCCCGGTCCGCCACGGCCACGACCCGCTGCGTCAGGCCGGCTGGGAGCGCCTGGACGGCGAGCTTGCCGTTCTCCGTGAGCCCGAAACGATCCGCATCCTGCGGCGCGAGGCTCCCGACAGTCGGGATCGCACGGGTCCAGCCGGCGACGACACTGCCGTCTGGCCCGTTGTCCTGCGCCTCGCCACGGTCCTGGCGCCGGTCGGCTCTCCTCCCGCCTCGATAGTTCCACGCGCGTCGCGCAGCCGCCTGGAGCGGCCCCAGCCGCGCGCTCCGCCGGCCCTCTCCGCCGCCTGACGCCATCCATTTCATCAACATCGCCCGGTGGCGACCGGAGGCGCTCCCGCGAGGAGGCCCCGGCGCCAGCGCCTGCGCGCAGCCGGGCCGCCATCCGAGACGTCCCATGTCCGACACGACACCCTTTCCGACCCCCCGGGCAACGCCCCGGGCGCCCATCGAGATCGAGGCCCAAGCCACGGTGATCGAGGAACGCGCCCCCGCACCGCCCCGGCGCGAGGAGTTCGACGTGCTGACGCTTGCTCCCACCCGCTACGACAAGTGGGACCGCCTCTATCGCAACGTGGTGCTCATCCTCTTCGCAATCGCCATCGCGGCCGGGCTCTACTATCGCCACTGACGCAACCGCTGCGGGGCGAGGGCAGACCCGCCTCCCCGCGGCCCCTCCCGCGCCCCCATCAGGAATGGTTGACGCGGGCCCAAGGCCAAGCTACTTAACCTATGAGTTAATTATCCGCCTGGTAGCCTTCATGCCGTCCGATCCGCTCAGCGTCACCCTGTCCGCCCTCGCCGACCCGACACGGCGCGCCATCCTGTCGCGGCTGGCCGAAGGCGAGGCGTCGGTCACCGAGCTGGCGGCCCCCTTCGCCATGAGCCTGCCGGCCGTGTCGAAACACCTGAAGGTGCTCAAGCAGGCCGGACTCATCAGCCGCAGCCGCGAGGCGCAGTGGCGACCCTGCAAGCTGGAAGCCGCTCCGATGCGGGAGGCGTCCGAGTGGCTGGAGCGCTACCGCGTGATGTGGGAGGCCAAGCTCGATCGCCTCGCAGACTATCTCGAGCGCACCGCAGCAGAGGAGAGTCCCGCCCCGTCTTCACCCCCCGATGAAGGACAAGCGCCATGACCCCCCATCCCATCACGCCCCACCTCAACGTCGCCGGCGGCGCCGAGGCCATCGCCTTCTATGTCGCCGCCTTCGATGCGCAGGAACTCGCCCGCATGCCCGCCCAGGACGGCAGGCGGCTGATGCATGCGGCACTGCTGATCAATGGCGGCCAGGTCTTCCTGCACGACGACTTTCCCGAAATGTGCTTTGCCGCTGCCACCTTCGCGCCCCCGCCACGCGCCGGAGGCGTCTCGGTGACCATGCATCTGACCGTGGATGACTGTGATGCCTGGTACGATCGCGCCATGAAGGCCGGCGCCACGACGGTGATGGCGCCCCACGACGCCTTCTGGGGCGACCGCTATGCCCAGATCGTCGATCCCTTCGGCCATTCCTGGAGCTTCGCCCATACCCCGCCCGCCAAGGGCTGAGCGGACATGCAGTGGAGACCCCTGATGACCTATGCCCTTGTCGCCGTTTTCGTCGTCGTCGCCGGCATCCTTGGCTTTGCCGCGACAAGACCGGACGCCTTCCGGCTGGAACGCTCGATCCTCATTGCCGCCCCGGCCGAGCGCATCCATCCGCTGATCGCCGATTTCCGCAGTTGGCGGAGCTGGTCGCCCTGGGAGAACAAGGCCCCCGGCATGGCCCGCACGCTGTCGGGCGCGGAATCCGGCGTGGGCGCGGCCTATGCCTGGGAAGGCAACAAGGACATCGGCGCCGGCCGCATGGAGATCCTCGAATCGAGCCCGCAGCGGATTCTCATCAAGCTGGATTTCCTGCGCCCCTTCGAGGCCCACAACGTCGCGGAATTCACACTGCGACCAGAGGGTCAGGGCACGCAGGTGACCTGGGCCATGTCGGGCCCCCAGCCCTTCATCGGCAAGCTGATGAGCCTCGTCTTCAGTCTCGAGCGCATGGTGGGACCGGATTTCGAGGCCGGGCTCGCCACCCTGAAGCACCAGGCCGAAGCCTGACGCCTCTCCCCTCCCCCCAAGACCAACCGACAGGAGCCCCGACATGTTCGGAGAACCGCAGAATGAACACGCCTGGCTGAACCGCTTCATCGGCACCTGGGACTACGAGCATGAATGCTCCGTTCCCGACCAGCCGCCGGAGAAGCTCAAGGGTCGGCAGACCTTCACCTCCCTCGGAGGCTTCTGGATCCTCGGCGACGGGACCGGCGCAATGCCCGGCGGCGGCGAGGCGCGGATGCTGCTCACCATCGGCTTCGACCCCGCCAGGGGGCGATACGTAGGCACCTGGGTGGGTTCGATGATGCCGAACCTGTGGGTCTATGACGGCACCCTCGACGAGGCCGGCTGTACCCTTACCCTGCAGGCCGACGGCCCATCCTTCAGCGGCGACGGTACGACGGCAACCTATCAGGACATCGTCGAGTGGAAGAACGACGATCTCTACGAGTTCCGCTCGCAGGTCCGCCAACCGGACGGCGCATGGCACGTCTTCATGCGGGCCGACTATCGCCGGGTGAAGTGACGCCTCAGACGCGCTTGCGGAACATCAGGATCACTGCGACGGGCACGACGAATCCGATGACCGTCGCGGTGATCAGAAGACCGCCGAGTTCGCCGTAGTCGCCGCGACCGACCGTGAAGATGTGGTTGAGGTACTTGGTCTGCAGCTGTCCGGCGACGAGGGCGAGGTTCATCAGCGAGGCCATCAGGGCGAACCAGGTGGCACGCCGTCCCTCCGGGGCATAGTAGGCGATGAGGGTCAGCATCGGGATCATCGACAGGTCGGCGAAGGGCGAGGTCGTGGCCGCGTCGACCACAGCGATGGTGCGGGCACCGAAGCCGAAATTCGCCTGGGTCCAGTCGGCGAGGCCATAGTAGAGCCCGATGTTCGGAATCGATAGCACCGTGCCGGCCACCGCGATCCAGAACAGAACCGTGGTCACCGAATACTCGGTGAGCTGGCGCGAGAAGAACCACATGGCCCCGATGGCGATCACCGCCGATGTCTGGCGCAGGATGCCGTAGAAGGCCTCGTCGAACTTCAGGACGTCGAGCGTCCACCAGAAGTAGCCGTCGCCGACCCCGGGAGTCGCCCGGAAGGCGAAGATGATGATGGTGGCGAAGACGATGGCCTGCCGGGTCTTCGGGTCGATGTCGCGGGTCACCATGTGCAGCATGGTCAGCACCACGGCCATCGAGACAACGAAGACCAGTTCCTGCGCATAGGGCACTTCGCCGAGAGCGGTGCCGACCACAAAGGCACCGAAAGCGAGCCCGCCGCCCAGGATGCGCCAGTCGACGGGCTGCGCCTCGCTCACCTGAGGCCGGACGAACAGGGCGCCGGTCACCGAGATCAGAGGCACCACGAGGCCGAACAGGAAGACCTGCTCGCGCGGGAAATGCTGGGCGAGCCAGCCGGAGAGGCCGGCGACCGACAGGATGCCGATGCCGAGGGCGAGCCGCCCCAGCACCTGGACCATCGCGAGGTCGGTGCGGATCTCGGCGTCGGGTCGCGGATTTCCCTCCGCATCGACCCGGTCGACCACCTCCGACGACATGGCGTCAGCCACGACGTCCTGGATCACGGCTCCTAGGACCATCAGGACGGCGCCGAGGACATAGGCCCCGTTCGGTGGCAGATGGGTGAACCAGCCACCAGCCGCGCCCGCCAGCACGACCAGGCCCGTTGCAGTGAAGGAGGCACCGATCAGCACATAGGCATGGCGGCGCGAGCCGAACAGCGTGACGCCGTCGACGAGCTGCCCGAAGACCATCTTGATGGTCCAAGGCAGGCTGAGCCACACCGCGACGCCGGCCAACTCGGCCGGAGACAGCGACAGGCTCTCCTTGACCCACATGTCGCGGGAGACGTCGATGATGCCGAGGGCCCCATAGGCGAAATAGACCATGAGAAGCGGCACATAGGCGCGCCTGACGGCGCGCAGCGGCCGCGCAAGATGGTCGCCCCAGAAGGCGGAGAAGCGGGCAAGGAAGCCTGCGGGAGCGACCGGACCCGGCGCACCGGTGGATGTATTGGTCACGCTCTCTCGGCCCCGCTGTGCAACTGGCTCCTGTCTGTCACCCCGCCTGCCTCTGCGTCAATGCCGCAGGCCGAGCGAGGCTCAGCCGAGGTTGCGGAGTACGGCGTCGGCGAAGGTCAGAAGCCCCTGGAACGGAACCTCGACATCGGCGATCTCGGGAGCCCAGCGCTTCGGCTCGGCCGGGAAGGCCATGATGCGGCCACGCGCCTGGCGCATCGCCGTGAGATAGTTTCGGGCCGAGCGCTCGAACCCGATCATCGACTGGGGATGGGCGGCGCCGAAGGCCTCGGCCTCGACCACGACCGGCTCATAGGCGGCGAGTGCCTCATCCAGCCGCGCCACGTCGATCGCGCCGCCGGCACGCGGAAAGACGGCCATGATCTTGCGGGCCTCGACCGTCGCCTGCCGCACATGCCAGCGCGCGTCACGGCCGGAGCGGCGCTCGAAGGCGGCGAGTTCGGCGAGTTCCACCACCTCCCGCACCGGCTCGAGCACCGTGCGGGCGTCGCGGCAGGCGGCAAGGAACGCCGGGACGATCTTGCGCAGCCGCGCGTGATAGTCTCGCGCCTTCTCGCCGCCGTCCTGCTTGTGATGGCCCGAGGCATAGTAGGCCGCAGCCTCCGCCACCAGCGGCGCCATCTCGCCGTGCAGCCTGACGACCGTGCCCATCGCCTGGTCGCACTCCGACAGGGCCGGGCCGCGCCCCAGTTCGGCCTGCACCGCAGCGAGTTCGCGCGTCACGTCCCGGGGAGCATGCAGGCCGTTGATGCTGGTCTCACGGCCGGTCGGGCCGTTCTCGGGATTCACCAGGCGCGCATAGCGCTGCCACATGCTGCGCATCTGGTCGCTCGCGGCGAGAAGCTCGGCATAGGCTCCGACCTTCTCGCGCGCCCTGGCGAGGTCGGCGTCGATCGCCGGCATCCCGACGGCTCGCGCCGGGACAAGAGCGGCCAGCGGCAGCGCGGCGAAGGCGAGCGCGACGCTGCGACGGGACAGCTGGGAAGACGACAGGGAGCGGGAAGCAGCGAAACGCATGGCGGTTCTCACGAAAAAGGGGCCGTTGTCGGCCCCTCTCTCGCCCGCCGCAGTTTCGCGCCGACGATCCGTCGGGCGATGCGGTGTTTCAGTTGCTTCCGGAATGCGACCTCAGGAGAGATGGCAGGGCGAACCCTTCGAGGCCGTGGCACAGGCCATGGCGCCGAGCGTCTCGGCGATGCGCTCCTCGCCGGCCTTCACCGACGCCACCGGCCATTCCGCCAGGACCTGGTCGGCGCGCCGGAAGACCACCTTGAACGGGCGGGCTTCGAAAGCGCTCGGGCGAACTTCCGCTGTCAGCTTCATCGTGGCCTCCCTGGTTGATGCTGGACAGGATAGAGATGGAAGCGGCGACACTATGGCGCATCCCCGCAATTTTCGTGGAATGATCAAAGATTTGCGAGCAGCCGGCTAAGGGCCCGGTCGCAGTCTCCAGACGCTGGTCCGCTTGATCTCGAGGTCCTCCAGCTCCCGCGTCACCGGAACCTCGTACTCAGCGAGCCGCTCAAGCCGGTCCTTCGGCAGATAGGTGCGGCCGGGATCGCCGATCAACACCGTCCGCCCTGCTGCGGCGATGGGGCCGAGCCAGGCCAGCATCGCCTCGGTCATCGACTTCTCGTAGCAGATGTCACCGGCGAGAATGACGTCCCAGCCGTTGTCGCTGCCCGTGGGGTCACGCGTCTCGGCAGTCACCTCCACACCATTGGCCCTTGCATTGAGGCCGACGGCGACTTCGCAGAAGGCGTCGATGTCGACCGCGGTCACTTCAGCGGCACCTGCCTTCGCCGCGGCGATGGCGACGAGGCCCGATCCCGTCGCGACATCGAGCACCCGCCGCCCCCGAACGATCTCCGGGTGATCGAGCACGTAGCGGGCGAGGGCCTGGCCGCCCGCCCAGGCGAAGGCCCAGAACGGCGGCGGCAGCCCGATCTCGCCCAGTTCATCCTCCGTCTTCTGCCACAGCGCGGTCGCCTCGTCGGCGAGGTGCAGGACGATCTCCGGCGCATGGGGAACGACCATGACGCGCGTGTTCGCGGTGATGAAGGCGGCGCGGTCGAGGATCATGGGCACTGGCGGCCTTCGGCGATATCCGGGATTGTCAGCGAACACAGTCGCTCCGTCCCGGCAAGACCCGGCCGGCGCAGGACGGCCCGATCGACGAGTATTCCATGACCCATCTTCTCATTGTCGGCCTCGGCTACTCCTCGCGGGCGGTGGTCCGTGCCTCGGGCGACCGCTATTCCCGGATCACCGCCACCGTGCGGTCGCCCGAGCGGGCGGCGGCCCTTTCGGCGACGCCCGTGGAAGGTCGATCCGTTGCGGTGCTGCCCTTCGACGGCACCGCACCATCGGGCGATCTCGCGTCCGCCATCGCGGAGGCCGACCACATCCTGGTCTCGGCCCCGCCAAACGAGGTTGGCGATCCCTTGCTGAACGCCTGTGCCGGTGCGCTCGCCGTCCACCCGCCGAAATCCCTCGTCTATCTCTCGACCGTCGGCGTCTATGGCGACCATGGCGGAAGATGGGTGGACGAGGCGACGGAACCGAAGCCCGTCAGCCCGCGCAGCGTGGAGCGCCTCCAGGCCGAACGGTCCTGGCAGGCCTTTGGGCAGGTCCACGACGTGCCCGTCGCCATCCTTCGCCTCTCGGGCATCTACGGACCCGGGCAGAATGCGCTGGTCAACGTCGCGCGCGGGACTGCGCGGCGCATCGTCAAGCCGGGACAGGTGTTCAATCGCATTCATGTCGACGACATCGCCCAGGCTGTCCTCGCCTCTTTCGACAAGGGATACGATGGTGTCGTCAACGTCACGGACGACGAGCCTGCCCCGGCCGAGGACGTGGTGGCTTTTGCCGCCGAACTCCTCGGCAGGCCGATCCCGCCGGCGACCCCCTTCGAACAGAGCGGGCTCAGCGAGATGGGGCGGAGCTTCTATGGCGAGTGCAAAAGGGTGAGCAATAAAAAGCTGAAAGCTGAACTCTCCGTTAATCTCTTGCATCCAAATTTCTCAGTGGCGCTCCGGGCATTGGCCGCCGGGGGCGACGGCAGGCAGGGCTGAGGAGTTCCGCGCAGTCATCTTTTTGTTGCATTGCAGCACAACGAAAGCGGCATTGCTGCAACGCACAAATCACGGAACCATACCCCAGTCCTCAGCCGCCCACTGACCCCGACGGCCGGTGCCGCGGATGACGACCGTCACCCGAGCCTTCAGGGGTATGTCATGATGATCGACATCGGCATTGCAGACTTGGCCATCATCCTCATCGGCCTTGGCGTCGGCGCGGCTCTCGCGCTGTTCGTGGTCGACACGGCGAAGCAGATGAATCTGCGCACCGACCCGTAAGCCACCCGATCAGGACGCGTCGCCGGACAGAAGAAGCCGGCCCGCGGGGACGTTCAGGGCGTCCCACAACAACTGACCGGCCGCGCGGAGATGAGGCGCGAGCGTGTAGGGGGCGTTGACGGTCACCAGGCCAGCGCCCGACAGGCGCTGCCCGTCCACGACGCGCCAGGTCGCCTCGATGGTGAGGCATTTCGGAATCGCCAGCTCGGCGATCAGCCGGTGGAACCGTTTCACCTCCACCGGGTCCTTGATGGGATACCAGAGCACGAAGACGCCCGTCGCGAAGCGCCTGACGCCGTTGGCCAGCGCCTCCGCCAGGCGATCATAGTCGCCACGCCGCTCGAAGGGCGGATCGATCAGCACCAGCCCCCGCTTCTCCTTCGGCGGCAGGAAGGCCTTCGGTGCCAGCCAGCCGTCGATCTCGATGACCTTCGCACGCTTCTCGCGCGCATAGAGCGCCGCAAGGGTTTGGAAGTCCTCGGAGTGGAGCTCGCAGAAGGTCAGGCCGTCGATGGGGCGGGTCGTCAGCCGCGCGATCTCGGGGCTGCCGGGATAGTGCAGCAAACGTCCATCGGGGTTCAACCGCGCCACGGCATCGAGATAGGGATCGAGGAAGGCGGCGAGTGGCTCGGGCAGATCCTTGCCCCAGAGCCGGCCGATGCCCTCCACCCACTCGCCCGTCCGCTCCGCAGCGTCGGAGGTGAGGTCATAGGCGCCGATCCCCGCATGGGTGTCGACGACGCGCAGCGGCGTCTCCTTCTGCGTCATATGCGCGAGGATGAAGGCGAGCACCGCGTGCTTGATGACGTCGGCCGGATTTCCCGCGTGATAGGCGTGGCGATAATTCATGGCGACAAGGCTGTGACGGGCATTGCCGCCGAGGTCAACGCCTCATGCCTTCCCGGCGACGACCGCCCAGCCGGGAACCGGCCGACCGGCCTCCTGCCGGATCGCTGCCGGCTCGAAGACGAGTGGCGTCAGGCCGCCTTCCGCCAGTGCGGCACGCACCGCCGGCTCGCCATGGGCATAGCGCAGCGCATCGCCGAGAATGACGCCGTCGCCGTCATGGGTCTCGACGGTGAAGGCCGAGAGGCCGCCGCGCGGCAGCACACGGCCGATGTCGCCCATGATCGGCGCGAGATCGGCGCAATAGATGAAGACGTCGGCAGCCACCACGAGATTGGCGCTCTCATCCGCCTGTCCGGCGAGGAACGACCTGAGGTCGCCGACGGACAGGCTGCGGTACACACCCTTGCGACGCGCCTGCTCCACCATGCGCGCCGACAGGTCGACGCCGTCGATGGCCGCCGCCAGCGGCGCGAAGACCATGCCGGCGAGGCCCGTGCCGCAGCCGAGATCGAGCATCCGGTCGACATGCGGGACGCGGCCGGCGGCGGTACAGGCGCGCGACACCGCATCGCGCAGAATTTCCGGCCCGCGATAGGTCAGACCCTCGCGCAGCGAGCGCTCGAAGCGCGGCGCATAGTCGTCGTAGAGGGCGGCGACATAGCCGGCCGACATGGCGGGTCCCGCCGTGCTCAGGCCGAGCCGCGCCAGCATCAGCCCGGCCCCCATCGCGTCGTCGGGGTCGCAGGCGATGGCCTGCCGGAAGGCCGAGGCGGCAGCCTCCGTGAAGCTCCGCGCCGCTTCGACCTCGCCGAGCGCAAACCAGCCGGCAGCCCATCGCGGCGCCATCTCGAGGGCCTGCGTCAGAAGATCGGCAGCGGCCACCAGGTCCCCGTCGGCCTTCGCCGCCATGGCGTAGTCGTAGCGGCGGTCGGCGAGGAGATCGCCGGATGACCGGAAGGCGGGCGGCAGCATCAGTCGTCGGCCGAGAGCTTGCCCGTCGGCCGCTCCAGCGCCTCGAAATGTCCCCGCCGCTGCAGCCACCAGAGCAGGATGAGGCTGGGGATGGCGGTGAGGCAGGAGAGCACGAAGAACCAGAACCAGCCGGTCTGCGCCGCGACGAAGCCGGCCGGCGCGGAGATATAGGTGCGCCCCACCGCCGAAAGGGCGGAGAGCAGCGCATATTGCGTGGCCGTGTGCAGGGGCGACTGGCAGAGGGCGGAGAGATAGGCGACGAAGATCACCGTGCCGATGGCACCGGTGAAGTTCTCGGCGACGATGACGAAGGCGAGCATGCCGTAGCTGGCCGGCATCACCGCCTGCAAGGCGAAAACGAGGTTCGAGCCCATTTGCAGGAAGGCCGCGAGCCACATGCTGGTGCGCAGGTCGAGGCCGCGTGCCACGAAGCCGCCGGCGAATCCGCCGGCGAGCGTCGCGGCGAGACCGAGGCCCTTGACGATGGCGGCATACTCCTCGCGCGAATAGCCCATGCCGCGGATGACGAAGGGCCCCGTCATGGCGCCGACGAAGGCGTCGCACAGCTTGAACAGGACGACGAAGGCGAGAACGGCGACGGCGGCGTCGCGGGTGAGAAACTCCGAGAAGGCGCCCATCGCAGCGGTCCAGACCCGCGACAGCTTGTTCTCGCCGGCGAGCACCCTGGCCGCCTCGGCCGAGCGCGCCGGCTCGCGCGCGACGAGCGTCGTCACCATGCCGACCGCGACGAAGGCTCCCATGACGACATATCCGAGCGTCCAGGCCGTCGCCTTGTCGAAACCCTGCACCTTCTCGAAGAAGGAGACGATGAAGAGGGCGCCCGCGGTCGAGACCAGCATGCCGATGCGATAGGCGGCGACATAGGCGCCGACACCTGCAGCCTGTTCAGAGGTTTCCAGCTTCTCGACGCGATAGGTGTCGATGACGATGTCCTGCGTGGCCGAAGCCAGCGCCACCAGAACCGCGCCCAGCGCGATCATGAAGGGCGACACGTCGGGATTCTGCAGACCCAGGAAGACGATGGCCACCATCAGCAGGATCTGGCTGAAAATCAGCCAGCCGCGACGTCGGCCGAAGAGACGCCCGAGAAGCGGGATCTGGACGGCATCGACCACCGGCGCCCAAAGGAATTTGATCGTGTAGGGCGTTCCGACAAGGGCAAAAAAGCCGATGGTCTTCAGGTCGACCGAGCTTTCGGCCATCCACACCAGCAGCGTCGATCCCGACAGCGCCAGCGGCAGGCCGGCCGAGAAGCCGAGAAACAGCACCACCAGAACATCGCGGCGCAGATAGACGGCCGCGGCCTCGCCCCAGCTGCGCTTCTGGCGCGCCGGATCGACGGCGGCCTGACCCGTGCTCATGTCGTCCTCCGCATCCGTGCCATCGGATGAGGTGACGCCATCATGGTTAACGAAGGCTGAAAAGCCTCTTGAGGACAGTCAGGCGCGCTGGGCCGCAGGTGCGGCGGCGGTTGCAGAGCCCGACCGTTTCACGGCGTCCGGACGGCCCTTGCCGCTGAACGGCACCTCGACGAAACGGTGGAAGAAGGCACCGACCGCGATCACCACGGCGGGGATCAGCACCAGCATGGCCAGCGCCTGCCAGGACGAACCGATGGTGACCAGCTTGTCACCGTTGTGCATAACCATGCGGCCGAGGCCCAGCTTCTGGTCGAGGAACGAACCGCCCGTCCTGAGAATCTGGAACAGGAAGGCATGGGTCATGTAGATGGCGAAGGACCAGCGCCCGAGGGCCTGCGGGAGGCGGGTCTTCAGCAGCACGGAGGTCGGACCGCCCTCGAAGGAGAAGACAAAGACCAGCACGCCGAAGACCAGCGGCGCCGCGAGGTGCAGGAGGCCCTGCGGCACCAGCGCCATGAAGGCGAAGGCGGCAAGGGCGATGCCCACCTCGTACCAGGCGAGAAGCCGCGCCGGCAGCTGATATCGCAGCCTCAGGTCATAGACGAGGCAGCCGACCGCGAAGCCGAAGAGGCAGCGCACGAAGCCCCAGTCCGAGCTGACGAAGAGTGTCGTGGGCGACACCAGCGCGAGGATGAGGGCGCTGCCCAGTGCCAGGGCGAGGAAGGTCTCGCGCCGCACACGGGGCCACCACAGGACGACGGCCAGAAAGACTACCGAGGTCCAGAACTCCACCGCGATGCTCCAGGCCGGCCCGTTCCAGCTGAGCCCTGGATGCAGGCCGAAGGACTGCAGAAAGGCAAGGTTGGTGAAGATCTCCAGTGGCGAGCGGCCGGAGGAGAAGGGAGCGGCCTCGACGGCGAAGGACGGATTGACGCTCCCATAGGCGAGCTTGGCGAGTTCGAGGGCGACGAAAGCGCCGAGCACCACGACATGCATCGGCCAGAGCCGGCGGAAGCGCGAGACGATGAAACCGCGGGCCTCGGCCGGTGAGGCAAGCCGGTCCTGATAGGCATGGCTGATGACGAAGCCGGACAGGACGAAGAAGAAGTCGACCCCGAGTTGCAGGTTGGCGAAGGCCGGCCAGTCCTTGGCGATGTGCAGGACTGGCACATGAAACAGCACGACGAGCCCCGCGCAGATGCCGCGCCAGGCGTCGAGGGCGCGAAAGCGGGTCGGAAGAGGGGCCGGCTGTATCATCGTTGCACAATCCTCGGACGATCGTCGGGGCATAGGCCTGAATGAGCACGAGCCGTGCCGCGGCGACCCCCGTCTCCTGCCTGCAAAATGCGCAGATGCATCTGCCCAATCTTTGGGCGCGCTGCACTGCGGGACGGAGCCTCTCTCGCCGACATTTTCTTCCCCAAGGTCAGGCCGGGGGATGATTCAAACAAGGAGTCAAAGGTTTGGGAGAAAAAAATCGTGCTGGCACGGCCGTTGCGAAGCTCATCTCGCCATCGGACGAGGATCTGGCTGCCGAGGTCCGGGGCAGACACCAGTAACGGGAACCCTCCATGTTGAACCTCAAATCAAAAGTGCTCGGCCTGATCGCCGGCGCCGCTATGGCAGCCGGCGTCCTTGCCGCGCCCGCACAGGCGCAGGAGACGATCAAGGTCGGCATCCTGCATTCGCTCTCCGGCACCATGGCCATCAGCGAGACGACGCTGAAGGACGTCATGCTCATGCTCATCGAGGAGCAGAACAAGCGCGGCGGCGTGCTTGGCAAGAAGCTGGAGGCGGTCGTCGTCGACCCGGCCTCGAACTGGCCGCTCTTCGCCGAGAAGGCCCGCGAGTTGATCGCCCAGCACAAGGTCGCCGTGACCTTCGGCTGCTGGACCTCGGTGTCGCGCAAGTCCGTCCTGCCGGTCTTCGAGGAGCTGAACTCGATCCTCTTCTATCCCGTGCAGTACGAGGGCGAGGAATCCTCCCCCAACATCTTCTACACCGGCGCCGCTCCGAACCAGCAGGCGATCCCGGCCATCGACTATCTCCTCGCCGAAGGCGTGAAGCGCTTCGTGCTGGAAGGCACCGACTACGTCTATCCGCGCACCACCAACAAGATCCTCGAGGCCTACCTGCTCTCCAAGGGCATCAAGCCGGAGGACATCTCGGTCAACTACACGCCCTTCGGCCACTCCGACTGGCAGACGCGCGTCGCCGCCATCAAGCGCTTCGGCTCGACCGGCGTGAAGACGGCCGTCGTCTCCACCGTCAACGGCGACGCCAACGTTCCCTTCTACAAGGAACTCGGCAACCAGGGCGTCAAGGCCACCGACATCCCGGTCGTCGCCTTCTCGGTCGGTGAGGAAGAACTCGCTGGCATCGACACCAAGCCGCTCGTCGGCCACCTCGCCGCCTGGAACTACTTCCAGTCCGTCGACAACCCGGCCAACCGCGACTTCATCGCCCGCTGGCGCGCCTTCAAGAAGAACGAGCGTGCGGTCACCAACGACCCGATGGAAGCCCACGTCATCGGCTTCGCCATGTGGGTGAAGGCCGTCGAGGCCGCCGGCACCACCGATCCGACCGCAGTGCGCCGCGCCATGATCGGCATCGCCGTACCGAACCTGTCGGGTGGCATCTCCACCATGATGCCGAACCATCACATCACCAAGCCGGTGCTGATCGGCGAGATTCAGGCCAACGGCCAGATCTCGACCGTCTGGCAGACCCCCGGCACCGTGGTGGCGCAGGAGTGGTCGCCGCACCTCGAGGGCTCGCGCGATCTGATCGCCGACCATCGCGCACCGATGAACTGCGGCAATTTCAACGTCCGCACCGGCCGTTGCGGCGGCGCTCAGCGCTAGTTCCCGACCACACAAGGACAGGGCGCGCCGGCCGCCGGCGCGCCCCACCTCCCCTGCAAGTGCTTCCGAGAGGGCAGAGCTTGAGCGACACCGTCCGACGCCACTGGCCCTTCGCGCTCCTCCCGGTGATCCTCGCCGCCATCCTGCTGATCGTCTCGCCCGCGGCAGCGCAGGACAACACCGCCCTGACCCAGCGTTTCGCCACCGAAACGTTCAACGACATCGTCGGTGCCGTGAACGGCCTCGCCGCCTCCGGTTCGCCCCGGGCGGCTCCTGTCATCGAGGCCCTGCGCGACGGACGCCTCGTCTACCGGCAATCCGACCGCACCGTCTTCATACGCCGCCCCGACGGATCGTTCCTGTCTGCCGCGTCCGGTGAGCCGGCGGCCGACGTTGGCACCACCCGCCCCGTGCGTCTCAACAACAACGTGCGCCGCGCCATCGAGGCGGCCATGGGCGCGCTGACGCTGATGAACCCCGAACCGGCGCGCCGGACCGCAGCCGCCGAGGCGGTCTTCAAGTCCCGCGACGGCAACGCCCTGCCGGCGCTGGAGGCCGCCATCGGCCAGGAGCGCGACGCGCGCATCAAGCGGCTGATGGAGGAGGCTCGGGCCGCCATCCTCGTCGCCAACCCTCAGGCCCCCGAGGCGGATCGCATTGCCGCCATCGGCATCATCCAGCGCCGCGGCGATCAGGATGCGCTTGCCATGCTCGGCTCGCTGCCGGTCGATGCACCCGCACGGGTGCGCGAAGCTGCCGAGAGTGCCGCCGTCGGCATCCGCAGGACGCTGGCCGTCTGGGAGGCCGGGCAGAACGTCTGGTACGGCCTGTCCCTCGGTTCGGTGCTGCTGCTCGCCGCCATCGGTCTCGCTATCACCTTCGGCGTCATGGGCGTCATCAACATGGCCCATGGTGAGATGGTGATGATCGGCGCCTACACCACCTTCGTCGTCCAGCAGGCGATCCGCTCCGTCGCACCGGGCCTGATGGACGCCTCGCTCTTCATCGCCCTGCCCATGGCCTTCCTCGTCGCCGGCGCCATCGGCGTCGCCATCGAGCGGCTCATCATCCGTCACCTCTACGGCCGCGCCCTCGAGACGCTTCTCGCCACCTGGGGCGTCAGCCTCGTGCTGCAGCAGGCGGTCCGCTCCTGGTTCGGCCCCACCAATCGCGAGGTGACGACGCCGTCCTGGATGTCGGGCTCTCTCGAGGTCGGCCATCTCGCGATCACCGCCAACCGCCTCGCCATCATCGTCTTCGCGGCTCTCGTCTTCGCCGCCCTGCTGCTGTTCCTGAAGCGCACGCCCTTCGGCCTGCAGACCCGCGCCGTCACGCAGAACCGCCGCATGGCCGGTGCCATGGGCATCCGCACCAACTGGGTGGACGCCTTCACCTTCGGCCTCGGCTCCGGCATCGCGGGCCTCGCCGGCGTGGCGCTGAGCCAGATCGACAACGTCTCGCCGAACCTCGGGCAGGGCTACATCATCGACAGCTTCATGGTCGTGGTCTTCGGCGGGGTCGGCAATCTCTGGGGCACGCTGGTCGGCGCCATGACGCTCGGCATCGCCAACAAGTTCCTCGAGCCCTATGCCGGCGCGGTGCTGGGCAAGATCCTGCTCCTCGTCTTCATCATCCTGTTCATCCAGAAGCGACCCCGGGGCCTTTTCGCCCTCAAGGGCCGGGCGGTGGAATGATGCTCACCCGGTTCCTCTTCGAGAAGATCGACCGCGCCGGCTGGGTTTTCCTCGTCCTGCTCGGCATCGCCGCCATCCTCGTGCCCGTGCTGAACCTCGCCGTGCCGCCGGGCTCGATGTTCCACGTGTCGAACACGGCCGTCGGCCTCTGGGGCAAGTACATGACCTATGCGCTGCTGGCGCTCGCGGTCGACCTCGTCTGGGGCTATTGCGGCATTCTCTCGCTCGGCCACGGGGCCTTCTTCGCCCTCGGCGGCTACGCCATGGGAATGTACCTGATGCGGCAGATCGGTCCGCGCGGGGTCTATTCCCATCCGGTCCTGCCGGACTTCATGGTCTTCCTGAACTGGAAGGAGCTGCCTCTCACCTGGTGGGGGTTCTCCTCCTTCCCCTATGCCATGCTGATGGTGGCGCTCGTTCCCGGCCTCCTCGCCTTCGTCTTCGGCTGGTTCGCTTTCCGCTCCCGCGTCACCGGCGTCTACCTCTCCATCATCACCCAGGCGCTGACCTATGCGCTGATGCTGGCCTTCTTCCGCAACGACATGGGCTTCGGCGGCAACAACGGCCTGACCGACTTCAAGGACATCCTCGGCTTCAACATCCAGTCGCAGACGACGCGCGCGGTGCTGTTCTCGCTCTCTGTGCTGGCCCTGATGACGGGCTATCTCGTGGCCCGCGCCATCGTCACCTCCAAGGCCGGCAAGATCCTCATCGCCATCCGCGACGCCGAGGCGCGCACGCGATTCCTCGGTTATCGGGTGGAGAACTTCAAGCTCTTCGTCTGGACCGTCTCGGCCATCATGGCCGGCATTGCCGGAGCGCTCTACGTCCCCCAGGTCGGCATCATCAATCCCAGCGAATTCTCGCCCGCCAACTCCATCGAGACCATCGTCTGGGTGGCTGTGGGTGGGCGCGGGACGCTGGTCGGAGCCGCCCTCGGGGCCGGCCTCGTCAACTTCGCCAAGAGCTGGTTCACCGGAGCTTTCCCGCAGGGCTGGCTCTTCGCCCTCGGTGGTCTGTTCATCTTCGTCACACTGCTCCTGCCGAAGGGCATCGTCGGCACCTTCACGGACTGGTGGCGGTCGCGCCAGCGGACGCCCGAACCGCCAGCGCCGGCTCCCGCCGGTCAACCGGCGGAGTGAGGATGGCCCTCATGCTCATCGACCCCATGGAAACCCAGCTTCCCACCGAACCCGTGCAGGCCATCGAGCGGCCACAGGTCGTCACCCAGTCGCTGCTCTATCTCGACGGCGTCTCGGTGAGCTTCGACGGCTTCCGCGCCATCAACAACCTGTCGCTGATGATCGCGCCGGGCGAGATGCGGGCCATCATCGGGCCCAACGGCGCCGGCAAGACCACGATGATGGACATCATCACCGGCAAGACCAAGCCCGACACCGGAGACGTCATCTTCGACGGCAGCGTCGACCTGACCAGACTCGACGAGACCGCCATCGCCAATCTCGGCATCGGCCGCAAGTTCCAGAAGCCCACGGTCTTCGACATGCACACGGTGGAGGACAACATCGAGATGGCGGTGAAGGCCGACAGGACCGTCTTCGGCACGCTGTTCTCGCGCCACTCCACCGAGATCTGGCGGCGCGTCGACGAACTGCTGGGCATCGTCCGCCTCGGCGACGACCGAAAGCGCCTCGCCGGCGACCTCTCCCACGGCCAGAAGCAGTGGCTGGAGATCGGCATGCTGCTCGCCCAGGACCCGAAGCTCCTCCTCGTCGACGAGCCGGCGGCCGGCATGACCGACGTCGAGACCGCCGCCACCGCCGAGCTCCTCCGGGAGATCGCGAGGACCCATTCCGTGGTGGTGGTCGAGCACGACATGGGCTTCATCCGCGACCTCGGAGTGAAGGTCACCTGCCTGCACGAAGGCTCGGTGCTGGCCGAGGGAACGCTCGACCAGGTGAGTTCCGACGAGCGCGTCATCGAAGTCTATCTGGGGCGCTGAGCCATGCTCGAGGTGAAGAACGTCGATCTCCACTACGGCGCCGCGCAGGCCCTGCGCGACGTCTCCATCGTCGTCGAGCCGGGCAAGGTCACCTGTGTCCTCGGCCGCAACGGCGTCGGCAAGACCTCGCTGATGCGCGCCATCATCGGCCACCAGCCGATCTCGGGCGGCGAAATTCTCTGGGAAGGCCGCGACATCAGCCGCATGCCGCCCTTCGAGCGCGCCCGCCGCGGCATCGCCTATGTGCCGCAGGGCCGCGAGATATTCCCGCTGCTGACGGTGAAGGAGAATCTCGAAACCGGCTTCGCACCGCTCCGGCGCGCCGACCGCACCATCCCCGACGACATCTTCTCCCTCTTCCCGGTGCTGAAGGACATGCTGGGACGGCGCGGCGGCGACCTCTCGGGCGGTCAGCAGCAGCAACTCGCCATCGGACGGGCGCTGGTCACCCGTCCGCGCCTCATCGTGCTCGACGAGCCGACGGAGGGCATCCAGCCTTCGATCATCAAGGATATCGGCCGGGCCATCGACTATCTCAGGCGGAAGGGCGATATCGGCATCCTGCTGGTCGAACAGTATCTCGACTTCGCCGAGGAACTCGGCGACCGCTTCTACGTCATGGAGCGCGGCC
>CAZPMD010000020.1:30196-48038 GCA_964587395.1 uncultured Hyphomicrobiales bacterium
AAATTTGCGAAATTTTAACAAAACATAAGAAAATATTAATGAAAAAATGATGACATTTTACAAAAATACTAAAAATTAGTCATTCCTTACGAAAAATTATGCTTCCAAAACTGATGGGGGGGGTTTCGGAAAAGTTTGGGGAGGAGTTCGAGCACTCCCGCGTGGTGGTGCAGGGCCTCAAGGGCGAGGTCGACCGCGACGCTCTGCACCGGAGCATGGCGATCTGAGCCTTGACGGGGCCGATGGGACGGATTGACCTGTTCCAGCCCGCCGGGCCCTTCACTATCCTGCGGCCATCCGGAGGATGAATCGCATGGCTCAAGGCCCCTATTCGCGCGGCGTGGTCGCCGCACCCCATGCCGCGGCGGCGGAAGCGGGCCGGCAGATCCTTGCCGAAGGTGGCAATGCGATCGAGGCGATGATCGCGGCGGCGGCCACCATTGCCGCCGTCTATCCGCACATGACCCATGTCGGCGGCGACGGCTTCTGGCTCATCCACCAGCCGAGCCGCCGCGTCCACGGCATCGAGGCCTGCGGCTTCGCCGGCGAACGGGCGACGCTGAGATCCTACCTCGACAGGGGACACTACGACATTCCCGCACGCGGACCAGAAGCCGCCCTCACCGTTCCCGGCGCCATCGGCGGCTGGCGCCTTGCCAACGCCATGGCCAAGGCCTCGGGCGGCACCCTGCCGCGCACGGTCATGATGGAGCCGGCCATCCGCGCCGCCCGCGAAGGCTATCGCGTCAGCCGCTCCCAGGCGCGCCTGACCGTCGACAAGCTCTATGAACTGAAGGACTGCCCCGGTTTCGCCGAGACCTTTCTCGCCGAGGGAAAGCCGCCCGCCGAGGGCATGGTGATGAAGCAGCCGGCGCTCGCCGATTCGCTCGAACACCTTGCCCGTTCCGGCTTCCAGGATGCCTATCGCGGTGACATCTCGCGGGAACTGGCCCGCGATCTCGAGGAGATGGGCTCGCCCGTCACCCGCGCCGACCTGCAGGCCTACTACGCCGTCGAGCGCACGCCCCTGTCGCTCGGCCATTCGCTCGGCACGCTGCACAACATGCCGCCGCCGACGCAGGGCCTCGCATCCCTGATGATCCTTGGCATCGTCGACCGGCTGGAGGCCCTGCACGGGCCGGCCCACCCGGAGACCAGCGCCTTCGTCCATCGCATCGTCGAGGCCACCAAGCGCGCCTTCCTCGTACGCGACCGGTTCGTCACCGACTTCGACCGCCTGGACGGCGACCCCCTCGCCTTCCTCACGCAGGGTGTCCTGCAACGCGAAGCGGAGTCCATCGCCATGGACCGCGCCCTGCCCTGGCCGCACAAGCCCGCCCCGGGGGACACGATCTGGATGGGCGCGGCGGATTCGGAGGGACGAGTCGTGTCCTACATCCAGTCGATCTATTGGGAATTCGGCTCGGGCTGCGTGTCGAGGTCCACCGGCTTCCTGATGCAGAATCGCGGCTCCAGTTTCGCCCTCGATCCGACGGCGCTCAATCCGCTGGAGCCCGGCCGCCGGCCGTTCCACACCCTCAATCCGGCCCTGGCGCGACTGACCGATGGCCGCGTCTTCGCCTATGGCACCATGGGCGGCGAGGGCCAGCCCCAGACGCAGGCACAGCTGTTCGAGCGGCACGTCCGCCACCGCATGCCGCTGGACGAGGCTCTCGACGCGCCACGCTGGCTGCTTGGCCGCACCTGGGGCTCTTCGGTCACCAGCCTGCGCTTCGAGGACCGCTTCGACGAGAGCCTGGTGCGCGATCTCGACCGCCTGGGGCACCAGACCGCCATGATCGGCGAGGCCTACTCCGACACGATGGGCCATGCGGGCGGGGTCACCCTGCACGACGACACATCGCTGTCGGGCGCCCACGACCCGCGCGCCGATGGCGGCGCGGCTGGGCTCTGAACCCGAGGCCGGCAACGACCGCCCGGCCTCCGGTCCGCCTTGGATCATCCGACCCATCTCGCATCACGCCGATGATCCGCGTAAGGTCCCTCGTCCCGTGCAGTGAAGATGCCTTATGGATTCGCCCCTGTCCGCCGCCCGCGCCCAGCGCCAAGCTGGAGCCCACGGCCCACTCATCGACCCTGCCGAGCTCGTCCGTGACGTCTCCGCCGTCTCGGTTGTCGCCGGCAACAACCGGGAGGCCCGGACGGAGGTCGTGCAGCGCCTGAAGAAGCGGCTGGCGGAAGCCCGCAAGACCGCCGAGGAGCGCCTCATCGCAAGCATCGATGGGCGGACCTGTGCAGAGGCGCTGTCGCAGTTCCAGGACGACGTCATCCGCACGCTCTACGGCTGGATCGTCGAGGAGCTCTACCCCTCGGAAAACCCTTCCTCCGGCGAGCGGATGACCGTCGTCGCCACCGGCGGCTACGGCCGCGGCATGCTGGCGCCAGGCTCGGACATCGATCTCCTCTTCCTCCTCCCCTACAAGCAGACCGCCTGGGGCGAGAGCGTCGCGGAGGCCATGCTCTACTGCCTCTGGGACATGGGGCTGAAGGTCGGCCATGCGACACGCTCGGTGGACGAGTGCATCCGCCAGGCACGGACCGACTTCACCATCCGCACCGCGCTTCTGGAGGCGCGCTACATCCTCGGCGACACCCAGCTCTTCGCCGAACTGGAGAAGCGCTTCGATGCGGAGGTGGTGAAGGGCACAGTACCCGAGTTCGTCGCCGCCAAGCTCGCCGAGCGCGACGAGCGCCACCGCAAGACGGGCCAGTCACGCTATCTTGTCGAGCCGAACGTCAAGGACGGCAAGGGTGGCCTCAGGGATCTGCACACCCTGTTCTGGATCGCCCGCTACGCCTACCGCGTGAAGACCGACGAGGAACTGACGAAGAAGGGCGTCTTCACCCGCCGCGAAGCCCAGATGTTCCGGCGCTGCGAGACCTTCCTGTGGACGGTGCGTTGCCACCTGCACTTCCTCACCGGGCGCGCCGAGGAGCGGCTGTCCTTCGACCTGCAGCGCGAACTGGCACCGCGGCTCGGCTATCGGGGCCACAACGGCCTTGCCGACGTCGAGCGCTTCATGAAGCACTACTTCCTCATAGCAAAGGACGTGGGGGACCTCACGGCCATCCTGTGCGCCGAGCTGGAAGAGCGTCACGAGAAGCCCACCCCCGTCCTCGACCGCTTCATCGCCCGGCTGAGGCCGAAGTCGCGGCGCGGCTTCAAGGAAAGCACCGACTTCCAGATCGATCATGACCGCATCACGGTCGCCGACCAGGGGGCCTTCGCGCGCGACCCGGTCAATCTCATCCGCATGTTCTGGCTGGCCGACCGCTACAATCTCGCCTTCCACCCGGACGCCATCCGGCTGCTCACCAAGTCGCTGAAACTCGTCGACGACAAGCTGCGCAACGATCCCGCAGCGAACCAGCTGTTCCTGTCGATCCTCACCTCGGCCAACACACCGGAGATCGTGCTCCGGCGGATGAACGAGGCCGGCATTCTCGGCCGCTTCGTTCCCGACTTCGGCCGCGTCGTGGCGATGATGCAGTTCAACATGTACCACCACTACACCGTGGACGAGCATCTCCTGCGCTGCATCGGCGTGCTCCACCGCATCGAGCACGACGGCAAGCCGGAGGACGGCCTCGCCGCCGACCTCATCAAGTCGATCCAGCCGCGCAACCGCGACCTTCTCTACGTCACCCTGTTCCTGCACGACATTGCCAAGGGACGGCCCGAGGACCATTCCACCGCCGGCGCCAAGATCGCCCGCAAGCTCTGTCCCCGCTTCGGCCTCAACGCCCTGGAGACCGAGACGGTGGCCTGGCTGGTCGAGCAGCACCTCGTCATGTCGACCATCGCCCAGTCGCGCGACCTCGCCGAGCGCAAGACCATCGAGACCTTCGCCAACGTGGTGCAGTCGCTCGAGCGGATGAAGCTGCTGCTGATCCTGACCACCGCCGACATCATGGCGGTGGGCCCCGGCGTCTGGAACGGCTGGAAGAGCCAGCTTCTCCGCACGCTGTACTACGAGACCGAGCCGGTGGTGACGGGCGGCTTCTCCGAGGTCAACCGCTCGCGCCGCGTCGAGATTGCCCAGGAGGAGTTCCGCCGCGCCGCGCCGGAGCGGCTGCCCTCGCTCTCCGGTGACGCGCTGGAGGCCTATATCGGCCGGCACTATGCCGCCTACTGGCTGAAAGTCGACCTCGCCACCAAGATCGAGCACGCCCGGTTCCTGCAGTCGGCAGCGGCCGAAGGCCTGTCGCTGGCCACCCGCGTCGACCTCATCGCCGGCCAGGGCGTGACCCACCTGACCGTGCTCGCCCCCGACCATCCGCGCCTGCTGTCGATCATCGCCGGAGCCTGCGCGGCGACAGGCGCCAACATCGTCGGCGCGCAGATTTATACGACCACCGACGGACTGGCCCTCGACACCATCTCGATCGGCCGCGCCTTCGATCGCGACGAGGATGAGGAGCGGCGGGCACGCCGCATCGCCGAGGCCATTGAGAAGGCGCTGCGCGGTGAGATGAAGGTCGGCGAGGCGGTGGCGGCGGCGGCCAAGAAGTCGTCGGCGCGCAACCGGTCGCGCACCTTCCGCATCGCGCCGGACGTCGCCATCAACAACACCTGGTCGTCGCGCTACACGGTTATCGAGGTCTCCGGCCTCGACCGCGCCGGCCTCCTGCACGATCTGACGGCCGCCCTGTCGCGCCACAGCCTCAACATCGCCTCGGCCTATGTGGCGACCTTCGGGGAGCGCGCCGTCGACGTCTTCTACGTCACCGACCTGATGGGGGCGAAGATCCAGTCGGCCCAGCGCCAGGCGGCGATCCGCAAGGTGCTGACCGGTGTGCTGGAGGACGAGGCCGGACGATAGACCCGGCTGCCGCGGTCCGCTGTCATTAACCTTGCAGAAGAATGAAATCGCTCCCCCACATTTGCCTTAACCCACCCTTCATTGCGCCGGGATTACCCCGGACAAGCGCGGATCAGGCGCGGGAGCAGGGCAGGCGTTCAGGGGGCGATGGCGCGACGACGCGGACAGGGCGACCGGATCGAACCGAGCTTCGGCACGGCGCGCGGCGGTATGGACCTGCGCGCCGGCCCGGAGGATCGCCCCTGGGTGCGCGTTGCCCAGCCCGCGAATCCGGCGAAGCCCGCCAGGGCCCGTCGGAACGATGAAGCCGAAGAGGCGGACGCTGCGAGGTCCAGGCGGCGGCGCGACCCGCGGCGCGATCGTGACGAAGTGCCGCGCCGCCGAAAGCGCCGCGGCTTCTTCGGCAGGCTGGTCATCTGGGGCGTCACCCTGTCCATCTGGGGCCTCATCGCGGTGGCGGGCATCATCGCCTGGTACGCGGCGCATCTGCCCCCCACCCATACGCTCGAGGTGCCGCCGCGTCCGCCGAACATCGCCATTCTGGCCGCCGACGGTACGGAACTGGCCAATCGCGGCGACACGGGTGGCGCCGCGGTCCAGCTCAAGAGCCTGCCCAAGCACGTGTCCGAGGCGCTGATCGCCATCGAGGATCGCCGCTTCTACTCGCATTTCGGCATCGACATCATCGGCTTCGGCCGGGCGATCGTCACCAATGTTACCAACCGCGGCATGCAGCAGGGCGGCTCGACGCTGAGCCAGCAGCTGGCCAAGAACCTGTTCCTCACACCCGACCGGACGCTCGGCCGCAAGGTGCAGGAGGCACTGCTCGCCCTCTGGCTGGAGCACAACTACTCGAAGGAACAGATCCTCGAGCTCTACCTGAACCGCGTCTATTTCGGCGCTGGCGCCTATGGCATCGAGGCCGCCGCACGTCGCTACTATGACAAGCCCGCCACCGCCCTGACCCTGCAGGAAGCCGCCGTCATCGCCGGCCTCGTCAAGGCTCCCTCGCGCCTCGCCCCCACCCGCAATCCCGAGGCGGCGCAGGCGCGCGCCCAGCTCGTCCTCGCCGCCATGGCCGACCAGGGCTATATCACCGAGCAGCAGGCACGGGCCGCCCGCAGCAATCCGGCGCAGGCGAGCCGCACCATTCCCGGCGGCTCGATCAACTATGTCGCCGACTGGGTGATGGACCTCATCGACGACTATGTCGGCAAGGTCGAGACCGACCTGATGGTCGAGACGACCATCGTCGGTCCGGTGCAGCAGGCGGCGGAGGCCGCCCTCGTCGACGCCCTCGCCCGCGGCGGCCAGCGCAATGGCGTCGGCCAGGGCGCGGTCGTGGTTCTCGACCGCGACGGCGCGGTGCGCGCCCTCGTCGGCGGTCGCGACTATGCGCAGAGCCAGTTCAACCGCGCCGTCGCCGCCAGGCGGCGACCGGGATCGGCCTTCAAGCCCTTCGTCTACCTCGGCGCTCTCGAACGCGGCATGACACCCGACACCGTGCGCAGCGACTCGCCCGTGTCGATCGCCGGCTGGCGGCCCGAGAACTACACCCGCGACTACCGCGGCGACGTCAGCCTGACGACGGCGCTTGCCTCCTCGCTCAACACCGTGGCCGTGCGCCTCGGCCAGGAAGTCGGCCCGCGCACCGTCGTGCGCACGGCCCAGCGCCTCGGCATCGGATCGGCGCTCGCCGCCAACCCCTCCATCGCGCTCGGCACGTCGGAGGTGAACCTGCTTGAGCTGACCGGCGCCTATGCGCCCTTCGCCAACGGCGGCACCGGCATCGTGCCGCACGTCATCACCCGCATCCGCACCACCAGCGGCCGGGTGCTGTTCGAGCGGCGGCCGATGAACAATGGCCAGGTCGTCGAGCCGCGCTACGTCGCCATGATGAACGCCATGATGAACCAGACAACCGTCTCGGGAACGGCCCGCACGGTGCGCCTGCCCGGCTGGATCGTCGCCGGCAAGACCGGCACCAGCCAGGAATTCCGAGACAGCTGGTTCGTCGGCTACACGGGCCGCTTCGTCGCCGGCGTCTGGCTGGGCAACGACGACGGCACACCGACGCGGCGGCTGACCGGAGGCGGTCTTCCGGTCGATGTCTGGAACCGGGTGATGGCCGAGGCCCATCGCGGCCAGTCCATCGTCGACCTTCCGGGCAACTGGCGCTCCTATGACGCGCCCGGCCGCATCCTGCCGGGCGACGCGCTCGACCAGCCCATGACCATGTCCCGTGTCGAGCCGGGGGGCCAGCGTCGGCCCCCGCGGACGCCCGAGGCCGAGGACCGCAGCGCGGTGGTCCGTCCGCAGCCGGGTACCGGCTTCTTCGACCGCCTGTTCCGCTGACCGAACCCTTGCACCCCCGCCACGGAACCCCACATGGGGGCCGTCGGTTGACCGGCGGAACGTTAGGGAGAATCGCGCCATGACCCGGATCGTCTGGTGGGGAGCCGCTGTCGGCGCCGCCTTCTGGTCGGTCTTCGCCCTGGTCGGCTATGCCGTCGTCGACACTGTCGGAAGCGGGGCGTCGAGCTATGGAACGGTGCCCGGCTTCCCGCCGGAACCCTTCACCTTCGCCTGGATCGCCGCGCGGGCGCACGGCCTCGGTCTTTTCGCCATCCTGGCGGGATGGTTGGTCGGCCTTGCGATGATCTTCGGCGGCGCCGCCCTCTTCCAGCGACTGTTCGGGCAGCGTCGACCGCCGCTCGCCCGGGCGCCTCAGAGCTGGGGTTCATCGATCCCCTCCGGCACCTTCGGCGGGCAGCCCCCTCAGACCCTGAAACAGCGCCTCTTCGGCCGCTGAGGTCCAAACGGTCTATTCGAAGAGCTCGGCGAACTTCAGCTCCATGCCGGCCACCGCGCGCAGGATCTCGTTGAGGTGATGGCTCATTGCGGCCACGGCACGATCGGCATCGCCATCCTCGATGGCGCGCAGGATGTCGCGGTGCTGCTCCACCAGCGGACCCATCGAACCCGGTGAATGCAGGGTCAGCGCGCAGACCCGGTCCATGTGGGCCTTCTGCATCTCGACGGCCGTCCAGGCTTCCGCGCAGTCCGCGCCCTCGGCAAGGGCGATGTGGAAGAGGCTGTCGAGCTTCTGGAAGGCCTGGTGATCGCCCTCGGCTGACGCCAGTTCCTGCGCCTGGATCAGCGCCTCGGCGCGGTCACGGTAGTGCGCATCGAACCGCTCGCAGGCCCGCCTGACGATGGCCACCTCGATGGCTTCGCGAATGAACCGGGCGTCGAGCATCCGCCGCACCGAGAGCTTGACCACCACGGTACCGCGCTGGGGCTGCACGTCCACCAGCCCCTGGCGCATCAGCGCGATGAAGGCCTCGCGGACCGGCTGGCGCGATACGCTGAATCGTTCGGCGATCTCGGACTCCGACAGGCGCTCGCCGGGACGGATCGTCAGGTCGATGATGCCCGCGCGCAGCTCACGCTCCACCCGCGCAGCAGCGCTTCCCAGGATGCGCGGCGAGGAGGGAGCGGGCGAGGCTGCGACCATGGAGAGAGGGGATCCCATTTTGTCTCTTGAGCTTCCATACAAGTGCATACTAGAATTGCAGCAGATCGGAAAGCCCGCATTTCGCGACGCTCCGATTGCAATGTTCCCCACGCCAAGAAGGGAACTTCGTTTAGACCGGGAGGAAACCCATGCTGACACGCCGTAGCTTCGTGTCCACCGTCGGCGCGTTCGCCGCAACCCCTGCCATCATCGGCCCTGCATCGGCTCAGGCCACCGTCACGCTCCGCTCCACAGACATCCATCCCGATGGCTATCCGACCATCGAGGCGGTCAAGTACATGGGGCAGTTGCTCGAGCAGCGCACCAGCGGCCGTGTCAAGATCAACGTCTTCCACTCCGCCCAACTCGGCCAGGAAAGGGACACGATCGATCAGACGCGGTTCGGCGTCATCGACATGAACCGCATCAACATGGCGCCGTTCAACAATCTGATCGCGTCGACCAACATACCCTCGCTGCCCTTCATCTTTCGCTCGGTCGCCCACATGCGGAAGGTCATGGACGGCGACATCGGCGATTCCATCCTCAACGACTTCTCGGCTCATGGCCTCGTCGGCCTCGCCTTCTACGATTCGGGTTCGCGCTCCTTCTACAATTCGAAGCGGGCCATCAACACGCCGGCCGACATGCGCGGCATGAAGATCCGCGTCCAGCAGTCCGACATGTTCGTCGCCCTCGTCTCGGCGCTGGGCGCCAACGCCACGCCGATGCCCTTCGGCGAGGTCTTCACCAGCCTGCAGACCGGTGTCATCGACGGGGCCGAGAACAACTGGCCGAGCTATGAATCGACCCGCCACTTCGAGGTGGCGAAGTTCTACTCGCTCACCGAGCACTCGCTGAGCCCCGAGGTCCTGGTCATGTCGAAGCGCTCCTTCGACCGCCTCGGCGCCGCGGACCAGACGCTGGTGCGGGCAGCGGCCAAGGAGTCGGTAGCCAAGATGCGCGAGCTCTGGGATGCCCGCGAGAAGGCCTCCGAGGCCAAGGTCCGCGCCGGCGGTGCGCAGATCAACACCGTGGACAAGCAGCCCTTCATCGACGCGATGAAGCCGGTCTACGACCGCTTCGTCACCGACGCGAAGATGAAGGAGCTCGTCGCCCGCATCCAGGCCGTGACCTGACCCTGATGCTCGCCGGGCCCGCCGCGACACGCGGCGGGCTCAGCCCCGCCCTTTCCCTGTGGCCCCGCCAATGCATCTCCTCCTCGCCCGCCTCAGTCCCATGGCCGCGCTCCTCAGCCGCATCTCGCTGGTGATCGCTGGGTTCGGGCTCGTCGTCATGACGGTGCTCGTCTTCTGGAGCATCTTCGGCCGCTACGTCCTGAACGACACGCCGACCTGGACCGAGCCGGCCGTGCTGCTGCTGATGAGCTGGTTCATCCTGCTGGGATCTGCGACCGGCGTGCGCGAACGCGGCCATATCGGCTTCGAGATCGGGCTGGCTGCGTCGCCCCCGCCGCTGCGTTTCGTGCTGAAGCTCATCTCCGAGGTCCTGCTCATCGGCTTCGGCCTCGCCATGGTCGGCTATGGCACACAGCTCGCCGTCGGCACCTGGAGCGCCGTCACACCGATGATCGGCATCAGCCAGGGCTGGGACTACGTGCCGGTGGCCGTGGGCGGCGTGCTCATCACCCTCTTCTCCGTCGAACGCCTGCTGATGGTCCTGGCAGGCACCGATGAGGCGGTAGAATCCGCCGCCCCCATCATCGAATAGGGCAGGGTCGGACGATGGAACTCGCCATTCTCTTCGGCAGCTTCGCGCTGCTGCTGCTCATCGGCATGCCGATCGCCTTCTGCCTCGGCGTCGCCTCGCTTGCCACCGTCCTCTACATGGACGTGCCGCCGGTGGTGATCTTCCAGCAGATGAACTCCGGCATGAACGCCTTCGCCATGATGGCGATCCCCTTCTTCATCTACTCCGGCGACCTGATGATCCGCGGCGGCATCGCCGAGCGCCTCATCGCCTTCGCCGCCTCCCTGGTCGGTCATCTGCGTGGCGGCCTCGGCCAGGTCAACGTCGTCACCTGCACGCTGTTCGGCGGCATCTCGGGGTCGGCCGTGGCCGACGCCTCGGCGGTCGGCGGCCTGATGATCCCGCAGATGAAGAAGCGCGGCTACGACGCCGACTACGCGGTGAACGTGACGGCCAACGCCGCCATCATCGCGCTGCTCATCCCGCCGTCGCACAACATGATCATCTACTCGCTGGCGGCGGGCGGAAACCTCTCGATTGCCGACCTCTTCACCGCCGGCATCATCCCAGGCCTCATGCTCGCCGCGGCGCTGATGGTGGCGGCCTATGTCGTCGCGGTACGGCGCGGCTATCCCACGGGGGTCTTCCCCGGCTGGGCCATGGTGGGGCGCACCCTCGTCATCGCGACGCCGGGCCTGCTGCTCATCGGCATCATCTTCGGCGGCGTGCGCTCCGGCGTCTTCACCGCGACCGAGAGCTCCTGCGTGGCGGTGGTCTATGCACTGTTCATCACCGTCCTGGTCTACCGGCAGCTCTCTTGGGACGACTTCGTCGAGGCGACGCTCGGCGCCGTGCGCACCACGGCCATGGTTCTCCTCGTTATCGGCACGGCCGGCGCGTTCGGCTGGCTCATGGCCTTCCTGCAGGTGCCCGCCCAGACCGTCGCCTTCATGAAGAGCATCACCAACGATCCCGTCGTGATGCTCCTCCTCATCAACGTCATCCTGATCTTCCTCGGCACCTTCATGGACATGGCGCCGATGATCATCATCCTCACCCCCATCCTGCTGCCGGTCGTGAAGGCCTTCGGCGTCGACCCCATCCACTTCGGCGTCATCCTGATCCTCAACGCCGGAATCGGCCTCAACACCCCGCCCGTCGGTTCTGTGCAATTCGTCGCCTGCGCCATCGGCAAGGTGTCGATCGGCGAAAGCATGCGCACCATCTGGCCCTTCTACGGAGCCTCCGTCGTCGTCCTGCTCCTCGTCACGTACGTGCCGGCCTTCTCGCTCTGGCTCCCCGCCCTGTTCCGCTGAACGCACCCTCGAGGTCCGCCATGCCCATCGCCGTCCGCCAGGCCTCCCATCCCGGCGCCGCCCGCTCCTACGACACCGCGCGCCTGCGCGCCGAGTTTCTCATCGAGACGCTGTTCCGGCCGGACACCGTGGAACTGACCTACAGCCACGTCGACCGGATCGTCATTGGCGGCGCCATGCCGGTGACCTCATCGCTGCGCCTCGAAACGGACAAGGCCACCATCGGCCAGGCGACCTTCCTCGCCCGTCGTGAGCTCGGCATCTGCAATGTCGGCGGGCCGGGCCGCGTCATCTGCGACGGCGAGACCTTCCAGGTGAACCCGCGCGACATGCTCTACGTCGCCATGGGCACGGTGGAGGTCACCTTCCACTCCGACGATCCTCAGCACCCCGCGAAGTTCTACCTGTTCTCGACCCCCGCCCACGCCCGCCACGCCACGGTGCTGGTGCGCGAGGCCGACGCCAATGCCCTCGAGCTCGGGGCCCCGGAGCAGGCCAACACCCGCACCCTGCGCCAGTACATCATCCCGGGCCGTGTGACGTCCTGCCAGCTGGTCATGGGCCTCACCACCCTCAAGCCCGGCAACACCTGGAACACCATGCCGAGCCACGTCCATGACCGACGCTGCGAGGCCTATCTCTATTTCGACCTGAAGGACGATGCCCGCGTCTTCCAGCTGATGGGAGAACCGCAGGAGACGCGACACCTCGTCGTCGCCAATGAGCAGGCCATCATCTCGCCGCCCTGGTCGATCCATTCGGGTTGCGGCACCGCGGCCTACTCCTTCATCTGGGCTATGGGCGGCGACAACCAGGACTTCACCGACATGGACATGGTGCCGATGGGGGCGCTGCGATGAAGCCCGGCACCGACATCTTTCTGGCTGACCGCGACGCCGCATGGACGGATCTCGGCGGTGGCGTGAAGCGCAAGATCCTCACCCACGACGCCAGCGTCATGATGGTGCGCGTCGTCTTCGAGGCGGGGGCCGTCGGCGCGCCCCACCACCATCCGCACATCCAGTGCACGCTGGTCGCCGCTGGCCGGTTCGAGGTGACGATCGGTGACCGCAAGGCAGTCCTCGGAGCCGGCGACAGCTTCATCGTGCCGACCGATATGGTGCATTCGGTCGTGGCGCTGGAGGCCGGCGAACTGCTCGATACCTTCGCGCCCCGGCGCGACGACTTCCTGTAGGAAATCCCCGGCCCGGTCGTCGCCGCATGGAACCCATGCGCGGGTGGACGCCGTTGATCCCCTGCCCCACTCTGGTCGGAAATTGGCGGGATCATTTGGCATGGAAGCACTTTTTATCGGACAGACCTACATCGACGTCACCGTGCTGGCAGATGCCATTCCCACCGGCGACGACAAGGCCGTGGCGAAGGACTATGCCGTGTCCTTCGGCGGCAATGCGGTCACCGCCGCCTTCGCCTGTGCCAAGCTGGGCGTGAAGCCGGACCTGCTGGCATCGCTCGCCAATGACTGGCTCGGTCACATGTTCTCCGACATGGCCGCCCGCTATGACATCGCCCTGCACCCGCGGCCGGTGAAGCGGTCCTCGCTGTCCTTCGTCATCCCGAACAAGGGCAAGCGCGCCATCCTGCGCGCTCGCGACGACAGGTACCTGCACCCCTTCCCCGGCCTGAACCTCGATGGCTGTCGCCTGCTGCACCTCGACGGCCACCAGCCCGATGCGGCGATCGCCTATGCGCGCCAGTGCCGCGAGAAGGGCATCCTCACCTCGCTCGACGGCGGCAGCGTGCGGTCAAACACGCCGGACCTGCTCGGCCTCATCGACGTCGCGGTGGTGGCGGAAGCCTTCTGCGAGCAGATGGAGCTGACCCCGGGAGAGATGCTCACCCACCTTCACGCAAAAGGATGCCGCATCGGCGCGGTGACCCTCGGCGAGCGCGGCATGATCTGGATCGACGAGATGGCCGAGAAGCGGGAGATGCCGGCCCTGCCGGTTCCCTCATCGCGGATCGTCGACACCAGCGGCGCCGGCGACGTCTTCCACGGTGCCTATTGCTATGCCTGGCTCGCCAATCCCGAGGGTACCTGGGAGGACCACTTCCACTTTGCCCGCGGTGCCTCGGCCCACGCGATCCAGTACCTCGGCAACGAGGCCAAGCTGCCGACGCTTGCCGACATCGCGGCGGCGCGCGCCGAGTTCGAACCTCTTCTCTGAAACGAGAATGCCCGGCACGATGGCCGGGCATCTGCTCGATGCGAAGGGCTGGACGTCAGCGGCAGATCAGCACGCCGCCACGCCTGACGCACACCCGGCGCCGCACGGGGCGCACGACGACCACCCGGCGACGGAACGGCCGGCGGACGATGACGACGCGGCGTTGCATCTCCTGCGGCAGGGTGAGGGGCTCAAGTGCGGTAGACGTGGCAGCCAGCGGCGCTGCGCCGGCCATGGTGGCAAGCACCGGCACGGCTGCAACGCCGGCCAGAACGGTGAAGAGGCTTCTGCGATTCATGGTCGTTCTCCTGTCGGTCGCCCATCGCGAGGTTCAGGCCAGCGGTTTGAACCTCTGATGAACGTGCGACGGCGCCCTACTCGGCAGCCATGGGCAGGGCGGGCGGTACGGCTGGATCCGCGACCGGTTCGTCGGCAGAGGCCCTGGGGCGGCGGACGCGGAACCAGACGGCATAGAGCGCCGGCAGGAAGATCAGCGTCAGCAGCGTCGCGCCGAGAAGCCCGCCGCCGATGGTGATGGCCATGGGCCCCCAGAACAGCGAGCGCGACAGCGGGATCATGGCGAGGATGGCGGCCAGCACCACCGGGCGGGACCGGCGGACCGTCGCCTCGATGATCGCATCGTAGAGCGAATAGCCGGAGGCCACCTCCTCGTCGATCTGCTGCACCAGGATGACGGTGTTGCGCATGATCATGCCGGCCAGCGCGATGAGCCCGAGCAGCGCGACGAAGCCGAAAGGCGCATTCAGGAGATTGAGCGAGAAGGCGGCTCCCACGATGCCCAGCGGCGCCGTGAGAAAGACCAGCGCCAGCCGCGAGAAGGACTGGAGCTGGATCATCAGCACCGTCAGCATGCCGAGCAGCATGATCGGGAAGAGGACGAAGATCGACGCGTTGGCCTTTTCCGACTCCTCCACTGCGCCGCCCTGCTGGATGCGCATGCCGGCCGGCAGCGTGGCGATGAGATCCTTCAGCGCGGCCTGAACCTGGGCGCTGACCACCGGCGGCTGGACGCCGTCGGCGACGTCGGCGCGCACTGTCATGGTGAGGTCGCGGTTGCGGCGCCAGAGGATCGGGTCCTCCTGGATGAACTCGATCCGGGCGACCTGGGCGAGCGGCACCGGCACGCCACCGCGGGCGACGATGGTGAGGTCGCCGATGCGGCCGAGATCGACCCGCTCGGTAGGCACGGCGCGGGCGACGATGTCGACCTTCTCGGTGCGGTCGCGGACAGTGGTCACGGTCACGCCGGAGAGCAGCGTCTGCAGCGTCTGGGCCACGTCCTGCACATTGAGGCCGAGGGCGCGGGCGCGGTCCTGGTCGACGACCAGCCGCACTGAGGGCGACTGCTCGTTCCAGTCGAGATGCGGGTCGCGGGCGTTCGGATTGGCGCGCATGATCTCGCGCACCTTGACCGCCGTGTCGCGCACCATGGCCGGCTCCGGACCGATGACGCGAAACTGCACGGGGAAGCCGACCGGCGGGCCGAAGTTGAAGCGGTCGACGCGCACGCGGGCCTCCGACAGGGCGCCGGCGGCCACTTCGCGCTCAAGCCGCGCCTTCAGCCGCTCGCGCGCTTCCAGGTCCTTCGCCTGGATGACGATCTCGGCGAAGGATTCGTCCGGAAGCTGCGGGTTGAGACCGAGCCAGAAGCGGGGGGAGCCCTGGCCGACATAGGTCGTGAAGGTCTTCACGTCCTGGTCGCCCTTCAGCATGGCCTCGGCGCGCTTGGCCGTCTCCAGCGAGGCGGTGATGGCGGTGCCCTGCGGCAGGCGCATCTGGAAGAACAGCTCGGTGCGTTCCGACACCGGGAAGAACTGCTGCTGGACGCGCCCGAAGGCGACGACGGAGGTCGCGAAGATGACGACGGTTGCCGCGACCACGAAGAACTTGTGGTTCACCGACCAGGCGACGACACGGCGCAGGCGGTTGTAGTTCGCCGTCTCGTAGAGCGCGTGCGGATTGGAATGGTCGGGCTTCGGAGGGATCGCCTTGCCGCGCTTCAGGGCGCGGGCCACCTTGCGTTGGTACTTGCGCTCCTCGATGGCATGGAAGTCGGGGAGGAACTTCGCGCCGAGATAGGGCGTGAAGATCACCGCGACGAACCACGACACCATCAGCGCGATGCCGACGATCCAGAAGATGGAGCCCGTGTATTCGCCGACGCCGGAATTGGCGAGGCCGACGGGCAGGAAGCCGATGGCTGTGACGAGCGTGCCCGTCAGCATGGGGAAGGCGGTGGAGGTCCAGGCATAGGCGGCGGCCGACAGGCGGTCCCAGCCCTGTTCCATCTTCACCACCATCATCTCGACGGCGATGATCGCGTCGTCGACCAGAAGCCCCAGCGCGATGATGAGGGCGCCGAGCGAGATGCGATGCAGGTCGATGCCCAGCGCATACATGGCGACGAAGACCATGGCCAGAACCAGCGGCACGGACAGCGCCACGATAACACCGGTGCGCCAGCCAAGCGACAGGAACGACACCAGCAGCACGATGCCGAGCGCCTCGAGGAAGACCTTGATGAATTCCGATATCGCCTTCTCGACCACCTGCGGCTGGTCGGCGATCTGGCCGAGTTCGATTCCGGCCGGCAGGTCGCGGCGGAACTCCTCGCGCGCCGCGGCGAGATCGGTTCCGAGCTACGAGATGTTGCCGCCCTTCTGCATGACGATGCCGACGAGAACGGCCTGCTGCCCTTCCTGCCGGATGAGATAGGTCGGCGGGTCCACGACGCCGCGCGTCACCGTGGCGATGTCGCCCAGGCGGAAGATGCGGCCGTTGACGTCCACTGGCGTCGCGGCCACGGCCTCGACCCCGTCCAGAGCGCCGGTCACGCGCAGCGGCACGCGCGCCGATCCGGTGTCGATCGTCCCCGCAGGCACGACCGCGTTCTGCTTCTGCAGGCTGTCGAAGATGGCGGACGCCGGGACCCCGAGGGTCGCCAGCTTGGCGTGGCTGAACTCGACGAAGATGCGCTCGTCCTGCACGCCGTAGAGGTTCACCTTGGTGACGTTCGGCACGCGCAGCATGCGGCTCTTCAGCGCTTCGGCATAGCGCTTCAGGTCCGCGAAGGAGGCGCCCTCCCCGGTGAGGGTGAAGAGCACGGCATCGACGTCGCCATACTCGTCGTTGACGTTCGGCCCGATCAGACCGGCCGGCAGCTCCGAGCGGATATCGTCGAGCTTCTTGCGCAACTGGTAGAAGAGCTGCGGCACGTCACGCGCCGGCGTCTGGTCGCGGAACTGCACCTGCATCGCGGTGAAGCCCGGCTTGGTATAGGTCTGCACCCGTTCGAACCAGGGCAGTTCCTGGAGTTTCTTCTCGATCCGCTCCGAGACCTGGTCCTGCATCTCGCGGGCGGTCGCCCCGGGCCAGATCGCCGTGACGATGGCCACCTTGATGGTGAAGGAGGGGTCCTCGGCACGTCCCAGCCGCATGTAGGAGACGATGCCCGCACCCACCACGGCGAGGATCATGAACAGCACCAGCGCCGGGTGGGTCACCGCCCAGTGGGACCAGTTGCCACGCGTCAGGGCCGGATCATGATTGTCGTGGGCGGCAGACATGGCGGGGGCGCTCCGCGGGGAAGGGACGGATTTCGGGCGGCGACGATCTGCAGCCTGCGCGTCAGCGCGCGTCGACGATGCGCACGCGCTGGCTGGCATCGAGCTTGTGGACGCCGAGGGTGACGACCTTGTCGCCATCGGCGATGCCCTCGGAGATCAGCACCTCGCGTCCGTCATAGCCGGCGACAGTGACGGGCTTCAGCGTCAGCTGACCGGTGGCCGCATCGACGACGAAGACCGAGGGACCGCGCCCTTCCGAATAGAGCGCGGAGATGGGGAGGCGAGCCACGCGGGCGGACGCGGGCTCGCCGACCGTGACAGTCGCGGTCATACCGATGACCACGCCGTCATCGGCGTCCTGAATGGTGAAGCGGGCCTGGAAGGTCCGGGTCGCGACGTCGGCGGAGGCCGCGAATTCACGCAGCGTCGCCGGATAGGTCTTGCCGGCATGCGACCAGAGCGAAACGGTGGCGGTGCCGGTGCGCACGCGCTCGATGAGCGCCTCGGGCACGGCGACCACGGCCTCGCGATCGCCGGAGCGCGCCAGGCGCACCACCGGCGTGCCGGCGGCCACGACCTGGCCGGGCTCGGCGAGAGTCGCCGTCACGATGCCGTCGCTGTCGGCGGTGAGCGTCGCATAGGCCAGCTGGTTGGCCGCAAGGTCGAGGGCGCGCCTGGC
>CAZPMD010000021.1:0-13639 GCA_964587395.1 uncultured Hyphomicrobiales bacterium
GCTGGTCGCGCGCGGTCAGGATGATGACCGGGGTGTCGTCGCCCGCGAGCCGCCTGCGGCGCAGAAAGTCCAGCCCCTGTCCATCCGGGAGCATCAGGTCCAGCAGGATGAGTTGATATGCGGCGACGCGGAGATGGTCGCTCGCGGAATCCAGCCTGGTCGCCCAGTCGACGCTATGCCCATCGGCGGCGATCTGGTCGCGCACCGCTGCTCCGAGAAGCGTATCGTCTTCAACGAGCAGCACGCGCATCTGCAGGGTCCTGGTCCATCGTCATCCCGCACGACGCTAACCCGGGAAGCTGACGATCGGCTGAACACGGTTCCTGCCGAGGTTCATGCTGGCGTCAGGTCAATGTGGTCCATCACGGCGCAATGACCAAGCCGTCGAGGAGTGCACGATGAAACGGATCCTGGGAGCCACCGCCCTCGCGGCAACAGCCCTTTGGGGCGGCATGGCGGCGGCGAGCCCGCGCTGCACCGCGCCCATGGCCGAATGGCAACCCCGCGAGGCCCTGGTCGAGCGCGTGAGGGCGCGCGGCTGGCAGGTGACGCGCATCCGCACGGACGACGGCTGCTACAAGGTCTATGCGGTCACGGCCGAAGGGCGGCGGGTCAAGGCCAAGTTCGATCCGGCAACACTGGATATGCTGCGGGAGGAGACCGACCGGTGACGGCACCACGCGACGCTCACGCCGGAAGGCTTCTCCGGCTCCAGAGTCCGAGTGCCGCGAGTGAAGCGCTACCCGTTTCTAGGCCAGCCGGAGCTGGAATTTTCCGGGGTTAAGGCTCATGCCGGCGGGGGCGCCGGAGAGCCGTTCAACAGCGCGATCGGGGCGACGGGGATATCCGAGATGACCACTCAACATGCCACCGCGAACAGCGCTCGCGTGATTGCGGACCTCAACGAGCTCCGCGCCATCGGCGCTTACAAGTCCGGGGTACATAGGCCCACCTTCTCGCCCGAGCACATGCAGTCGCTGGCGTGGCTATGGCGAAAGGTGCCCGACGCGGGCCTGATCGGGACGATGGACGGCATAGGCAATCTCATCGGCACAAGCGAGCAGGTTGGCCCGAAATTGCTCGTGGGTTCACATCTCGAGAGCCAGTCTTATGCCGGCTGGCTCGATGGTCCCCTCGGCGTCGTCTATGCGCTGGAGGCAGGCCGCGTCATCAACAACGACCCGGCCATTGCCGGTTCAGTGGAGGTCGCAGCGTGGTGCGATGAGGAGGGCCATTTCGGCTCAATGATGGGGTCGCGGTCCTTTGTAGGCGACGTTACCGAAGCGGAGATCGATGCAGCCCGAGATCGTAGCAACGGCCGGACCATGCGCGACGCGTTGCGGGATGTCGGCCTAGCCGGCGTGCCGCGCGCAAGCATCGAGCGGGGTCGCTACCTCGGCTATCTGGAGGCCCATATCGAGCAGGGCGATACACTGGAATCACGCAACCTGAAGATCGGTGTCGTCACCTCCATCGTCGGCATCTGGCAGTACCGGATCACGTTCACAGGCGCACAGAACCACGCGGGAACGACACGCATGGCCACGCGCAAAGATGCAGGTCTTGCGCTGGCACATTTCTGTGTGGCGATCGACCAGCGCTTTCCGGATGTCGCGAGCGTGCGGACCGTCTGGACGACCGGGCGTATTACGCTCGATCCCGGCGCGCCCAGCATCATCCCCGGCAGTGCCGAGATGCTGTTCCAGATTCGCGACGATGATCCGAACGTAGTTGTCCGCCTTGAAAGCCTGCTGCAGACCATGGCGAAGGAGGTGACCTCGGCCGGCGCGTGCGCTGTCTCGATTGAGCGCATCCGCGTCGGGGCTCCCGCGCCCATGAACGCAAGCATTCAGAATGCCGTCGAAGCGGCCGCCGAGGTCCATGCACCGACGAAGTCGCTGCGCATGCATAGTGGCGCGGGACACGATGCGCAAATCCTTGCCACCGTCATGCCGGCAGGCATGCTGTTCGTGCCCTCCATCGGCGGCATAAGCCACCATTGGACCGAGAATACGTCCGACGAGGATATCGCATTGGGTGCGACCGTGTTTGTCGAAGCGTGTCGGAGGATGCTCAGCGCTGCGCGCTGACAACGCGACTACAACACCACATGGCCGCACTCGAAGCTCGGATTGCGGACGCCAATCGACTTCGCGGCCACGTTCCACCCGCGGCGGGATCAGACGCTACGCAACATGAATCGCTCCCCGTCTGCCCACGCCGCTCAGCCCGCCCGAGAGGGCCAATACTTTCCCTCGTCGCAGCGGCGGACCGCCGTCCTTCAGCGATGGCTCGCCTAGTACAACCAGCATCGGCACAATGCTCAGTCTCGCACAACGAGAACCCGCAGACGCTCTCCCCCGAACAACCTGATGAGAACCCACACCTAGCGGTCGACCTCCCAGAACATGGGATAGGAAGACTGCGGCAGGTTTCGAAGATCGGCCCGGTAGCCTGCCGGAATGGTGAACTGCCCCCACATGACCGCCGGCGTCAGCTCATAGGCGATGGTCTGGATCTGCTCGGCGACCCGGCGCCGGCCGGCGTCGTCCTCCGCCTTGGTAAAGGCCTTGAGCAGATCGGGAATGCGTGTGTCGCACGACCAGCCCGGAAAATCGGCACAGGTCGAGGCGATGTAGAAGTGGCTGAGCGGCGAGATCATGTCGGTGCCGTTCGAATAGACGGAGAACATGGACCAGCCGTCCTTCTTCGCCCGCCGCGCCAGCACTGTTCCCCAGTCCATCGTCTGCTCGTCGACGGTGAAGCCGACCGTCTTCATGTTCTGGGCAAGGACCTGCGCCGCCGTCTGGCTGATGGAGCCGGCCACCTCGAGGATGATCACCGGCTGGCCCGCATAGTTCGTGGCCTTTAGCGCGGCCTTCGCCGCCTCGAGGTCGATCTTCGCGACCTCGGATCCGGCGGTCGTCGACAGCGGGGCATCGCACATCCAGAACGAGGGGCATTGCGGGGCGCGGAATTCCTCCGGAATGCCGATGGCCGAGAGGATCGACGACTGGTCCGCCAGTTTCCACAACACGCGCCGGACGGCCGGGTCGTTGAACGGCGGAGCCTCGTGGTTGAGCCGGAAGTTGCCCTGGAACTGGTGGATGCCGCCGATGCCGAGCAGCTTGACGTCCCTCGCCCGCCGCAACAGCGACAGCGAGTCGAACGGCAGATACTGCATGTAGTCGATCTCGCCCTTGATCAGGGCGCTGGCGCCGGTCATCTGGTCCGGCATCACTCTGAGATCGATCCTGTCGACCTTCACGTTCCGTCCACCGGCGAGGAAGTCCGCCGGCTCCTTGCGCGGCACATAATCGGGATTCTTCTCGATGATCATCGAGTTGCCGGACTTCCAGAGATCCGCCCTGAACCGGAAGGGGCCGGACCCCACCGGCATCGCCATCAGCCTCTGGTCACCCGGCGTCGAGGCAAACCGCATCGGCATCATGACCGGCAGGGGCGCATTGGCCTTGCCCAGCGCCTGAAGCATCAGGGGGAACGGCTCCTTCAGGACGATGGAGAAGGTCTTGTCGTTCGCCGCCGCCATCGACGCGGTGGCGGCGCGCAGCATCCGGCCGAGGGCGTCGCGCGGCGACCAGCGGTTGATCGAGGCCACGCATTCGGCGGCCGTGACCGGTGCTCCGTCGTGCCATTTCAGCCCGTCCCTCAGCGTGAAAGTCCAGGTCAACTTGTCAGGCGAGGTCTCGTAGGCTTCCACCATCTGGGGACGGATCTGGCCCTTGCCGTCCATCGAGAACAGCGTGTCCCAGATGTGATAGCCGAAGGTCCGTGTGATCGCCGCCGTCGTGAAGTGCGGATCGAAGATGATCACTTCGGATTCCAGAACCACCGTCAGTTGTTTGGTCGCGAGGGCTTCGCGAGGTCGCCAGATGCTGGCGGCCCCGACGAGGGCGGAGGCACCGGCGAGCGCGGTGCGGCGTGTGATCGACGGGAAGGCCATGGGGTGTTCTCCTCGCTCGCAGGGGCAGTCGAAGCGGACCGCCATGGCGGCCAAGAGAATGCACGTTCATGAGGCCATTCGAGGTTAGCCGCATTGCGATCGGGTTCAAGGGGAAGCGCTCGGGCTCACCGCGCGGCAGGGCAGCCCTGCACCGTACCGTTTCCGCATTGCCACCACTGGACGGTCGTAACGGCCAGCCACAAGATCGATGACGGCTAGCGTCCCGGCGGGATCCGGGTCGTCGAGGCTTTTCCCCTGCCGCGAGGCTGCCGATGCGTGACGCCGACCTCCTTTTCACCTCCGCAACGCGAGCCGCTGCCCTGATCCGGGCCAAGCAGCTGTCGCCGGTCGCCTATGTGAAGGCCGTCCTCTCGGCGATCGAGGCAGAGCAGCCGCGCCTGAACTGCTTCGTCACCGTCATGGCGGACGAGGCCTTGGCCGAGGCACGACGCGCCGAGGACAAGGTGATGGCGGGCGAGCCGCTCGGCCCCCTGCATGGCGTCCCCGTCCACATCAAGGACCTCATCGACGTAGAGGGCGTGCGGACCACGCACGGGACCGCAATCTTCGCCGACAATGTCGCGAAGGCGGACGACGTCCTCGTCCAACGGCTGCGTGCTGCCGGTGCCGTCATCATCGGCAAGACGACCACCCCGGAGTTTGGCAACAAGGGCCTCACCGACGGCCCGAGCTTCGGGATCACCCGCAACCCCTGGAACACCGGCCGCACACCCGGCGGTTCCAGCGGAGGCGCCGCGGCGGCGGTCGCCGCCGGCCTCGCACCTCTCGGCCTTGGGACCGATGGCGCAGGTTCAGTGCGCGGTCCGGCGTCCTGCTGCGGTCTCGTCGGCCTCAAGCCGACCCTCGGGGCCGTCCCCTACGATACGACGCGCGATGCCTTCGGCAACAACATCTATGCCGGCCCCCTCGCTCGGACTGTCACCGATGCCGCCGTCATGCACGCCGTCCTTACCGGAACGACGGCGAAGGACCCCTGGACTCAGGGTGGAACAGACCGCCGCCAGCTGTCGCCGACCCTCATCGGCGCCGACCTGTCCGGCGTCCGGATCGGCTACGTCGAACGCTGCGCCAACCCGCGCGTCGCCGCCGACGTCGCCGCCAACACGCGGGCTGCCCTCGAGGCCTGGGCCGGCCTCGGTGGCGCTGTCGAGGACGTCACCGACGAGGTCGACTGGATCGAACTGGAAGGGCGTATCCTCTACCAGGCGAATTTCTCGGTCTTCTGTGCGCCCTTCCTGCCGAAGTGGCAGAACCAGATGGATCCAGTGACGCTGGCCTTCATGCAGCGCGGCGGCACCTTCTCGCTGGCCGACTTCCGTAACGCCCAGTTCGCCCGCACCCGCCTGTTCCGGCAGATCCAGTCGCTTTTCGAGCGTTACGACTTCCTCGTCATGCCGACGAACAGCCGGAGCGCCCTGCCGGTCACCTTCGACGCAGCCAATGACGAGGTCGAGGTCGATGGTGTCAGATGCGGCATCACCCGCCAGGGCTGGACCTCCTATCAGTACCCCTTCAACCTGACCGGCCATCCCGCGGTATCGGTGCCGTCGGGATTTGCCACGGACGGATTGCCGACGGGCGTGCAGATCGTCGCGAAATGGGGTGCGGACACCGACATGCTGCGCTTCGCCTCGCTCCTCGAACTGACACGGCCCTGGGCGCAGCATCGCCCGCCAGCCGCATGAGGCAGCCATGACCGAAGCAGACTGCTTCCTGACCATCGCCGAACTCGGCGAGCGCTATGGGTCCGCTGCGACGACGCCCACGGCGATCACCGAACTGCATCTCCAGCGTCTGGGCAGTATCGATCCGATCCTCAACGCCATGCAGATCGTCGATATCGACGGAGCCCTCGCGGCCGCCGAAGCGAGCGACGCGCGATGGCGCAGCGGCAGGCCACTGGGACCGCTCGACGGCATCACGGTGACGATCAAGGACAATGTGGACGTCGCCGGCTTTCCGACCCGCCACGGCTCGCTCACGACTTCAGACGCACCGGCCTTCCACGACTCTCCCGTCGTGGCGCGCCTGCGTGAGGCCGGCGCGGTCATCCTGGGCAAGACGCGGCTGCCGGAGTTCGGCTGGAAGGGGCTGACCGATGGTCCGCTCCAGTCCGGCCCGACCCGCAATCCGTGGAACACCAATGTCTCGCCGGGTGGATCGAGCGGCGGCGCCGCGGCCTGCGTCGCCGCCGGGATCGGCACCATCGCCTTCGGCAACGACGGGGGCGGATCCATCCGCATTCCCGCCAACCTCTGCGGCCTCTACGGCATCAAGCCGACCTTCGGACGGGTTCCGCACCATCTCCAGGAGGGCATGTTCGCGACCCTCGTCTCCGGCGGGCCGATCGCGCGCACAGTGGCTGACGCCATCACCACCCTTGCCGTCATGGCCCTGCCGGACGACCGCGACTGGTTGGCCTTGCCGCCGGTCCCGGCCGACTGGCTATCGGGGCTGTCGCCGAAGCTCAGTGGCCTGCGCATCGCCTATGCGCCCGTCCTCGGCGGCATCGGCGCCGACGACGAGGTGCGGTCCATCGTCGACGCCGCGGTCGAGACGCTGCGCCGTCAAGGTGCCACCATCACCGAGGTGCCCTCGCCGATCGGCGAGCTCAAGGGGCGCTTCGAGACCTACTGGATCGGCGCCTTCGCCCGGCGCATGCGCCTCATCCCCCGGGAGCGCTGGGACGATCTGGATCCGGCGTTCCGGGCGCTCGCCGAGCGGGGCATGGCGGTGACGACCGACCAGCTTCTCGATGCGGAGGCCGCGCGCGCCGCGCTCGGCCGGGAGTTCGCGATGTTCCACCGCGACTACGATCTGCTCCTCACACCGACCATGCCGCATGTCGCGCCGCCGGTGGAGACGATCTACCACTGCCAAGCCTATGACCGCTGGCGTGACAGCGTCCCCTTCACCCTGCCTTTCAACCTGACGGGTCAGCCGGCATCGACGGCGCCCTGTGGCCTGTCCGCGTCGGGCCTGCCGGTCGGCCTGCAGGTGGTCGGGCCAAAATACTCCGAGCGCCTTATTCTCGAGGCAGGGCTGGCGATCGAGGCGGCGCTGGGCTTCGCGCAGCCGCATCCCGTGCTCGTGAGGGCACTCGGCTGACGTCAGCCGAGGCGGGCGACCGCAGCGAAGCCGGCGTCCGCTGCCTCGAGAGCCCTGTCGATGTCGGCCTCGGTGTGGGCGCAGGACAGGAACATGTTGTGCCGCGGGTGGAAATAGGCACCGGCCCGCAGCGCCGCCGAGCAGAAGGCCGCACCCCTGGCGAAACCGGGATCCTCGCCGAACAGGACGAGGGGCATCTGCGGCGGCCCGCTCTGGGTGATTGGAACGCCGTGACGGCCGGCGAGCCGGTTCAGGCCGTCACGCAGGCGCTGTCCCATGCGGGCCATCAGCGCGGGGCCGTCGAGGCGCGCCAGTTCGGTGAGCGTGGCATGGGCCGCCGCCATAGGCACGGCCTCGCACCAGAACGACCCGGTCGTGAAGATTTTCGTTGCCGCCTCCCGCCAGCGCTCTCCCCCGGTGATGGCGCCAAGCGGATAGCCGTTGGCGATGGCCTTGCTGAACGCCGAGAGGTCGGGCCGCACGCCGATGGTCTCCCACGATCCCCCCAGTGCCAGGCGAAACCCTGCGCGCACGTCGTCGAGGATCAGCGCGGCGTCGGCGGCGTCGCACAGCTCCCGCATGCGGTGGGCGAAAACCGGGTCTGGCAATTCAAGCGCCCTGCCCATGTCGTGCCGGAACGCGGTGACGATGATCGCCGCGAGATCGCCCCCGGCCTGGTCCACCGCCGTCTCGAGGCTGGCGACGTCGTTGTAGTCGTAGTGGAGGATGTGGGCGCGGTCCTCGGCGGTGACGCCCGCCAGCGAGGGCGAGCACCAGGGCACCGCGCCGTGATAGCTGCCACGCGCGACGAGCAGCTTCCTCCGCCCGGTGCCGGCCCGCGCGATGGTGACGGCCGCCGTCGTGGCATCGCCGCCGTTCTTCTCGAACATGCACCAGGCAGCGTGCGGGATCATGGCGACCATCAGTTCGGCGAGGTCCACGAGGACCGGCGCGGGGCCGTTCAGCGTGTCGCCAAGGGCAGCCTGGCGCCGCGCTGCGGCCTCGACGCCGGGGTGGTGGTGACCAAGGACGATCGGCCCCCATGAGCACATGAAGTCGACGAACTCGCGACCGTCCACGTCGACGATGCGGCATCCCTCGCCCCGCTCGAAGAACTGCGGATAGCCGTCAGGAAGGTTTGCTGCGTTGAGGTGCCCCCACAGACCGCCGGGGATCACGCTCCTGGCGCGCCTGCGCAGCTCGGCATCGCGCGAGTTGTCGTGCGGGCGCGGTGTCGATGCGGACATGGCGGATCCTTCCGGGGCGCTCTGACACCCGGAGCCTAGCCGAGTTAACCGGGCGGGACCACGCAACGCTGCTCCCCTTCCGACCACGATTGCGGTTGGCCGTTCCCTGCCCCAGCATCACCGCCCCGACGCCGCGAGGGACCTGTCGTCGATGTCGCACGAAGACCTGAGATCCGAGGCGCTGGACTGGCTCTCCGCGCTCGAACGCAGTCTCGCCGGACCGGAACCGAAGGGCGTTGCCGCCCTCTTCGGCGAGGACTGCTACTGGCGCGACTTCGTCGCCTTCACATGGACGATCGTGACGCTGGAGGGTCGCGACGCGATCGCGGCCATGGTGGCGTCCCGCGCCGCGAAAGTCGGCATGCATGATCTGGCCCTGGACGGCGAGCCGAAGAGGATCGAGGGTGGCCTCGAGTTCTGGTTCACGCTCGCGACGGCCGTGGGCCGCGGTCGCGGTCATGCCCGTCTGCGGGGCGGGCGATGCTGGACCCTGCTGACGACCCTGCGCGAACTGGCCGGCCACGAGGAGAAACGCGGCGACACCCGCCCCCGCGGAACGGTCCACGGTGCTGTCCGCAACCGCCGGACCTGGGCGGACGAGCGGGCGGACGACGCCCGGCTCGGCATCGACCGTCAGCCCTATGTGCTCATCGTCGGTGGCGGTCAGGGCGGGCTTGGCCTTGCCGCGCGGCTGAAGCAGATCGGCGTACCCGCCCTCGTCGTCGACCGCCACGAGAAGCCGGGCGACGCATGGCGCAGCCGCTACAGGTCACTGTGCCTGCACGACCCGGTCTGGTTCGACCACATGCCCTATCTGCCCTTTCCGGATCACTGGCCGGTGTTCACGCCGAAGGACAAGATGGGCGACTGGCTCGAGGCCTACAGCCGCATCATGGAGCTGGACCTGTGGAACAGCACGACCTGCCGCGGCGCGCGCTACGATGCCGATGAGCGCCGATGGACCGTCGAGGTCGACAGGGACGGCACGCCGGTCATGCTGCACCCGCAGCACCTCGTTCTGGCGACGGGCATGTCAGGCAAGCCGAATGTTCCCCGCGTGCCGGGCCAGGACCTGTTCCGCGGCGTCCAGCACCACTCGAGCGCCCACCCCGGCGGGGGGCCCTATGCCGGCAAGCGATGCGTCATCATCGGCGCGAACAACTCCGCGCACGATATCGCCGCCGACCTGTGGGAGCACGGGGCCGAGGTCACCATGGTCCAGCGGTCGCCGACGCTGGTGGTCCGGTCCGAGACGGTGCAGCGCCTCGGCTGGTCGCTCTACTCGGAGGCCGCCGTCAAGGCCGGGATCAGCGTCGACGACGCCGACCTCATTGTCGCCTCGACGCCGTTCGCCGTGCTGCCGCAGATGCTGAAGCCCGTCGTCCAGCGCATGAAGGAGGAGGACGCCGAGTTCTACGACAGCCTGCGCGCCGTCGGCTTCCTGCTGACCTTTGGTGAGGACGAGACCGGGCTGGGGCTCATGTATCCGCGGCGCGGCTCTGGCTATTACATCGACGTCGGCGCCTCCGACCTCATCGCCCGGCGGGAGATCGCCCTGCGCAGCGGCGTCGGCCTCGCAGGTCTCACCACCGATGCCGTGATTCTGGACGACGGCTCGCGGGTTCCCGCCGAACTCGTGGTCTATGCGACCGGATATGGGTCGATGACCGGCTGGGCCGCCGACCTTATATCGGAGGAGGTCGCCGACCGAGTCGGCCCTTGCTGGGGCATGGGATCGGGCACGGCCCGGGACCCGGGCCCCTGGGTCGGTGAGCTCCGCAACATGTGGAAGCCCACGGCCCAGGAGGGCCTGTGGTTCCACGGCGGCAATCTCGCACAGTCGCGGCACTATTCGCGCTATCTGGCGCTTCAACTGAAGGCGCGTTTAGAGGGGATGGACGTCGCAGTCTACGCGCCTAACCCTGACGATGTTCCATCGCGAATGACGTGACAATAAAACGTCCGCAGGCACCACTTTTCTAAGCAGGCCGTTCTTCGTCCGGGCAGCGAAGGAGGCTCGGCGAACAAAACGGCGACAAGCTCCCACCTTCGGCTGTTGGGCCCTGAGCGGAACTCCGGAACGTCAGCATTTCGGCGGCGCAGCTCGGTAGTCTGCGGTGCTGAAGGGGTTATGCGCGAGACCGACTCGCCGGCGCACCGCGATCGCCTCACACTTGCTTTTGATAACCTCGCTCTGCGCGAGAACTCTACCGAGAGACAAATCCTGGCGGCCTAAAGTGGCCGCTCCCCGAACAGATGCGGGACAACCCCTCTCGGCCGCGCGGCGTCTGCGGAGGTCGTGGGAACGAACGACGACTTGCCCCCCTCAAGTTCGGCAGGAAGGATCATCGTGCGGATGAATGTGTTGGTCGCGGTGTTGAGGTTGGTTCCAACCACCGGCTCGCGTCCCGACTCGAACCAGGCCTGCCCGGTGGTGATCAGGTCGACATGATCGCCGACCTCGGCCAGCAGCTTTCCGGTCAGAAGGCGTCGGATGCCGCGATGGTTGTGCGAGGGGGTCTGCATGCCGGCGGGCTGGTCGATCCGATCGGCCCGGACGATTAGCGGGCTTGGGAGCGGTGGTGTGCGCCGCGACAGCACCGGAATGAGCGCTTCGTCCCGGAAGAGACCCTCCTCAGAGCTGACCTGAAACAGCCAAGCGCCTTCGGTCGCGGACACGACGTCCCCGCCGCTAAGGAAATCGGCCTCTTCGGCGCCGATCCGACGCTGGCTGCCGGCTGTCGAGACCAAAGCGGAGCCGGTAGGCAAGAACAGGACATGGGTGGCACCTTGCGGCAGGCGGCACTCACGGCCCGCCTGAAGGTCAAACACGGTGATACGCCAGGAGCGTTCGGTCATCTGCAGATCCTCGTTCAACCCTTGGCGTGGCGCAGCACGGCGGTCAGGATAGGACTGCCGGGCTCGAGGAATTCCGACAGGATGTCGAAATGGCCCCACCGAGGCAGCACGTGGACCTCAGGGTTTAGGCCACTACGATGGAGATGGTGGCCATAGCGGTAGGATTGGTCGATCCACTGCCAGGGTTCCAGCCCACCGGCGAAGATCGAAACGGGACACGGGGCCTTCACAGGCCGACGCTCCACGTCGCGGCGCGCGGCGATATCCTCTGTGAGACGGACCTCGATATTGACCGTCGTGCCCATGACGGGCCGCGGGTCGAAGATGCCGCTGATGGCAATCATGCCGATCAGGAAGGATGGATCTTCCCAGTCATGGGCCAGAACCTCGGCCGCGAGATGTGCGCCTGCGGAGTGGCCCGACAGCGATATGCGCCGGGGATCGCCGCCGAACCGGGCGATATTGCCGCGAATCCAGTCGACGGCGGCGATGACCGATTCTGCGACGCCGTCGAGGGTTGATGCCGGGCACAGCTCGTAGTTGGTCACGACCGTAACGACGCCCTCAGCCACCAGCGGCTCCGCGATGAAGGCAAAGTTCTGCTTGTCCTGCGCCCGCCAGTAGCCACCGTGAAGAAAGACGTGCACCGGCTTCGGGCCCGCGCCACCTCTATCGGAGGGATAGACATCGAGGCGGCGCAGCGGGTGGTCACCGAAGGCAATATCCGCCTCGCGCGCCAGGCGGGTGAGCGCCACCGCATTGGCCGCCGTTCTCCCCGCCTGGGCGTTCTTGAAGTCGGGGAACGCCGCCTGTGGATTGTATTGGAATTCGTGCTCCTGCGGCGTCAGGCCGGACCAGAGCGGGACGAGCGCAGACATGATGGCGTCTTCCTTCGTGCAGGCGATCCGCAGATGCAGCGTGTGGCTCCAACCATTACCACTCCAATCGAGACCAATACGCTCGAATCCTGCATGCCAGTGCCGCATCCTGTCTGGCTTTTGAATGTTGACTGCCGATGATGTAGTGACGAAGTCTGAGTGGCAAAAACCAAATCGGACCATGCTCGACCCAATGCGCCAGTTGGCCGGATCGGAAGCAATCAATGCCCGTCAGAAGGCCGATTCCGACGGACAGATCATCTATCAGAGCCTGAGTGGCTCGATCGCAGACGGCCGCCTGACTTCGGGCACGCGCCTGCCGACGGAACGGGCGCTGGCCAATCGCTTCGGGGCCGCGCGCAATACGGTGCGCCGTGCCATGTCCCGGCTGGCCGACGAGGGGCTGATCGAGCGCCATGTCGGTCGGGGCACTTTTGTTGCGAAGGTCGCCGCACCCGCCCCAGAGAGCTCGCCTGAAGCCGATTTCAGTCTCGGCGACCTGCTCGAGGCGCGCCTGATGTTCGAGCCGATGCTGGCCGAACTGGTCACCGAGCGGGCAGCCGACACGACTCTGGCGGCGCTTTCAACCTATCTCGAGGCGCTGAACACGGCGGCCACCTGGGCCGAGTTCAAAGAGGCGAAGTACGCGCTTCACCTCGCGATCGTGAAGGCCTCGGGCAATGCGTTCCTCGTCTCTGTTTTCGAGCGCATCATTGCGACGCGCCGCAAGGCAGGCTGGGGCCGCCCCGCCGGCCATCACGTGCCGATCGGTGCGGTCAGGGAGGCGGCTGTGCGCGACAATGCGGCCATCGTCGAGGCTCTCTGCCGCCGCGACACCGAGACGGCGCGCGCACTCATTCGCGCCTATCTCCTGCGTACGCTCATGTCGGTTGGCGGCAGCTGAAACGAATCGCCCTCAGCGGCGGTCGAAGCGGCGCTGCACCGCACGGCTCACGAGCATCAGCGCCAGCGCTGTGATCAGGATGGCGAGCCCCGGAAAGGCGGACATCCACGGCGCGATCAGGATGTAGTCCTTGCCTTGCTGCAGGATCGAGCCCCAATCCGGCGTCGGTGGCTGCACGCCAAGACCGAGGAAGCCCAGCGCCGCCTGAATCTGCAGCACCAGCGGAAACAGCACCACGCACTGCATCAGCACCAGCGGCACGACGTTGCGGGTCACGTGATTGACGAGGATGCGGACTTCGCCGAGGCCAGAGCTGCGGGCGGCCTCGACATAGGGCCGGCCAGCCTCGGAAATAGCGCCCGAGCGGGCAATGCGGAAGAACGACGGGACATAGACGACGGTCAGAGCCATCGCGAGATTGGCGGTGCTGGGCCCCAGAATCCCCGTCACCATGATGCCGAGAATGATGGGCGGGAAGCTCAGGACAACATCGGCAAGCCGGCCTAGCAGCATGTCGACCCGTTTCCCGAGAAAGCCGGATACGATCCCGAGCGCACCGCCGATGAAGGCGGCGGCCGCCAGCGCTCCGGCACAGACGAGGAGTGTGACGCGGGCGCCGTAGACGATGCGCGAGAACACGTCGCGGCCCAGCGCGTCG
>CAZPMD010000021.1:13649-30591 GCA_964587395.1 uncultured Hyphomicrobiales bacterium
CTACAACAAGCAGGGAAATTGGGAAGTGGAGAACGAAGGCGTCCCGCCCGACATCGTCCGTTCCGAACAGATGCAGCGCGGAGGGCCCTTCCAGCGACTTGTCGATATTGATCGCCAGCGGTGACTGCCCAGCGAAAAGCCCTGGAAACAGCACCACGATGGCAATGAAACCAGTAATGGCAAGCCCGATCGCGAGGTCAGGCTCGCGCAACAGCCCGCGCAATGTTGAGGCGGCCTTGCGGGTGGTCGCGATCTCGGCGGCCGTCATGTTGCCGATCCCCCGTCTGCCAGATCCATGGTCATCATCGCGCCGCCCCTCATCCGAGTTGCACGCGCGGGTCGATCACGCGGTAGAGCATGTCCACCCCAAGATTGACCGCCATCGCGAGCACGACGACGATCAAGAGCGCGCCCTGCAGAACGGGATAGTCTCGCGTTTCGATAGCGGAGAGCATGAGCCGCCCAAGGCCCGGCAGAGAGAACAGGCTCTCGATGATCACCGCACCGCCCAGGATCTGGACGAGGATCAGGCCCATGAAGGTGACGAGCGGGATTGCCACATTGCGCAGAACATGGCGGAAGAACACCACGTTGCGCGTCATGCCCTTCGCGACCGCGGTGCGCACGTAGTCGTCGGCGAACGCGGAAAGGATGCTCTGGCGGACGAACTGGCTGTAGGCGGCGGCCTGGAGTACCGCAAGGCTGATGACCGGCAGAGCCATAATGGAAAGGTTTTCGCCCAGCGACTGTCCGGCGGACACATAGAGAAGCGGCGGTGACCAGCCCGTCGCGCTCGAGAGACCGACAAGTAGCATCAGGCCGACCCAGAAGACCGGCGCCGCCAGCCCGAACAGGGTGAAGGACTGGACGATACGGTCGACCAGCTTGCCCTCGTTCATGGCTGCGACGACGCCGAGGGGCACGCCGATGGCGGTGGCGAGCAGGAGGGTCGTGACCGAGAGCTGCAGCGTCACCAGAAGCGCCGAACCGATCAGACCGCCGACGGGTTGGCCACGGGTCCAGCTGGTGCCGAGATCACCGGAGACGACACGTCCCAGCCAGCCGAGATATTGCTGCCAGGCCGGCTGGTCGAGGCCAAAGAACTCACGCAGCGCCTGCGTCGCCACGGGATCGCTGGTCTGGCCGAGCATCTGGCCGACAACGTCTCCTGGAACGCTTCGCATCATCAGGAACACGACGATAGAGGCGAGCAGCGCGGTGAGCACAGATGCGGCCAGCCGCTTGATCAGATAGACGGCCATGGATCTCTTTCAGAATTGCCGGACCGGCCGGAGCGATGATCGCCCCGGCCCACAGCCCCAAAGCCTCAGGACGCGATCCACGTCTTGGCGAGGCCATAGAACCAGCCGGTGGCATGCTGGTCGTAGTTGCGCACCTTCTCGGCCCGCACCGTCACATGATCGGCGCTGAACAGCATGATCGTCGGCACGCTTTCGGCCAGGATCTGCTGGAACCGGGAGTAGATCTCCTTGCGCTTGGCAGGATCGCTCTCGGTGCGCCCCTCATCGAGCAGCTTGCTCGCCGCCTCGTTCTTCCAGTTGCGGAAGTCCGCGCCCTGCGGCATCGATCGGAAGTGGCGATAGAAGAGAAGGTTCGGGTCGGGAACCGTCGCCCAGTCGTTGAACGTGAAGCCCATCTGCTTCGACTGGAAATTGCGGATCCAGACGCCGATCTCGACACGCTGGATGGCCAGCTTGATGCCGATCTTGCCGAGTTGCTCGCGCAGGGTGACCGCGGCTGCATCCATCCAATCGTAGCCGATGATGGTGGTCAGCGTCAGGTCAAAGCCGTTGGGATGGCCGGCATCGGCCAGCAGCTTCTTGGCGGCGGCGATGTCGACCTTCTGGTTCGGCAGTTTGTCGAGCGGCACGCCCCAGGCCTCCTGCATGCTCGCGACCATGGTGCCGATGACCACGCCATAGCCGCCGACGGAGGCGCGCATGATCTCGTCCTTGTCGACCGCCAGCGAGATGGCGCGGCGCACGCGCTCGTCGTCCAGCGGCTTCAGCTCGGAACCGAGGTCGATGGCCTTCTGGTTGAACGATGGCTTGCGCTCCACCACGAGCCCGCGAACGCCTTCGACCTGCCGAATATCCTGAGGGCGCGTCAGGGGCGCCAAGTCGATGCGGCCATTTCGCAGGCCGACCAGCAGGCTCGCGCCGTTCGGCACGCTCACGAAGTTGATGCGGTCGAGGTAGGGCGCGCCGGGTTCCCAGTAGTCCGCGTTCTTGACCAAGGTGACGTTGCTGTTTGGCTTGAACTCGGCCAGCTTGAACGGCCCGGTGCCGACCGAGACCTGGTTGAGCTTCGTCTTGGCGTCGGCCGCGTCGAAATAGCCCGCCGGAACAACCGCGCCGTACTTATTGCCCATCGTCATCAGGATGGCGGCATTGGGCGACGACAGCGTCATCCTGATCGTATGGTCGTCGACCACATCGATCGCGCTGATCAGGCCATAGTCACCCGCGCCGGGTGAGCCGTTCTTGGAGTCACGGATATAGTTGTAGCTGTAGGCGACGTCCCTGGCGGTCATGACGCCGCCGGTATGGAACTTCACGCCCTTGCGGATACGGATCGTATAGGTCAGCCCGTCAGGCGAGAGTTCGTAGCCCTCCGCCAGGAGGGGCAGCGCCTTGCCACCGGAGGTCTCGTAGAAGAGGCCCTGATACATCAGCACGGTGATGCGAATGCGTGCTTCGGCGCCTTGGTGGAACGGATCAAGGCCAGGCGCCTCCAGAAGCAGGCCGACATTCAGCGTGCCGCCACTCTTGGCGCCAGTCGCCTTCGGCCCGTAGAGGTCGTCGGCAAGCGCCGGCCCCGTCAGTGCCGCCGCGACGGCCATGCCGCCGAGCGCCAGCAGGGCACGACGATCCAGGTGTGCGAGAAAAGTCGGCAAGGTCATAGCTCGTCTCCGTTCGGGCATGTCCCCTCCGTCCTTCCGCCGAGCCCGCAGCGGAGGCGGTCGAATGTCGTCGCCGGCCTATTCCCGGTACGCGACCGTCATCTCGATCTCGACCGCCGCATTGCGCGGCAGTTCAGCGACGCCGATGGCCGAGCGCGCGTGGCGACCGGCCTCACCGAAAATGTCGCCGAGCAGGTTGGAGGCAGCATCCAGAACCTTCGGCTGGTCGTTGAAGCCCGGCGCGGAGGCGACAAAGCCGCCGACCTTCAGGATGCGCTCGATGCGGTCGAGGGATCCCAGCGCCAATTTCAGACAGGCGAGGCCCTGAAGTATGCAGATACGCGCCTCGCCCTGCGCCGTCTCGAGCGACACCTCGGCGCCGACCTTGCCGCGAACCTGAATGTCGCTGCCGATCTTCGGCAATTGCCCCGACACATGCGCGACGCCGCGGTGCAACGTTACGGGAATGTAGTTGAAGGCCGGTTTCGCTGCTTCAGGCAGGTCGATGCCGAGTTCGGCGAGCTTGGTCTCAAACATGGGCAGGCTCTGTTTCGTTCAGGAGCGCGCGGACGAGGCCGCCGAGATCATGGGCGGGCCGAAAACCGGTATCGGCGACGAAGCGACGGCCATCGACCAGCGGAAACAGCGCGGCTGGCTGGCTCCGCTCATAGGCGACGCGCGCCGACGGCCGGATCTCCGTGATGCCAGCAAGAATGTCCGGCACCGAAGCCGTGAACCCTGCGAGATTGTAGATGTCGCGAAGAGGCGCGCGGTGGGTGAGCGCAGTCACGACGGCCTCGGCCACATCGGACACCGCCATGAAGTCGAGGGGGCGGTCGTGAAAGGCGAGGCTTGCGGGCTCACCGCTCGCGACCTGCGAGAAGACTCTCGCGATCGCGCTTGCGACACCCTCGTACCAGAGGCCCGGGCCGAGCACCAAGGGAAGCCGCAGACCCACGACCTCCAGCGCCCCGCGCCTTGAATGGTAAGCTGCGACGCGCTCCGCCAGGTCCTTGGTCAAGCCGTAGCCGGTGATCGGACCGGCTGGATCATCCTCGGTGACGGGGGTTGCCCCATAGGCAGACGCGGGCCCGTAGACAACCGTGGAACTCGTCCAGACCACTCGCGCAACGCCTGCCTTCGCCGCTTCGTCCAGCAGTGTCGAGAAGCCGTTGACGTTCACTGCGATCGACCGGGAGAGGTCGGCCTCGCCTGTGCGCATCAGGCCCAGGCTGCCGGCGCCATGTGCGACGCAGGAGACGACGTAGCGTGGCCTTTGGCGCTTGAAGACCGCCGCGACCGCCCCACGGTCTTCGATCGAGCCCGTGACGTCGACCATACGATCGGCGAGATCGCCTAGGAGATCATCCGTCATGGCTGGGCCAAAGACCACGGGTTTCGCGCCTGCCCGAACAAGCGCACGAACGACATGCGAACCGACGAAACCGCGCCCGCCGGCGACCATGACGGTCACGTCTGAGAGAGTCTCGCGGGGCGCAATCGCAGTCATTGTGGCGCCTATCTGACGGCGAAACGGTCAACCGCCTGCCAATCGACCTCGACACCGAGGCCAGGCGCATCGGGAACGGGAATACGGTCGCCGGAGGCGCGCAGCGGATTGCGCAGAAGGCCGTCGCGGAGCGGGTTCGTGCCGAGATCGTATTCGACCAGCGTCGGCCTCGGCACGTTGTTCGAATGCGGCGAGACCGGCAGTGAAGCGACAAAGTGGACGGCCGCCGCGAGGCCGATTCCGCTGCCCCAGACATGGGGCGAGATCCTCAGGTGGTGCTGGACCGCGAGCGCGGCAATCAACTTGCCCTGCCACAGTCCGCCACACAGCGAGAGATCCGGCTGAAGCACGTCGACGGCCCGGCGCTCGACCAGATGCTGGAAGTCGTGGACCGTGTAGAGCGCCTCGCCGGTGGCGATCGCGACCGGGCTCCAGCGCTGCAGCATCTCGTAGCCGCGGATGTCCTGCGGGCCGAGCGGCTCTTCTACCCAGCCGATGCCGTGCGGCGCCATGCGCGTGATGCTCTCGCGCGCAAGGTCGAACGTGTAGTTGGAATTGATGTCGACCATGATCTCGACATCCGGACCGAGCATGCGACGGGCGATGGCCACCCGTTTCTCGTCGTCAGCCGGTGACACGCCGATCTTGATTTTGACGGCCCTGTGCCCGGCCTCGACCATGGCGGCGATCTGCGGCTCGAAGTCGCGTTCGCTGTTCTCGGTGAGATAGCCGCCCGAGGCGTAGATGCTGACCTCGCGCGCCTGTCGGCCGCCGAGGAGCCGGTGAACAGGCAGCTTGAGCACCTTTCCTGCTGCGTCCTTCGCAGCCATGTCGATGCCGGAAATTGACCAGGTCAGCGCGCCTTGCACGCCGAAATGATAATGACGCGCATAGATCAGCGCGAAGACCTGTTCGACATCGAAGACGTCCGTGCCGATCAGGTAGCCCTTGAGCAGCGGCAACATCGCGATGTTGACCTGCGGAATGCCCCAGGACTCACCAATACCTTCGGTGCCGTCTTCCAGCGTCATGCGGACGATGGTGGTGGCACGGGCGGTCGCCAGCGACTTCGCCATGCCATAGGCCTTGCCTGCCGGCAGGGGGGCCTGAACCGCCAGGAAGGCGATATCCTTGATCTTCATGACGTTGCTCTGCCTACCCGTTCAAAGCCGGATCAATTCCACCCAATAGTGAGCCAATGGGCATGGGGGTCAAGCGGCAATGGCCGTGCTGGAACGGCAGGGCCGCCATGCGCTCTTCACGCATGGCCGTGCGGATGAGGTCTTCGGGCTGCGGCTAGTCAGGGACGCATGCAGTCGGATGGGAAGGCCTTTTGTAGCTCCCGGGCGCACATGGGGTGCGAGCGGCGAAGCCAGGACAGATCCACGAGGCGCCGGTCTTTCCACCCGCGTTTGCGGCGACGCGGATGGCCGCCTCTGCCGTGCCCGCTTGACTTCCCTCGAAAGCCGACCTTCAATTGACTAACTGGTTAGTTGTTGCTGGGATCGCTGATGCCGCTCGATCGTCAAGCTGAGCCTGTTCGGGTCGCCGTCGATATCGGCGGCACCTTCACCGACATCGCGCTACTGGATGAATCCGGCTGCATCCACCAGAGCAAGATATCGTCGACGCCGGACGATCCGAGCCGTGCCGTGGTCGAGGGCGTGCAGACTCTCCTGACGGAACTGGGCATCGCCCCCGCCCGTGTCGCCGAGGTGCTTCACGGAACGACGGTCGGATCGAACACCATCCTCCAGCGGAGCGGTGCACGCACCGGCCTCATCACGACCCGGGGCTTTCGTGATGTGCTGGAGATCGGGCGCATCCGCATGCCCGACATGTTCGACCTGACATGGGACAAGCCCAAGCCGCTCGTTCCCCGCCGCTACCGGCTGGAGGTCGACGAGCGCATGGCCGCAGACGGATCGGTGATCGTGCCGCTGAGCGAGGCCGATGTCATCGCAGCCGGTCACGAGCTCGTCGAGGCCGGCATCGAGGCGGTCGCCATCGCGTTCATCAACAGCTACCGCAATGCATCGCACGAGCAACGTGCCGAGGCGATCCTGCGCGAGGCTTTCCCCGGCCTGCTTGTTACCGGGTCATGTGCCGTCCTGCCGGAGATGAAGGAATACGAGCGCACCAGCACGACCGTGGTGAACGCCTATCTTCTCGCCGCCATGAGGCAGTATCTTCAGCGGCTTCAGGACGGCCTGAAGGCCATCGGCGTGGCGGCGCCGGTGCTGGTCATGACCTCCAACGGAGGCATGCTCGCCGCCGAAGTCACCTGCGAGAAGCCGGTTCTCGTCGTCGCCTCCGGGCCGGCCGGAGGCGTGGTCGGCGCGGCGCGTCTGGGGCTGGCGCGCAACGACAGCGACGTCATCGTCTTCGACATGGGCGGCACGACAGCCAAGGCGGTCATCATCGAGGATGGCCATCCCACCATGACCTCGGAGTACGAGTTCCGTGACGGAATCTCGACCTCCAGCCGCTTCGTCAAGGCGGGCGGCTACATGCTGAAGGTTCCCGCCATCGACATTGCCGAGGTCGGCGCCGGGGGCGGGTCGATTGCCGGCATCGACAAGGGCGGCCTTCTCGTCGTCGGCCCGCAATCGGCCGGCGCCATGCCGGGACCGGCGTGCTATGGCCTCGGAAACGAGCGCCCGACGGTGACGGATGCCAATGTGGTCCTCGGCTTCATCAACGCCAATGCGCTCGCGGGCGGGCGTCTGAAGATCGATCGCGCGCTGAGCGAGAAGGCGATCGAGGAGCATGTCGGCGCGCCGCTGTCGCTACCCGGCCTCAATGCCGCCCACGGCATACGCGCCGTCGCCAATGCGGCCATGGCCCGCGCCGTCCGCGCCGTGACGGTGGAGCGCGGCCGTGATCCGCGCGACTTCACGCTGATGGCCTTCGGGGGCAACGGCGGGGTCCATGCCCCGGATCTCGCGCGGCAACTCGGCATTCCGCGCGTCGTTGTGCCGCCCATGTCGGGCATCTTCTGTGCGATCGGCATGCTGGCCTCCGACATCGAGCACACGGCGCTGGCGACAGTGACGACGCGCCTCGACCGTCTCACGCCATCCGACCTGAAGGCGCTGAAGTCCGGTCTCGAAAGCCAGGTCGCAGTGCTGCTGTCGGCAGACGGCTATCCTGCCGAACGCCGCAAGTTCCTTTTCGAGGCAGACCTGCGGCACGAAGGCCAAGCGAGCGAACTGACGGTTCGCTTCGAGGGCGAGGACATCGAGCGGATCCGGACGCTCTTCGTCGCGGAGTACGAGAAGACATACGGCTATCGCGACGAGACCCCGATCGAACTGATGAAGTTGAGGGTCATCGGACGCGGCCTGCGCGAAAGCCGTCTCGACTTCTCCGCCATGAAGATCCTGCACAGGCCGGGTGCCAGCCGGTCGGGCACGCGCGAGGTTTCGTTCTTCCGTGGCAGCGACCCCATGCGGGTCGAGATCGTCGGGCGGGACGCCCTCGATGGCACTCCGCGCGCCGGACCGCTCATCATCGAGGAATTTGACGCCACCATCGTCGTCCCGCCCGATGCCCGTGTCCACAAGGACGCCATCGGCTGCATCGTCCTGGAGTTCGGCACATGAATGTCGATCCGATTACCTTTGCCGTCATCAAGAGCGGTCTGGATTCTATCGCCGACGACATGGCCTACACGGTCGTTCGCATCGCGCGCTCGGAGATCGTCAAGGACGTGATGGATTTCTCCGCCGCGATATGCGCCGGCGACGGGCAGATGGTGGCGCAGGCGAAGACGATCGCCCAGCATCTCGGGGCCATTCCCGAGGCCATGGAATCCGTTCTCACCACTTTCGCCGACGACCTCCACGATGGCGACGTGGTGATCATGAACGACCCCTATCACGGCGGTATGCACCTGCCGGATATCTTCATGTTCGTGCCAATCTTCCATGAGGGAAAGCGGCGCGCCTTCGCGGTGGTGATCTGCCATCACACCGATGTCGGCGGGCGCGTTCCGGGCTCGAACGCGTCGGATTCGACGGAGATCTACCAGGAAGGGCTCAGGATCCCGCCGCTGAAACTCTACGATCGAGGCGTGCTGAACCGCACGCTGGAAAGCCTCATCAAGATCAACGTTCGCGTCCCGGACCGCGTGTGGGGCGATCTGTCGGCCCAGTTTGCCGCCGCGCAGGTCGGCAAGCGCGGCCTTGAGAGACTGATGCAGCGTTACGGCTCCGACGAGGTGGACGCCTACATGCAGGAACTGCTCGACTATGCCGAGCGCATGACGCGCGAGGAGATCAAGACCTGGCCCAGGGGGACCTGGCGGTTCACCGACCATATCGACGACGACGGCTTCTCCGACACGCCGATCCCCATCAAGGTTGCGATCACCGTCAACGACGACGGCACCCTCTTCGTCGACTACACGGGTTCCAGTCCGCAGGTGCGCGGAGCGCTCAATTCGACGCTGAGCTTCACCCATTCGCTGACCTATCTGTCGGTGCGCTGCGTCCTGGCCAAGGACCTGCCGAACAATGTCGGCATGTTCCGCTGCGTGACGGTGAAGGCACCTGAGGCATCGGTGCTCAATCCGGTCATGCCCGGTCCCTGCGCGGCGCGTGCCCTGACGGGATACCGCGTCTTCGACACCATGCTGGGTGCCCTGGCGCAGATCGTGCCCGACAAGGTCTCCGCGGCGGGCGAGGGCGGCAACAGCGTGATCTGCATTTCCGGCCTCAGGCCAAACCGGCAGCCCTTCATCATCGTCGACATGATTTGCGGCGCCTGGGGAGGCCGACCGACCAAGGATGGCCTCGAGGCAGTCACCAACGCCTCGCAAAATCTATCGAACATGCCCGTCGAGATCATGGAAGCCGAGCATCCCGTCCGCATCGAGGACTATGGCTTCGTGCAGGACAGCTGCGGAGCCGGGCGCTACCGGGGTGGTGTCGGCATCCGGCGCAGCTACCGCATTCTCGCGGACGAGGCGCTGCTCCAGATGAGGACCGACCGCGTCAAGTTCCTGCCCTATGGCCTCGAAGGCGGCGAGCCGGGCGGACCCTCCCGCAATGCCATGGTTGTGGCAGGCGAACATCGCGAACTGCCGGGCAAGATCACGACCCGCGTCCAGGGCGGGACCCTGATCATCCACGAGCAGGCCGGGGCCGGCGGTTTCGGTCATCCCCTGGAGCGCGAGCCGGAGGCGGTTCTTGAGGACTATCTCGACGAGAAGATTTCCGAAGCCTTCGCCGAGCGCCACTATGCGGTGGCGTTCGCGGGCCACGTCGTCGATGCTGCCCGGACAGCGGAGCTTCGTGCGTCCCGCCGGCAACAAGCGGAGCTTGCCGCCCATGGCGCTTGAGAGCGCTCCACGCCTCGCCAAGCAGACGCGCAATGCGGAGGTCACACGCGCGCGTATCCTCGACACGGCGCGGGTGGAGTTCGTCACCTATGGCCTGAACGGCGCCCGTGTCGACCGGATCGCCGAGCAGTCGAGCGTCAACAAGAACCTGATCTATCACTACTTCGGCTCGAAGGATGATCTCTACCTCGAGGTTCTCGAGGGTATCTATGCCGGCCTGCGCGCGCGCCAGCAGGACGAGAATCTGCGCGAACTCCCGCCGGCCGACGCCATGGCCCGGCTTGTCGCCAATACCTTCGACCACTTCACCGACACGCCCGATCTCATCCGCCTGATGAGCATCGAGAACATCCACTATGCCGGCAACCTGAAGCGCTCCACCGCGGTCAAGCCGCTCTATCGCGGGCTCCTCGACACGCTCGACAACATCCTGAAGCGCGGTCAGGCCGAGGGGGTCTTCCGCGGCCAGGTCGATGCGGTCGACCTCTACCTGTCGATCTCCGGTCTCGCCTATTTCTTCCTGTCCAATCAACACACGCTTTCCTGGCTGCTGGACCGCAATCTGGTCGCTCGCCAGCGCGTGGCGAAGAGACGCCAGCACGTCGTCGAGATGGTGCTGAGCTACCTGATGCACAACCCGCCGGATGAAGCGGAGCGCATCAATCCAGAGGTCATCAAACGGGAGAAGTGGAGATGAAGAAGCTCCTTGTGATATCGGCCGTGCTCGCGGCCATCGCCTTGCCGGCACATGCGCAGGAGAAGGTGTCGGTTCGCCTCGACTTCTCGCCTTGGGGCGTTCAGGCGGCCATGCACCTCGCGAAGAACCGCGGCTGGTTCCGCGAGGCCGGACTGGATGTCGACATCCAGGACGGCCGCGGGTCCGGCAACACCATCCAGCTCGTCAACGCAGGTCAGGTTGACGTTGGCCAGGTGCAGGTCGGTCTCGTCGGTTCGGCCCGCGCCCAGGGGGCGCGCATCCGCTCGATCTGGAACTTCCAGCGGCGAACGGATCTTTGCGTGCTCGTCGATCGCAACTCGCCGATCAACCGGATCGCCGATCTGCGCGGCAAGAAGGTCGTCGTCTTCGCCGCAAGCCCCTGGGCGCCATTCATAGACACGTTCCTGCGTGCGGGCGGACTCGTGCGCGACGATCTTCCCGTCGAGGTCGTCGATCCTGCAGCGCTCTGGGGAACCTATGTCGCCAAGCGTGCCGATGGCCTGATGTCGACCGTCGGATCTGCGCTGCCTGTCGCCGAAGGTCCGCGGCCGTCCAAATGCATCCTCGCCTCGGATGGCGGGATCACCTTCCCGAGCTATGGTCTGGTGGCGCGCGAGGAGACGATCGCCAACCGCGCCGCCGTGCTGAGGCGCCTCATCCAGGTACAGCAGCGCGCGTGGGAGCACCTGCGTACCAAACCCGAGGACGGCGCCCAGGCCATCATCGCGGAGCGTCCCGACGCCCGCCTCGATGCCCGTGTGCTCGCCTCCCAGATCACGCTCACCATCGAGTATTTCGACACTCCGGCGACACAGGGCCGTCCGATCGGCTGGCTGGCGACGGCGGACTGGGATGCCGCGCTGAAGTCGATGGAGGCAGCCGGTGTTGTCAGGGCCGGCTGGAACGCTGCCGACTATTTCACCAACGCGTTGGTGGACTGACGATGCTCGCTGTGCCGCCTGCAGCCGTAACGGGCGTGGAAATCCGTGGCGTGGGGAAGATTTACTCTTCCCCACGCGGACCGGTTCCGGCGCTGTCCGACATCGACCTCGACATCCGCGAGGCCGAGTTCGTCAGCGTGGTCGGACCGTCCGGCTGCGGCAAGAGTACCCTCCTGAAACTCGTCGCCGGCCTCGAGGACGCCTCCTCGGGCACGATCCATGTCGGCGGCCGGCCGCTCGACGGTCCGCCCGATCACCTCGCGGTCGTGTTCCAGCGGGATGTCCTTCTCGACTGGCGCACGATCCTCGACAATGTCCTGCTGTCGGTCGAGTTTCTCGGACGTTCGAATGCCCAGCACCGCGACCGGGCGATGGCCCTGTTGAACCGTTTCGGCCTTGTCGGTTTCGAGAACCGCTACCCTTGGGAGTTGTCGGGTGGCATGCGCCAGCGCGCCTCCATCTGCCGGGCGCTGCTGACCGATCCGCAACTGCTGCTCATGGACGAGCCCTTCGGCGCACTCGATGCCATGACCCGCGACGACCTCAATCTCGAGCTTGCGCGCATCTGGCAGGAGACGCGCAAGACGCTCCTGTTCATCACCCATTCCATCGCCGAGGCCGTCTTCCTGTCGGACAGGGTGGTCATGATGGGCAAGGCACCGGGCATGATCGTCGACACGATCGACATCGACCTGCCACGCCCGCGGTCGCTCGCGGTGCGCGAGAGCCCGGCCTTCACCGCCTATGTCGCCAAGATCAGGCATCACTTCGCAGAACTCGGGATCGTGAAGGAATAGCCCATGCTGGACTCGGTCTTCACGCGGCATCGCGAGGCATGGGACGTCATTCTCGTGCTGGCCGGATCACTGATCCTATGGGAAATCGGCGTCTGGTGGTTCGCGCCCTCACCGCTCATCCTGCCACCGCCATCTGCCATCTTTGCCGCCTTCTTCGAGACGCCGTGGGTGTTTGTCCGGCACCTTGGCTTCACGCTGGCGATGACGGCTGTCGGCTTCGTGCTGGCGGTCGTGCTTGGTGTCCTGATGGCCGTCGCGATCGTCTATTCGCCGCTGGTCGAGCGCACCATCTATACCCTGCTGGTCGCGCTGAATTCGATCCCGAAGGTCGCCCTGGCTCCGCTCTTCGTCATCTGGATGGGTACGGGTGTCGAACCCAAGATCGCCATTGCCCTGATGCTGGCGATCTTCCCGATCGTGATCGACATGGTTCTCGGTCTCCGCTCCGTCGATCCGGACATGCTCAATCTCGCCCGCGTCTCCAGGGCGACCCCGATGGCGATCCTGATGAAGATCCGCTTCCCCTGCGCCCTCCCGAGCCTCTTCGCCGGCATGAAGGTCGCGGTGTCCTTCGCTCTCGTCGGGGCCATCGTCGGAGAGTTCGTTGCCGGAAGCCGGGGGCTTGGCTTCCAGATTCTGGTTGCCCAGGGCCAGTTCGACACGGTCAGGGTCTTCGTTCCGCTCCTGCTTCTCGGCGTCGTCGGAACCATCCTGTTCTTCCTCGTCGACTATGCAGAGCGGGTCTGCCTGCCATGGCATGTCTCGCAGCGGTCGCGCCAGAGCGGGTCGCGCCACTCCTGATGTCAGGGCCGCGACCATCGCTCGGCATCGCCGCGCTGGTGACGACCGCGGCGCTGTGGGGGAGCAATCACGTCGTGGCGCGCGCCGTCAGGGAGGCCATTCCCTTGCCATCGCTGGTGTTCTGGCGCTGGTTCGTCGGCGCGACCCTGCTGACCCTGATCGCCATCCCCGCACTGAAGATCGCGACCCCCCGACTTCGCCGCCTCGTGCCTGAACTGGCTGTCGGTGGGGTCATCGGCGTCGGCGTCTTCTCGTTCCTGCTGCTCGGCGGCGCCTATTACAGCCTGGCGCTGGAGGTCGGACTCATCAACGCCACGACACCCATCTGGGTCGCGGTTCTGGGGGCCGTGCTCGGCACCGACCGTCTCTCGGCAAGGGGAGCCATCGGTCTCTCGTTCGCCCTTGCGGGCACGCTCGTCATCACGGCGCGGGGAGACCCTTCCGCGCTGGCCCGGCTTCAGCTCAGTTTCGGCAATCTGCTGTCCTTGCTCGCCGCCATCTCGTTCGCATGGTTTTCGCTGAGGGTTCGGGTTTGGGCGCGGTCCATCGACACGATGTCGATCACTGTCGTCACGGCATGGTCGGGCATCCTGCTGGTCATGTTTCCGGTCTATCTCGTCGCGGGCCTGATGACCGGCCACTGGTTCGCGCAGCCCGGCGCCGACCTGACGCAGGCGGCCGCCGCCATCGGTTACATGGCGATCGGTCCCACCATGCTCGGAAATCTCTTCTACCTCTACGGCGTCGCCGCCACGGGACCTGCCCGCGCCGCGACGTTCCTGTATCTCTCCCCGGTGTTCTCGGCCCTGTTCGCCATCGCCTTTCTCGGTGAACGCCTGGAGGGGTTCCACCTCGTTGGCGTGGCGGTCATCGCCGTCGGCCTATGGCTCGTCATGAGTGCCGCACGGACTGCGGCTCGCACGGATTGACCCCGAGGACTCGTTTTTCTCAGGCAACAGCACGCAAAGTGAGCCTGGCTGCAACTTCAGCCGCGAGCCACTCGATCCCGATCCTGGGCCGCGGCAACCGCAGCGTCCACCGGATATCCCCGGAAGGGTTTGCTACCGGCGCGATGGCGACAGAGGAACCTGGCGATTGGCCAGACTTCACTTCTCCTCAACCCGCACAGTTTGAGAGCTTCGAAAATGTGCGCGGCTGGGAAAGTCCGCAGTAGAGACTTAGTCCGATGTCGGCTCTGAGGGCGCGAAGCCAACATTACGGAGCCGGCTACAGCAGGTAGATCAGACCAACCCATCCAGAATCAGGCGCGTGGTGGCAATCGTCAGGTCCTACAATCACTCCGCTCGTAGTGTGTCCGTTTGCATCGGCATGTGAAGCAAAGACAGCGCGGGAGCCAAGCCATCGAATAGTGGCAGGGCGGCGCCGCCGAGCGCCGGCGTTTCCAGGTCGATCTCCGCCTTCAAGATGGCCGTGCGCCGCCCATTGAAAGTGATACCCGACAATCTCGTCTCCAACCGAGCGATGAGCGGCGTCAACAGCCCGTCTGGTATCGTCCCGCCGATAACGATGGCCTCCGGATCAAGGAGGTTATCGATGGTGACGCAGGCGGTAGAGAGGTGCTGCGCGGCCTGTTCAACCCAGTCGTGGAGCTTACCGATATTGGAGGCGATCCTGGCAGGATCGATCGGGGTCGCCCCTTCAGGCAATCCGTCCAGGAAATGCTGTGCGGCCGAAAGTGAGACATAGCGCTCAAGGCAGCCGCGGTTGCCGCAGGCGCAGGGCCGACCCCCGGGATCGACAACCACATGGCCGAGTTCCCCGGCGCGCCCGGCGCTGCCACGATAGGGATGGCCGGAAAGGATCATACCACCGCCGACGCCGACCCCAATATAGACATAGAAGAAATCCCTCAGGCGACGACCCGCTCCATAGAGCTGTTCGCCGACCGCAGCAGCCGTGGCGTCGTTCTCGACCAGGACTGGGATGCCGAGAAGGCCTGACAGGCGTTCGACCACCGGGACGTGCTGCCAAGCCGGCATGGAGGTCGGTCCGAACGCCACCGGTTCACCGTTCTCGAATATCATCGGCATGACGACGCCCGCGCCCCATATCCGCTCGCGGCCGGTCCGTTCCTTAGTGGCGAGGCGGTCTGCGATGGCGGCGATGCAATCGAGCACGCTTTCCGGATCGCGCCCCTCGGTACTAGCTTCCGCCTGCTGTCGCACCTGGCCGGTGATGTCCACAAGCATGACGACGAGGCGTCGGTGATCGAGCGCAATTCCGAAGGTGAAACCGCCATCCGGATTGAGTTCGAGGTCGAGCGCTGGCGCACCGCGCCCACCCTGTTGGCGAAGCTCTCCTGCGCGAAGCAGACTTTGAGCGGACAGTTCCTCGGCGATGTTCGATATGGTCTGGACTGAAAGTCCCGTATGGCGCGCGATCGCTGCCCGCGACAGCGGACCGTGTAACCGGATCGTCTCCAGCACAACCCTGCGATTGAACAGCCGAGCGTGGCCTGGATTTGTCCCGCCGGTCACTGCCCTCACCATGCGTCACACCCCTTGCGCGCACAACGGCTCGGTGATTTAGTCAAGTTGATTGAATAAATCCTCGGCGCCGTCGGGGAAAGTCTATTCGGTGCGAAGGTCATGGTTGGCACGACAGGTCCTCTGAGGATCGGATTCATCGGTGCGGGCTTCATGGCGCAGTTCCATCTGCGCGCTTTGCTGGGCGTGCGCAATGTGACAGTGGCTGGCGTTGTCTCGGCCACCGCGAAGCGCCGCGAGGCCTTCGCCGCCGAGGCCAATGCCCAGGGGTTAGGCCCCTGCAGTGCCTACCCGGACCTTAGGGCGATGCTCGCGGCGGATATGGATGCGATCTGGATCGCGAGCCCAAATCACACCCGCCTCGACGCAATGCGCGAGATCCACGCGGCCCGGAAGGCGGGCACAACCTCAGTCTATGCGATTGCCTGCGAGAAGCCGCTCGCCCGGACCGTTGCCGAGGCGCGCGAGATGTTGCGCCTCGTCGAGGATGCCGGCCTGCTGCATGGCTATCTTGAGAACCAGCTCTTCTCGACCGCCGTGCAACGCGGCCGCGATATCGTCTGGCGGCGCGCCGTGCCCAATTCAGGCCGCCCCTATCTCGCTCGCGCCACGGAGGAGCATTCCGGCCCGCACGAACCTTGGTTCTGGGATGGCGAACGGCAGGGCGGCGGCGTGCTTTCCGACATGATGTGCCACTCCGTCGAGGTCGCGCGCTTCCTTCTGACGAAGCCCGGCGAAGCACGTGGTTCGTTGACGCTCGTCAGTGCGAACGCGACGGTCTCGACACTGAAGTGGAAGCGTCCGGCCTATGCGGCCGCCCTGAGCGCCCGCACCGCCGGCGAGGTCGACTATCTCGCGCGCCCGGCGGAGGACTTCGCCCGCGGGCTGATCACCCTGCGCGACCCCGACGGCAACGAGGCGATCATCGAGGCCACAACCTCCTGGGCCTATGTCGGCCCTGGCCTCAGGATCACGCTGGAACTGCTCGGGCCTGAATATGCGATGGAGTTCAACTCGCTCTCCACCGGCCTCAAAGTCTTTCTGTCGCGCGAGGTCACCGGCAGCGCCGGCGAAGATCTCGTCGAGAAGCAGAACGCCGAACAGGGGCTGATGCCGGTACTCGACGACGAGGCCGGCATCTATGGCTACACGCTGGAGAACCGGCATTTCGTCGAGGCCTTCCGCGCCGGCCGCATGCCGGACGAGACGTTCCATGACGGCTTGGCGGTGGTCGAGATGCTGATGGCCCTCTATCGCTCCGCCGAACTCGGCCGCACCGTTACCTTCCCCGATCCCGAGCTTGAAACATACGTGCCGCCGGTCGCGCGCCCGCGCGCCTGAACGTCACGGCCATCAGAGGAGGCAAACATGACCGCATTGACGCGACGTTCCGCCCTCGGA
>CAZPMD010000021.1:30601-47769 GCA_964587395.1 uncultured Hyphomicrobiales bacterium
TGCCGCCGCGACGCTTGCCGCGCCAGCGCGGGGGCAAAGTCAGACGACCCTCAAGATCGCCTACCCCGCCTGGGACACCAGCGCGCAGCAGGCTGCGGTGACCGGCATCTTTGCCGAGTACGAGAAGCAGAACCCGAACGTGAAGATCGAGCTGATCTCGCTGCCGTTCCCGGTTCTGCGGCAGCGCCTCGTCGTCTCAGCGCGCGCGGGCGACCCGCCGGATGTCGCCTATGTCGACGGCCGCTGGGTGCCGGAAATGGCGGCGCCTGGATTGCTCTCCGACATCACGACCCAGGCAGGTACCCTCGACCGCGCCGACTGGTTCGAGGAGCCGTGGCGGGGCGCCACCGTCGGAGGCAAGATCTTCGCAGTGCCGGACCGGATCGATCCGTGGCTGGTTTACTACAACACCGAGCTTTTCCAGAAGGCCGGCATCACGGCCTTCCCGAAGACCATGGATGAGCTGGCGGTGGCCGCCACCAAGATCACCGGCGGCGGCGTCTATGGCTGGGGCCTGATCGGCGCGAAGGATGCAAGCCTGATCAGCCGCTACATCAACTTCCTCTACGCCTTCCACGGCGACCTTCTGACGCCGGACGGCAAGAAATCGGCCTTCGCCCAGCCGGAATCGGTGGCGGCCCTACGCTTCTACACGGACCTGCTCGTGAAGCATAAGGCGGCCCAGCCCTCTGCCATGGCCAACGGCCTCAACGACGTGAACCAGCTGTTCATGACGGGCCGCGCCGGTATGATCATCGATGGGCCGTGGCGGCAGGGCTCTCTCCGCGAGCAGGCGCCGAACCTCAAATGGTCGGTAGCACAGCTGCCGCCGGCGGCCGGCAAGACGCCGCGCTACCTGACCTCGTCTTGGTACTACACGCTGTTCAGGGGCGGCCGTAACCAGGAGGCGGCGTTCAAGTTCGTCGATTTCCTCTTGAAGCCGGAGAACATGGCGAAGAGCGTGGTCACGCTCCCAGGTCGCAAATCGGCGGCGCGCGATCCACGCTTCGCGACCGATGCCTACAAGCCGTGGGTGGAGGCGATCCCGGCCGCCGTCCCGTTCACCGTGACCGACAAGTTCACCGAAATCGCCGATGCGGTGGGCGACGCCGTGCAGCAGGTACTCGGCGGTCGGGCCGACGCCGACAAGGCTGCGGCCGATGCGTCACGGAAGATCGACAGCCTCGTTGCCTGACGCTGGCGCGTCGTCCGCACGAACTTTGACCCGCTCCGGCGCAGCGCCGGGGCGGCAGACAGGATGATCCCGATGACGAGCAATCCGGTGCGCGTTGCCATGCTGGGCACTGGCTTCATCGCGGAATTCCGCGCGCAGGTCTACGCACGCCTTGAAGGTGTCGAGGTCGTGGCGGTCCTTGGCCGCAATGCAGAGAAGACGAAGGCCTTTGCCAGCCGCACCGGCATCGGCCATGCGGCGACGAGCTGGGACGAACTGATGTCCGGTCCCACCTTCGATGCGGTGGACCTCTGCCTGCCAAACAATCGGCACCTTGAATACGGCCTGCTCGCAGCAGAGGCCGGCAAGCACATTCTCTGCGAGAAGCCGCTCGGCATGACCGAGGCGGAGGGGCTTCAAATGCTCGCCGCGGTGGAGAAGGCCGGCGTTATCCATGCCTATGGCGAGAACATGATCTACGCGCCGGATTTCCGCGAGATCCTCGACATTGTGGCAGCCGGTACCATCGGCAAGCCGCTCTGGATCCGTGGGCGCGAGGCGCATTTCGGCCCGCACTCGCCCTGGTTCTGGAAACGAGAGGAATCTGGCGGCGGCTCGCTCATGGACATGGGCTGCCACCTCATCGCCGTGTTCAACATGATGCTGGGGGAGACCCCCACCGAAGTGCTCTGCCACGCGCCGACCCTGCACCACGACACCGACTGCGACGACATCTCGCTGGCGCTCCTCAAGTACCCCGGCGGGACCCTCGGCCAGTGCGAAGCCTCCTGGATCCAGCGCGGTGGCATGCAGGTGACGCTGGAGATTTCCGGGTCGGAGGGGATGGTCAGCTACGATCGCTCCGGGCTATCCCAACCGATCAAGGTCTTCGCCCGCAACCAGGTGCAGCGCTACATTTCCGAGAAGGTCGAGCACGATCGCGGCTGGCTGTTTCCGACCGTCGACGAGTACTGGCGCTACGGCTATTACGACCAGATCCGCCATTTCGTCGAATGTATCGCTAAGGGTGCGAAGCCCAAAGTGACCTTCGCCGATGGCGTCGTGGTCAACCGGATCATGGACGCCGCATATGCCTCGGCGCAGTCGGGCACCTGGCAGGCCATCAAGGGCTGAGCGCATGACGGCAAGCCCGACAGTCCGGGGCTATCTGTTCGCAACGCCGCTCGTCCTCGTGCTGGCCGCGGCTGTGATCTTGCCCGCCCTCTACAATGCGGGGCTGGCCTTCTTCAAATACGACGCCATGCGCGATGCGTGGCGCTTCGTCGGCGCGCAGAACTTCACGAACCTCATTGCCCAGGACGGCTTCTGGAACGCTGTATCGGTGACGCTGATATGGGTCGCCGGAAATGTCGCGATGCAAATTGCGCTCGGCATGGCGGTGGCGCTCGCCCTCAACGCTGTGACCAGCCTGCGCGCCTTTTACAGTGCCGTGGTGATGGTGCCGTGGGTGTCGTCCTTCGTCATTGTCGCCGTCGTCTTCCTGTGGCTCTACCACCCCGATCTCGGCGTGCTGAACGACATGCTGATGCGGCTCGGCCTGATCGAGAGCCCGATCGCCTGGCTTGCTTCGCCTGGCCTCGCCCAGTTCTCGCTGATGCTCGCCAACACGTGGAAGTTCTTCCCACTCGTTGCCATCACCCTCTTCACGGGGCTGCAGGGAATTCCGCGCGAGCTGATCGAGGCATCCACCATCGATGGCGCAAGCCGGGTGGACACGCTGCGCTACATCATCATCCCGCTGCTCGCCCCCTCGATCGCAACCGCCGTCCTGCTCTCAGGCATCTGGGCCTTCAACGCCTTCACGCTGTCCATCATCATGACGGGCGGCGGCCCGTTGCGCGCCACCGAGGTGATGGGCCTGTACATCTACAAGGTCGCCTTCGATTCCTTCGACTTCGGCATGGCTGCGGCCGCTTCGCTGATCCTGTTCGTGACCATTCTTACCGTCACCATCGCCTATCTGAAGGTCGCCGATCCCACACGCGGAGCAAGGGACTGATGGAACGCTCTGGCCGCCTCGTCCAGATCGGCGCCCAAGCGATGTTGGCCGCCACCACGATTTTCGTCCTGTTCCCCTATGCGTGGATGGTGGTGACCAGCCTGAAGCCGATAGCGGACGTGGTAGCGTGGCCGATCCGCTGGATCCCCCGCACTGTCACGCTGGAGAACTATGCGGCGGTCCTCGGCGACGCGCGCTTCCTCCGCTCGCTGTTCAACAGCGCCGTCGTCTCGATCGCGGTAACCGGGATTAGCCTTATCCTCTCAGTGCCGGCAGCCTACGGCCTGACCCGGCTCGTCCGGGGCGGCGGGCGCGGCATACTCGTCGGCATCCTCGCGTCGCAGTTCTTCCCGCCAATGGTGTTCTTCGTCCCCTTCTACATCATCCTGCAAGCGCTCGGGCTTCTGAACACCATTCCGGGGCTGATCTTCGCTTACTTGTCGGTGACGCTGCCGGTCTGCACCTGGATGGTGGCAACATCGCTGCGCGACATCCCCGTCGAGATCGAGGAGGCGGCGCGGATCGACGGGTGCAGCGATCTCGGCATCCTGCGCAGCATCATCCTGCCGCTCGCCATGCCGGGCATCGTGACCGCCGGCATCTTCGCCTTTGTTTTGTCGTGGCAGGAGTACATCTTCGCCCTGCTTTACACGACGTCCGAGCGCGCCCAGACCGCGCCCGTGCTGATGTTCTACCTGCTCGGCCAGCACCAGATCGACTATGCCCGCCTGATGGCGGCGGCCGTGCTCCTGTCCATTCCCATCGCCCTGCCCTTCGCGATCATCCAGCGCTTGTACCGTTCGGGGATGACCGAGGGCGGCATCAAGGGCTGAGCCATGCCGATCCCTGCCTTCATCCGCGAACAGCCAGAGGCGCTCGACCGCTGCCTCGCAGCGGCGCGTGCATTTCCCGCATCGTGGTGGCCAGATGCCTTTGACGGTATCGCGCTGGTCGGTTCTGGCTCCTCATTCAATGCGCTTGTAGCTAGCCGGCCCCGCTTCGTTGCGAGCCGCCGAGGCGTTGTGATCGTTCACGGGCCCGAGGACTTCGTCGCTGAGCTCGGTGATATCCGATCGCGACCACTGGTGATCGTTCTGTCGCAGAGCGGCGCCAGCGCCACATCGATCGCGGCAGCGAAGGCCGCAGCCGATGCGGGCCTCCCGACGCTCGCCATCACGGCTTCGCCCAAGGCGCCCCTCGGCAGGACCGGAGCGACCGTCCTCGCCATGCCGGTGGGCAATGAGCCGGTTGGGCCGAAGACCAAGGGTTTTATAGGTTCGCTCGTCATGCTGGCCGCGCTCGCAGAAACCCTGGGCGCGCCGCCCGTGCCTCTGCCGCAGGGCACCGATCTCGCGCCCCTCATCGAGCCCTGTCGCGACTGGGCCGAGACGCTTGCGCGAAACTTTGCCGACGTCGATCAGATCGTCTTTGCCGGCCGCCGCGGCAATCACGGCATCGGGCTCGAAGCCTCCTTGAAGATATCAGAGATGGCAGGAGTTCCCACCGCGGCCTATCCGACCGAGGAGCTGCTCCATGGCCGCCTTCACGGTCTTACGGAGCGCTCCGTCACCTTCATCCTTGCGGATAGCGAGGCGGAACTGGCTGAAGCTCGGCTTGTCGAGGCGGTCATGGCTTCGCGCGGCTGCAAGGTCTTGGCGATCGACGCGGCGAACCTGCCTGGCATGGGTGCGGGCTCGCGGTGGGCGCCACCCTGCCTGATCGTCCCCTTCCAGTGGCTTGCCGTGCGACTCGCCGAGACGCGGGGACTGAAGCCGGAGGACATGCGGCACGGCGGGCTCTCCGCAGCGCTTGCCATCAAGACGGACGCGCGGCCATGACCCAGCCTGCCATCGGAATCGATATCGGTGGCACGACGATCAAGCTTGGGCTCGTGACCTCCGAGGGCACCATTTTGGGGCGCAGCAACATCGCCTACGCCTCGATGTCGTCATTCGAGGAAATCGCCGACACGCTGGCCGATGCGATCGTATCGGCGCAGGCCGTGACAAGGCTTCAAGCCGGATCGATCGGGCTGGCTGCGCCCGGGCATGCTCGCCCGATGGACGGACTGATGGTCGACGGCACGGCGAACGTTCCGCTTCTTAGGAACCGTTCGTTGGCGCTTGCGCTGAAGCAGCGCACGAACCTGCCGGTGGCCACGATCAACGACGGGAGCGCGGCGACGCTCGGCGAACTGCATTTCGGGGCAGGGCGCGGTCTGCGGCGCTTCTGCGTGATCACGTTGGGCACCGGCGTCGGCGGCGGCATCGCGATCGACGGCAGGCTGATCACCGGCGAGGATGGCGTGCCGCCCGAACTGGGCGCGATAGTCCTCCACGACGCGGCTCGGGGGAACCGAACGCTGGAAGATTTTGCCTCGGCAGGCGCGTTTACGAAGGCATACGCGATGGCGGGCGGGGCGCCTCATACGACCCCGCTAGAAATTTGCCGTTTGATGTCTGCAGGCAATCCAGTCGCCCGAGAAGTTGTCGATCTAATATGCCGTCGGATCGCTCAGGCATCTGGAGCGCTCATCAATGCGCTCAACCTCGAAGCGTGCATTCTTTCGGGCGGTGTTGCGCTGGCCGGCGATCTGCTCACGAGCCGAGTGACTGCACACTTGGGAGACTTCACCTGGCCGTTCCTGCTGTCCAGAAGCCGAATCCTGACTGGCGTCACGGGAGACTGCTCCGGGATCATCGGCGCCGCCGAGTGGGCTCGCAGGCGTTGCGCGGACGCAGCCTGACGTGGGGGCAGGGCTCCATTGAATGGGGCTCATCGCGGTGATTTCATGCACGATATGGGCGCGAGTGGGGATTGTTTAAGCCAACTTAGCCGAAGCGTTTCGAGGCTATCATCAACCTGGTGGTGTCGCCGCCCTCACCTTGGAGACGCGGACCGCCTCGCTCAACCAGGAGCCGGAGGCATGGGCCTGAGTCAGGGCTTCGGTGAGCTGACCGCGTGCCGGCGCAGTTGCTGCTCGCGGAAGAAAATGAACAGGCCCGCCGCGATGATGATGGCCGCGCCGATGAAGGTCGGCATGTCGCTTACCTCGCCGAAGGCGAGATAGCCCATCAGCACGCCCCAGATGATGAGAGAGTACTGGTACGGCACGACCACAGCGGCTGGCGCGAGTTTCAGAGAGATATTGACGCAGGAATTGCCGAGGAGGGAGCCGAGTCCCAGCACAGCCATCAGGGCAAGGTCGACCGGGCGGACTGGGTTCCAGCCCTGCACCGCCAGCAATGCAAGGCCGACGGCGAGCGCCGCGACGAGCTGCCAGCCCATGAGGACACGCGCGTCTGTCGCCGCCAGCTTGCGGGTCGCGACCATGAAGCAGGCATAGGCAAAGCTGCCGGTGAGGGCCGCGAGTGCCCCCCATGAAAAGCTCTCCTGCCCGGGCTGGATGGCGATGACAACGCCGATGAAGCCGACGATGACGGCGAGCCATCGCCGCCAGCCCACATGCTCGCCGAGCAACCAGGGCGACAGCGCCGTTACGTAGATTGGGCCAGCGAGATAGTAGGTCATCACGTCGGCGAGCGGCAGGAAGGTCAGCGCCCAGAAAAACAGCGCCGATTCCGCCGCCGACAGGAAGCCGCGTACCACCTGCAGCCCGATCCGCGGCTGGGTGCGCAGCGGCTGGAGTCCTGCCGGCGCGAGAAGCCCCCCGACCACCGACAGTCCGACGACGGCGCGCGCCAGCATGAGCTGGCCGACGGATGCTGTGGCCAGCAGCCACTTGCCCAGCGCGTCATTGGCAGCGAAGAGGAAGAAGCCGAGCAGCATCATGGCGATGCCGAGGGCGTGGTTCTGGTGGGGTGGCGCCATGGCCTCGCGGCTCGGAGCGATCGGCGCGGGAACGCCGGATCAGGGCGGGCACCAATAGGCAGGCTTGGCACGAAAGGGAATGGCCACAGACGGACAGATGCCCGGCCCCTACGGGTTCTGATGTCGCAGCCTGCCGGCCGCGGGTTCACTGCTACCCGGCGCCAACGGCCACACCATTCCAGAAACGACGGTCCACTACCGGGGAGTGGAGTTGGTCGACGCGTTGGGCGGGCTGAACTCGTCGATCTATCAGGGTCGTGCGGCCAACCCGCACGCGGTTCGGTCAATGCGGTGGGTGCCGATGCAACTCTCCCACAGCTGCTCTTATGCCGGTGCCCCACGCGCGTATGCCCAGATTGCCGCTCTTGGGTTCGTCATCAGGCAGCGAGATAATGCGGAGGTTGGCTCATCGAAGCAGCACGCTCGCGCTATCTCGTCGGGTCGCGCCCCCGCAATGTCGGCTTGCTGCAGGGCGTCGAAGGTCAGCAATAGAGGCGCGAAGCAGGCCTCCATAAGGCCAGTGGGCCTGCGCGACGGAGGGGCTCGAAAAGAACCTTGAGGGCAAAAGACACGCGCGCGAAGCAAAATAAACCTGTGAGACTTTCTCGCGGCGGCTGAGAGCCCGGTGGGTCATCCACAGGTGCGCTTGGCTTTGGATGCGTCTCGGCTATGTTGATCGTTGTCGATCAAGGATCGCCAACGCAGTTGATTAAACTTCGAGCCGTCAAATCCGTACCCATTCGATTGCGCCGACAAATCGGCAGAGTTTGCACAGCCGTATATTTGCCGAATTGGAAAAACAGCTTTGCAATAATTTCGCCCCCGATGGGGTAGACTCGCGAGTGATAGGGCCAGCAGTGATTGCTGCCACCTTGCTGCCAAAGCGCGGCTCTCCTTTATGCTGCTACTGCGCTCACTCGCGGTGATTCTGCGGCCTTTTTGCATTTCATGTCCCGCGAATCGTACCGAGCGGTACGGCAGCGAACCGATCGCGATTCATCATCGGCACCAACAATCGGGAATCGCGACAAGGGGCTAACCCGTTGTTTTGAACCGCCTCATCGGCACGAGGGGGATTGCCATCCTGTCCGGATACGGCACCCTGAAGAGGTTGCTGGTGGTTCGCCAACGACAAATGCCCACCACCCGCTCTAAGCGAGTGATGGGCCATTCGCCGGGTCTCGGCTGCTAGATTTTGCGGTCCTTCAGCCAGACCCACATCGATGAGTCTCGACGGAGAGACGGTACCAGTCCCACGGGATTGGTCAACCGTCTCTCCGCCGAGGAAAGGAGGACTCATGTCCACTCTCCTAACGGGCGATGGCAGCAGCCGCACGACGGCAGACATCGCGACCAATCTCCGAATAGCCGTGACGCGCGAGCTTGAGCAGCAGCTCAAGTTCAACGACCCGCGCTCTGTGCTCCTGTCGCTCGACGACCTGTTGAACGACTGGGCCAAACTGGAGCGCTCGCTCCAGGCGCTGATCAATGAGGCGCTCTACGACGCACAGCGCGTCTAGACACCCAAATCCAGAACGACGGCCGGCTGCTCTGCAGTCATTGGCCCCCTTTTGCCTCGCCCAATCGAAGGAGCGAACAACCATGCCTGAAGTTCTTCACATGCCCAAAGATAGCCGCGGGCACCGCAAGATCCATCAGTCGTCGAACGCCAGCTGCCGACACGTTGTCGTGCATGATGGCTACAAGCTGTTCACGGAGTCGTCGCTGGAAAGCCACGTCGCGAACGCACTGATGGCAATGCCTACCGTCAAGTCTCTTCGCGAGCAGTATCCGCGCGTAAGCTTCATCAATGCATTCAACGAGCATGCGACCCACACCTTCGACCTCTTTGTGGAGATGGCGGATGGAGTGAAGCTCGCAATTGCGGTCAAGCCATGGGAGCTGGCTCAAGCCAAGCAGTTCTTCGCCGAGTTGAAACGCATCGCAACTTTTGTACCACCTAATGTTGCAGATGCTGTGATCCTCGTGACCGATCGCGCGCTCACTGAGGCTCAGCGCAAGCTCAACCGGGCCATCGCGAGCGCCTGCCGTGACTATTCCAGCGCGGCCGTCGCTGCACTGGCAGCTGACCGCGCTGCGATTGGCGTGGCTGAACGTCTCACAAGCGCGGTGACGCTGGACGAGTTCGCACGGGCACTGCCACCCTTGGACGGGCAAGGCTTTCGAGCAACCCTCCGCGCGATCAAGGCCGGTCACCTTGAGGTTGAATGCGCTCACCTCGAGATCGGCCGCACTCGCGTTCGTCGTCCCCACTGATCTAAAGGCCGCTCCCCACGGAGCGGCCTTTTTTGTCCGGACAGGCATTTAAGATGACCAAGCCGCCTCCGCTCCCCCTCAAGCCGAATGACAAGGTCAAAATCGGCATCAATGAGTACACCGGTGCCACGCGCGTCGAAGGCGGCTACGAGCTGATTTCCGTTGCCGACAAATCACTTCATCTGTCAGTGAGCGATGACACGCTTCTCACAGTTCTTCAGCGCGGAGAGCTCGAAGTCGCGCACAATTTCTACAAGAGGCTGGGGCGTGATGGCTCTCCCCTGGACAATCTTGCTGTTTCGAAACTGCCAGTTCATGAGCGGTTGGAAGTTTGCAGGCGTCACGCGTGGGTTATTTTTTTTCTCGACGGGGAGAAAGCCGATAGGTGGTCCCGCAGCAATGCTGGCCTCAAGCAAGCGATTGCTGCCATCCAAGGTCACGAGGATTATCGCGCGCTCTTGCTCAGCATTGGCGCAAAAAAGCTATCCAATGGAGCCACCAAGGAGATTTCGTCGCGAGACATCGAGAAGATTTTGCACAACTCTCCTCGCACGCTGCTGCGTTGGGTCAAAATGTACGAAGACGGTGGGCAGCGGGCCGCCGGCCTATGTTCACGAACCTCTCATCGCGGAAACCGTCTCCTGAAGATCGACCCGCAGGTCCGCCAGTTGGTCCGGCAGGTCGCCCAAAACTACCTTCAGCGCACCCGGCCGACGCGAAAAGCGGTGTACGAAGATGTCGACACAGCGTTACGCAAAGCCAACGCGGAACGTGAAGCGCGCGGGGAAACTCCATTTCCATTGCCATCGGAAAAATTCCTGGATCGCATCATCGATTCAATGGATGCGTACCGAGTATGCGTTGCCAGGGAGGGGCGTGAGGCAGCTGACAAGAAGTTTGGGTCATTTGGCGCAGGTCCAATGGCGCAGCGGATCGGCGAGCGAGTTGAGGGCGACGAATGGAATCTCCACGCATTCGCCCTTCTGGTCCGTCATGATCTGTGGCGGCATCTGACTGCAGAACAGAGGGCAGCCGCTAGAAAGGCCCGTTTCTCGCTTGTGACTTTCATCGATGTGGCGACCAAGGTAATTTTAGGACTTCATCTTTGCCACGCGCCTGAGACCGATTCTGCCATCAAAGCACTGAGCCTCATCGGTCGCGACAAAACTTCTATTGCAGAATGCTTTGATTGCGCAACAACATGGAATTTTGCCTGCGGCGCAGAATTGATCGTGGTCGATAACGGCTCGCAGTTTCTCGCATACGAATTTCATTCTGCGGTCCTCGCGAGTGGCAGCGAGCTACAATATACCGTTGCTGGAAAGGCCGATCAGCGCGCAACCATGGAGCGATTCTTTGAACGCATCCATGTCGATTTGATTGGCACTCTTCCCGGGAAAACGTTTTCCGACGCCAAATCTCGCGGTGACTACAATTCGAAGGCATTTGCAAGCTTAACTGTCGATGAAATCATTTATATAATTGTTCGATACATTGTTGATGAGTACCATAATTCAGACCATGAGGGCATTGCGGGATACACACCCCTTCAAAAGTGGGCCTTGTGCGCTGCTCGTTATGGTGTGCCACCTCCACCGACACCTGCGATGCGCCGGTTGGCATGGGGGCGGCGCATAACCCGTAGGCTTGGACCTACGGGCGTAACATTCATGGGCATCGACTATAACTCGCCCGAGCTTGCGGAGCATTTTCGTAGGCACGACAGGAGCGACGTGGAAGTCTGCGTTGATGTAGACGATCTCGACGAGGTTTCGGTGCTTATCGACGCGGGATGGGTCAGTGTGACCCAGCGCATTCCCGGTCTTGCAGAGGGTCTCAATCTAGTTCAGTGGCAGCAAGTCCTCGCTGAAGTACGGCGGCGAGTTGGTGAAAACCGCGAGATTCATCGCGATGTGATCGCGCGAGCGCGGGCCGATACTCGCCAGATTATCGAGGCTTCACGGGGACGTGCCGAGTTGCTCGAGTATCGCGCAAGCGAAGAGGAAATCGCGCGATGGGAGAAGTCCCTTGGTTTGGGCTTCCGCGTTGTTGGCGATCCGGTACTGGCTGCTTCTGAACCTACCGATATCTTCGGCATCCGCTTTCCTACGGGCGGGAATTTCACTGCTAGCGCGATATCCGAGGGGCCAATCGGCGAAACCGCTGTGAGCCCGACGGACGGTCCCGTCATTCCTGGCGAACCAGCCGCGATGTCCGAGACGCCAAGTGCCAAGCCATTGCGGAAGCACCATCGCAACGAGCGCCTCGGCAACCCGTCAGGATCAGAATTGCCGGATCTCAATCCCAATCCAAAGGATGCCGACAATGACGACATCTTCATCTGAAATGTCGACGGAACCAGAGTTGGACGTCAACGCAATCGTGGCAGCCCTGCGGGCCCTCCACATCCGCTCGCCGCTGGATGAAAAGGCAAAAACCGCCCTGGACAGCGTGCTCAATAATCACGCGACGGGCGCCCGCAAGCTGATCATCGCGATCCTGGGCCCGTCCGGCGTCGGTAAGACGAAGACCATCGCCAAGCTGCTCTCTGACGAGCGCTTAAAGGGAAAGGTCGTTTCGGTTGTGGCCCCCTCCCCAGCTTCAGTCAAAACGCTGGGCGTCAGTGTCATTAACAGACTCGGACAGCCATTCACCCGACGTCAGATGGACGAGCAGGCTTTCCTTGACATGGTCAAAGCGGGTCTCGGTGCGGCCGAAACCCTTGTGCTTCATGTTGACGAAGCTCAGCACCTGCTGACCTCGGGCGGTGACATAACCATCACCCGGACCCTGGATGCTCTGAAACTCCTCGTTCAGGACCCTCACAAGGTGGTGCTGGTGCTCACCGGCACTGAACGCGTGGCCGAGGTTTTTGGCCGCGACGACCAGCTTCATGAGCGCACGGTCTATGTCCAGGCGAAGCGCCTTTCGGTGGACGAGGACTCCTTCGCCATGGGGACGAACCTTCGCGTGTTGTGCGCGAAGGCCGGCCTTGAGATGGGCTGGGTCGATGCTGATCGCCTACCTCAGCGGATCACCCATGGCGGGCGCACATTCGGTCTCGGAGTAAGCCTGATCATCGATGCGATCGAGCTGGAACTGCGTGCTGGCCGAAATCTCCTCACGCGAGAGAGCTTCGCCAAGGTCTATGCCCGCGACCGTGATGTCGGTGGCGATCTCAACCCCTTCGTTGCGATTGACTTCCTCGCCATCGACCCATCGCGGCGGACTACTGCCGAAAACGACGAGGAGGACCGTCCGAAGGCGAAGCGCGGCCGACCGAGGAGGGCCCGCAGATGAGTGCTCTACACCTCGCGCTCAAGCCCTTCGAGACGGCCTTCTCTTACGTCGGCCGCCTCGGGGTGCGCCTCCTGCGCCACATGCATGAATACCTCTACGACATCGGCGTCGGTTCTGCCGACGTGGTGGCGGGCGACGAGGCCGCCCTCCAACAGATTGCCAAGATCGGCGGCTGCGATTTCCATGCGCTGGAGTGGTCGACGCCGCGTCGGACGGGCGCCAATCATGCGCTTATGGGGCACACGTGGCCGAAGTCTTCTCTGCTGCGCGAGACGCTTCGTTGGTGCCCCGCCTGTGTCGCCGATGACATTGACGAGGCTCCACCGCGTCTGCTCCCCCATGCGGCCGCCTACGGTCGCGCAATCTGGCTTTGCCGCTCGATCAGGACCTGCCCGAAACACGGCATCGTTCTCCGTGAGGCGAAGCCGGCGCTGGCACGCGCCCATGACATCGTTCTCGCCATGCGCACAGCCCCTAAAGCTGAGCCCGTGCGAAGGGATGCCTCTCCTCTCGAAACATATCTGGCGGACCGCCTGACGGGCACCGGTGACCGCAATCCCTTCCTTGATCAACTGGAGCCGTGGGCTGTCGCCCGTTTCGCAGAGAGCCTCGGGAGTACGTTGGTTTACGGCCGCGACATCCGCTTCGAGACCCTCAACGACGACCAGTTGGCTGTGGCCGGCGGGCAAGGGTTTGACGCCATTCGGTCGCCGGAGGCGCTGCGCTACCGCTTGTCCGAACTCTACGGTTCGTTCGAGGGGACCAATGTCGCGGGCCCGCAGGCGATCTACGGCCGTGCCTTCTGGGATTGGTTGTCGCGGGATGCCGAGCCCGAGGTGTTCAAGCCGCTAATCGATGTGGTCCGCGCGCAAGTGGTCGGAGAAGTGCCCCTTCCCCTGGAGTCGGTCGTCCTCGGTGAAAAGCACGACACAAAGTTCGTGACGATCGCGACCGCCGCCAAGGCGTTCGGCCTGCACGCGACAACTCTCAGCCGCACGCTCGTGGATGCCGGAATCGTGTCTGCTGACGCATTTGCCGCAGGCAGGGCGAGGATCGAGTTCAAGCCACTCGAACGCGACCTGCATGACCTTCGGGACGCGCTCGGCCCGAAAGACCTGCAAAGCTACCTGAACTGCCCGCGCGTCCAGACGGCGCTATTGATCGATGGCGGCCTTCTGCCCCCGATCTTCGCGACGAACAGCGTCGAACGCCTTTATGCGCGCCGAACGGCAGACGAGTTCCTCAAATCCCTGGGCATGTCCGCTAAGCGGGTCGAGGCCCCCTCCCCTGGATGGTTCGACATTGTTGCGGCAACGAAGCGGGCGAACTGCAAGTTCCTCGAGACCATCGAGCACATCCGCTCCGAGAGATTGCCTGTTCAGCTGGTCGCGGGGCTGGCTGGTTTCATGGCCATCTATATCGAACTGGAGACGCTGAAGGCGCTCACCCGAGGGGAGCCACTACCCGGCCTGACCAAACGTGACTTCGTCCAGCGGTTCTCGCTCAGCGACCGGGTGGCGAACGCTCTCATCGAGAACGGCATCGTTCCAACAGTCCCGGCCCGTCATCCAGTCCACCGCGTGACGCTCGATGTCATTCCAACCGAGGCTGTCGACACCTTCGCCCGGGCCTACGTCACACTTCACAACCTGGCGGCGGAACGAAAACAGCATTTCCTGCGCGTGAAAAAGGACCTGGATCAGCGCGGGGTCTCTCCGGCCTTCGATCCAAAAATCGTCCACGCCTCGATCTATCGACGAAGCGAAATCTGATCGCGGGATTCCGCCCCCCCGAAAACGCTCGCGCATCACGCGGGCGTTTTCTGCGTTTTGCGACCCCGAAACTGAGATTTTGGTGACACCTTTTGGCTGCGCTGGTCGAAGCCCGGTTCATCCTTGAACAAAAGCCGTGGCACGTTATGGGTCCTTTGCGCCTCTATATGCTTCGCAAATCGGCCTAAAATCCGGTGTTTTGGTGCCAAGTTATGCGTCGCTCCACAAGCTGGGATAAATTCTACGGAGAGGCCGCCAATACGGCGGCCTTTCCTATATTGAACAAGATAATGTCGTTTGGAAACGAGCATACATTCGACAACATAAGATCACTGTTTGCCGAAAATAAGATATGGCTTTCGCGTAGATCGGATTTCAACGACCCGTTCGATATAGCCCCCATAATCGAGGCTGACCTTCGATTGTCGCAATATCGAGAGCGTCAGATTCACATTGACAAAATTGATCCAAAAACGATACCGGACGACGATTTTTTTCGGATCATGCAGCTGAAACAACTACCAAAAAAATCCAATGGCAAGCTGATCAAGACCACCATCGATAGATCAGTCCGATCATCTATCAATCACCTTCTCGACGCGACCGGCGTATACTGCCTATCCGGGACTTGGAACAGTCAACTCTTGTGGTCGCACTATGGCAACGGACACACTGGCATCTGCATTCGGTTTCGACTTACGAAGTCGGCTCGGAATTTTATCGTTGAACCGGTTCGATATGTCACGAGCCGGGCTAGAATATCGGCGTCATCGTTTTGGACCGGACATGCCCTTCACCCATTCGAGCCGCAGTGGAACGAGCATTTTCGCCCCATGTTCTTCGATAAATATGCGGACTGGAAATACGAGTGCGAATATCGAATTGTTAGACCCGATTCAGCTCGTACACACTTCCAACTGTCGGGTCTTGAGCCATTTGAAATCATTTTTGGCTGCAGAACGGCCGAGAACGACATATTGCAGACAATTAGCATACTTCAAAAGTGCAACTCTCAATTCGAAGTATATCAGCTTATGGCCTCTTCGGATACGTACGATTTTGATCGGCACATGCTTCATATAAAGTACTAGCGCATAACGCTGCCAAGGTATTCCTAACCGCTTGGGTTCTTGCTAGCCTCCCACCCATGCCGACGGTGATGCGCATCGGGGCCTTCCGCGTGGTTGTCTATCCTGACGACCATCGGCCCTCGCATGTGCATCTGATCGGCAACGGCAACGAGGCGGTCTTCGAGCTGAACTGCCCCGACGGACCGGTCGTGCTGCGCGAGAACCACGGCTTCGCACGCCGCGAACTCGGCCGGTTCAAGGCCGACATCGAAGCCCATCTCGCCGATCTCTGCCGGCGTTGGAGGATCATCCATGGCGCTTACTGACGCCGAATTCGAAGCCGCGAACCGTGCCGCCGCCAAGGCCGGCCCGCGACCGCTCTCCGCGCGCTATGACCGGCGCTCGAAGAAGATCGTCGTCGCCCTCGACACCGGCATAGACATCGCCTTCCGTCCCGACGACGCCCAGGGCCTCGCCGGCGCCTCGCCGGAGGACCTCGCCGCCGTCACCGTCAGCCCGCTCGGGCTGCATTGGGAGAAGCTCGACGCCGACCTCTCCATCGCTGGCCTTCTTGCCGGGCGGCTCGGTTCCGAGCGCTGGATGGCCGCCCTGATGGGCGCGAAGGGCGGCAAGGCGCGCTCGCCGGCAAAGGCGACGGCGGCCCGCACCAATGGCCGCAAGGGTGGCCGGCCGAAGAAGGTCGCCTGATCGTTTCCAGACCCTCCCCCTTGCCGCGCCGCGCCACACCCCTATCCTCACCGGTCGACGATCCCGCGCCGACACAGGCAGCGGGCAAACCTTCAGGGAGAGACACATGGACATCACGCGCTGCGGCGAGACGGAGTCGCGCCGGCCTCCGGCCGCCTGGTTCACCGGCAACGTGTGGCAGGACCCCATCGTCGAGGCGTCGGCGCCGGCCCGCGTGCGCGCCGCCGTGGTTCGCTTCGATCCCGGCGCGCGCACCAACTGGCACACCCATCCGCTCGGGCAGACGCTGTTCATCACCTCCGGCTGCGGCCTCGTGCAGAAGCTCGGCGGCCCGATCGAGATCATCCGCGCCGGCGACAGCGTCTGGATCCCGCCGGGCGAGAAGCACTGGCACGGCGCGGGCCCGACGACCGGCATGACCCATGTCGCCATCCACGAGGCGCTCGACGGCAGCCATGTCGACTGGATGGAGCCGGTGACCGACGAGCAGTATCGCGGCGCCTGACCGGGCGCCGCCTCTCCGTCGCTCTCTCCATCTTCCTCCCTCCCGCTGCCCCTCCCCCGCCAAAGCTGCCCCCCTCCGGCCGGGGCTGACCGCCGCATCCGCCATGCTAGCCTTGCGGTGAGCGGGCGCGGCGCCCCTGTCCAGCCGCCGCCCCGGGCAGGGAGGGAGAGCACAATGGCCACCGACACCCATGGCGTCAGCGTCGAGACGACGGGGCGCATCGCCACCATCCGCCTCGACGGGCCGACACCCGGCAATCTCCTGTCGGTCGCGGCCATGACGGCGCTGCTCGACGCGGCGCGCGGCCTTGCCACCGACCCGCATCTCTCGGCGGTGGTGCTCGCCGGGAGGGCCGACGTCTTCACCCTCGGGTTCAACCTCGCCGACGGCGACCGGCTGGCAGGCCTGACGCTCGCCGAGCGGCGCGAGGCCCTCGCCGTCGAAGGCATCACGGTCCATGCGCTGACCGGACGGGACATCACCGAGGATGCCTGGGACGCTTTCTTCGACT
>CAZPMD010000022.1:0-13945 GCA_964587395.1 uncultured Hyphomicrobiales bacterium
TCGAAATGGTCATGGTGAAGAGGTCGCTCGCCGCCGCGAACGCCATCATCGCCGGGAAGATCAGTAGGACCGCGAGTTCGAACATGGGACTCTCCCAGACATCGGCAGCCCGATCATGCCGGTACGCCGGTTTCAGGACAGTGAATGCACCAACGCCGTCAGGCCGGTGAGCAATCCCGCGCCAAGGACCAGGGCGACGAGTCGGACATCGCGGCCCTGCTCATCCCGCAGCTTTGCGAGGGGGGACGTATCCAGCGTAGCGGCAACCGCCCTGCGCCGGGCCTGGAAGGGAGCCGGGGTTCCGTTCATCGCCGCCTCCTTGAATAGGCCAATGGCCCGCCGGTGGCGGGCCATTGAGTTTGGGCAACGCCCGCGATCACTTCAGCGCGGTGTTGATGTTGGTGAAGGTCGTGTTGACCTTGCTGCCGAGGTTGTAGACGGCGGTGATGACGACGGCGGCGATGCCGGCGGCGATCAGGCCGTACTCGATGGCGGTGGCGCCCGAGTTGTCCCGGGCGAAACGAGCGAAGAGGCTCTTCATGGCTGACTCCTATGTGTCCACGTTGCGCTGTTGCGCGCTGTCCGCCGGTCTTTTTGTGATCCGTTCGAACTGGGTGCACCGTAGCAGGCACCTCTTGCGCCTTCGTTAAATCGACTTGCTGAATTCGCGGTCTCAACAACGGTCGAAAGCGTGGTTAATGCACGATTTAATGGTGTTCAGTATGGTTTAATTCCGTTAATTGTTACGTTTATATTCGCCTACGATGTCTGTATACAAAATCTCTTCGTGCAGAATTGGGCATTACGTTGCGTCTTTGAACGAAGGAGGCGAGTATAACTTCTCTCTTCCGGAGATCAGGGCGAAAACAGCGCTCCGCCAATAAAGAGCTGCGCGGCTGCTTCTCGCGAACACCGCTGTCCCGCAGTTGCATCAGGTGGGGCAGACTTTGAACAGGACGGGCGCTGGAGCCTTGCCCCCTGCCGGCAAGCAAAACGGCCAGGCGCTGCGACGCCTGGCCGATCCTGACTGACCCGTGGCGGGTCCCGCCCTCGGCAGGAACCGCTCTGACACCCCTTACTTGATCGCCGCTTCGATGTTCGTGAAGGTCGTGTTGACCTTGGAGCCGAGGTTGTAGACCGCGGTGATGACGACGGCGGCGATTCCGGCGGCGATCAGGCCGTACTCGATGGCGGTGGCGCCCGAGTTGTCCTTGGCGAAACGGGCGAAGAGGCTCTTCATGGCTGGCTCCTGGTGTCCACGTGGTGCATGCGCCATTCGGCGTCGCTCGCCGGTCACTGGGAGGATCCGGACGAACTGATGGGATGATGCAGGCAACCTCTTGCAGCCCGGTTAAGTCCACACAGGTCATTCGTTGTATATCTGGAGATTGTATGATGTATCATCTTTAAATGACATCATTTCAATTTTATTGAAGCAGACACAATCTCAGGTGCATCTTGGCATTGTACGATCACACTTGGATGATATTCGCGCCATTCCGGGAGTCTCATCTGGCACGCCAGCGTCGATCGGCTCGGGACATCCTGGCGCGGCGCGGCGCATCCGGAAGTTGGCAATTCATTCACCATTTTCTGTTTGGATCGAGGGAGCAATCAGGTCCGCCCTCCGAGCGAGAGCTTCGATGAACACGATGAAACGGCGCACTGGCCCGTCAGACACCCGTTCGCGCATCGCGGTCACCGTCGCGGCGCTGTGCCTGGTCCTCTCGGCGGGCGTCAGGGCCTCGGCCACGGAAACCCCGCTGGCCGGCGGCGCGACCATGGATGTTGCCGCGGTCGTGGCCCAGGGCATGACCGTCACCATGGATCAGGCGCGCGTCATGCGCCTGCCCGCGCATGTGTCGACCCTCGTCATCGGCAATCCGCTGATCGCCGACGCCACGGTCCAGCGCGGCGGACTGATGGTGCTCACCGGCAAGAGCGTCGGCTCGACCAACCTGATCGCGCTCGATGGGCGCGGCGAGCAGTTGCTGACCATGCAGATTCGCGTGCGCGCGCAGAATGATTCCGTCGTGCAGGTCTATCGTGGCCTCGATCGCGAGACCTACTCCTGCTCGCCGACCTGCGAGAGGACCATCGCGGTGGGCGATTCCAAGACCTTCTTCGAGACCGCCCTCGGCAATTCGCGCTCGCGCGATGGCGCGGCGAGCGGCGCCGCTCCGCGCTGAGGCCCCCCAGCCATTCGCCATCTTCAGATTCCGTAAATTCCCGGGCTCAGGGCAAGGGTTCGTCAAGAGGTTTGCGCGAAGATGGCCGCCTCGAAGTCGAGGAACTCCCGACAGGGAACGGCGGAGGCGTGGGCATGTCTGGTGGGTGGTTTCGCTCAACGACCGGCGGTGATCGGTTCGCAGGCTTGCGCCGGGCGCGGATCCGCCGCGGTTTCGTCCGGCCGAGGATCGTCCGCCGTTTCGGGCGCCAACAGGAGGGCGCCGCTGCTGTGGAGTTCGCGCTCGTCGCAGGACCTTTCCTGTTTCTGCTCTTCGCCATCATCGAGGTCTCGATGGTCTTCTTCGCCGGCCAGGTGCTGGAGACCGCGACGGCCAGCGCCTCGCGCCTGATCATGACCGGCCAGGCGCAGACGTCGAACTTCGACCAGACGGCGTTCAAGAACGAGATCTGCAACAAGACCAACGCCCTGATGAACTGTGCCGGCATTGCGGTCGACGTGCGCACCTACACCAATTTCGGCGCTGCCAGCACGTCGAAACCTGTCTCGGGCGGAGCGGTGAACTACGGCAGCATGGGCTACAACCAGGGCACGGGCGGCGACATCGTGGTGGTGCGTGCCGTCTATGAGTGGCCGGTGCTGATGCCGACCTTCGGCCTGACCATCGGCGACCTCGCCAATGGCAAGCGTCTGCTCATGGCGACCGCTGCCTTCCGCAACGAACCGTTCTGAGGGAGCGCCGGATGAACGCCGCATCGCCGATCCGCACCATCGCGACCCTCGCCCGGCGCGCGGCCGACGCCGTGAGCGCCCTGCGCCGCGACCGCCGCGGCGTGTCGGCCGTGGAGTTCGCCCTCATCCTGCCGCTCATGGTGATGCTGTTCCTCGCCACCGTCGAGACGACACAGGGCCTGCAGGCCGATCGCAAGGTTTCGCTCGCCGCCCGCACGCTGTCCGACCTCTCCTCGCAGGCGACGGTGATCTCAAACACCGACATGAGCAACATCATGGATGCGACGGCCGACATCATCGCGCCCTTCGCCATGGCCCAGGCGCAGGTCGTCGTGACCGGAATCCAGACCGACATCCTCGGCGTCTCGCGCGTCGTCTGGAGCGATGCCCGCAACACCACCAAGTACACCTGCGGCCAGACCATGACCGTGCCGACGGAGCTGAAGCCGACGATCGGCACGACCGGCTTCCTGGTGCTCGCCGAGGTCAAGTACTACTACACGCCGACGGTGGCCTATCTGATCTCCGGTACGGTGACACTGTCCGACCGGCTCTATACCCGCCCGCGCATCGGCGAGACGGTGAGCCGGACGCCGAACCAGGGCGCCGGTTGCATCTGACCTACCAGCCGGCGGCGGGCAGGCGCGGCAGAACGAGCCCCAGCCGTTGGGCGATTCCCTGTGCGGCCGCCTCGGCGGAGGCAAAGGACGCCTGCAGCAGGTAGCCTCCCGTCGGCGCCTCCCAGTCGAGCATCTCGCCGGCGACGAAGACGCCCGGCCGTTTCCCGAGCTCGAAACCCTCCCCCACCTCATCGAAGCGGATGCCCCCGGCGGTCGAGATGGCCCTGTCGAGTGGCCGCACCGCCGTGACCTTCAACGGCACCGCCTTCACCAGTTCGGCGAGGACCTCCGCGTCGCGCGGCAGCCTTCCCCCCGTCGCCTCCCGCAGCAGCCCGATGGCCTGGGCTGGCAGCGCGAGCTGCTTCTTCAGGACCGCCGAGAGGGAATCCTTCGCCCGGGCCCGCTCCAATCGCGCGCGCAGTGAATCGACTGTCGAATCCGGCCTGAGATCGATCTGGAGAAGAGCCGTTCCGTTCGCCGCAACTGCATCACGGATCGCCGCGGAGAGCGCATAGACTGCGCCGCCTTCCAAACCGTGCGCCGTGATCACCGCCTCGCCGCGGCTCGTGCGCCCGGCGAGCGTCAACGCCAGTTGCTTCAGCGGCTGGCCGGCGAAGCGGTCGCGGAACTCGGCCGTCCAGCCGATCTCGATCCCCATGTTCGTGGGCCTCAGATCGGCGATGGTGATGCCCTGCTCGCGGAGGAGCTTCACCCATCCGCCGTCCGACCCCATGCGAGGCCAGCTTGCGCCGCCGAGCGCGAGGAGGACGGCGTGGGCCGAGATCACGAGCGGCCCCTCGGGACCTGACAGTTCGAGGCCGCCATCCGGGTGGAAGCCGACGAATCGATGCCGCATGACTAGTGCGACGCCGAGGCCTGAGAGACGGGCAAGCCAGGCGCGGACCAGCGGCGAGGCCTTGAAGGCGACCGGGAAGACCCGCCCCGACGAACCGACGAAGGTCTGCTGGCCGAGGCCCTCGGCCCAGTCCCGCAGGGTCGAAGGCGGAAAGGCATCGAGGGCGGCGCGGAGCTGGGGCGGAAGATCGCCGTAACGCGCCAGGAAGGCCTCGCGTGGCTCTGAATGGGTGAGGTTCAGGCCTCCACGGCCGGCAAGCAGCAGCTTGCGGGCGGGAGAGGCCATGTGGTCGAATACCGTGACCGCGGCGCCGGCCGAGGCGAGCCGTTCCGCCGCGTAGAGGCCGGCCGGGCCCGCACCGACCACGACGACGCTGGGCCTGCCGGCGCTCATCCGCCGCAGTGGGCCGCGACGGCGGCGCGCTGTTTCGCGTCGAGGTGCAGGCCGAGCTTGGAGCGCCGCCACAGCACGTCGTCAGCCGTGATCGCCCATTCCTCACGCTTGAGATAGGCGATCTCGGCTTCCGTCAGCCCACCGCCGAAGTCGCGGCCGAGATCGGCCATGCTGGTGGCGCCATCGAGAATGGCCTTCGCCCGGGTGCCGTAGGAGCGGGCGAGGCGGGCGGCCACCTCGGGAACGAGGAAGGGATGGCTGCGCCATAGCCCCTCGCTGTAGGAGTAGGGCAGGTCGGAGGGAATGTCGCCGCCGGGCAGCGGGGCGGAGGCTGTCCAGCCGACCTTGCCGCGCAGTGCCGGCAGGTCTGCCACGAGTTGCTCCAGCGCGGTGATGGCAAGCCTTCGATAGGTGGTGATTTTGCCGCCGAAGATGGACAGCAGCGGCGCGACGGCGCCGCCGCCATCCTTGTGCAGGACGTAGTCGCGCGTCGCCTCCTGCGCTGCGGAGGCACCGTCGTCGTAGAGCGGACGGACGCCGGAATAGGTCCAGACGACATCGGCCGGCGTCACTGCCTTGCGGAAATACTCGCTGGCCGCGGCGCAGAGATAGGCGATCTCCGCCTCGCTCGCCTTCACCGCCGCGGGATCGCCGGCATAGTCCTGATCGGTGGTGCCGATGAGCGTGAAGCCGTCCTCGTAGGGAATGGCGAAGATGATGCGGTTGTCGGCGTTCTGGAAGATGTAGGCGCGGTCGTGGTCGAAGATGCGCGGCACCACGATGTGCGAGCCCTGGACCAGCCGGACCCTCGCCGGCGGAGTCGTTCCGGCGACACCGGTGAGAAAGCTCTCGACCCAGGGACCGGCGGCGTTGACCAGCACCTTCGCCATCACCGTCTCGGTGCCGCCGGTCCGCCGGTCCTCGAGCATCACGCGCCAGAGGCCTTCCTCGCGCACGGCGGAGACGGCCCGGGTGCGGGTGCGGATGACGGCGCCGCGATCGGCCGCGTCGCGCGCGTTGAGCACCACCAGCCGCGCATCGTCGACCCGGCAGTCGGAATACTCGAAGCCCCTGGCAAAGCCCGGCTTCAGCGGCGCGCCGGCCGCGTCCGACGTCAGGTCGAGCGTACGGGTCGGCCAGAGGCGTTTGCGGCCTCCGAGATGGTCGTAGAGGAGCAGGCCGAGACGCAGCAGCCAGGCCGGGCGCAGACCCTTGTGGTGCGGCAGGACGAAGCGGAGCGGGCGGATGATGTGCGGCGCGATGCCCCAGAGAACCTCGCGCTCGATAAGCGCCTCGCGGACGAGGCGGAACTCGTAATATTCGAGATAGCGCAGGCCGCCGTGGATGAGTTTGGTCGACCACGAGGAGGTGGCGCTGGCCAGATCGTCCTGCTCGACCAGCATGACACTGGCGCCACGCCCGACGGCATCGCGCGCGATGCCGGCTCCGTTGATGCCTCCGCCGACCACCAGAAGGTCGACCGTTCCATCGGCCATGCTATTCCCCGTGCGCCCGGCGCCCTTGACCTTCGTCTGACGCCTTTTGCCTTCCGCCGCAAGGGCCGACGATGGCACTATGACGGCAAACGACAGCGGCTTCAGCCGCCCCATCGCATGAGGAAACGCGCATGCCCTCCACCGGACAGCGTCCCGTCATCGTCGCCATCGACCAGGGCACGACGTCGTCGCGAGCCATCGTCTTCGGCACCGACCTCACCGTCCACGCTGTGGCCCAGCAGGAGTTCACCCAGCACTTCCCGGCATCCGGCTGGGTCGAGCACGAGCCGGAGGACATCTGGTCGGGCGTCGTCGCCACGACGCGCGAGGCGCTGGCGAAAGCGGGCGTGACGGCGGCCGACGTCGCCGGCATCGGCATCACCAACCAGCGCGAGACCGTCGTGGTCTGGAACAGGGTCACCGGCGAACCGATCCACCGCGCGATCGTCTGGCAGGACCGCCGGACCTCCGGCGCCTGCGCCCGACTGAGAGACGAGGGCCACGAGAGGCTCGTTCAGGCCCGCACCGGCCTCGTCATCGACCCCTATTTCTCCGGCACCAAGCTCGCCTGGATCCTCGACAACGTCCCCGGTGCACGTGACCGCGCAGGCCGCGGCGAGCTCGCCTTTGGCACCATCGATTGCTTCCTGCTCTGGCGCCTCACCGGAGGCAAGGTCCATGCGACGGATGCGACCAACGCCTCGCGCACCATGCTGTTCGACATCCACCGCGGAGAGTGGGATGCGGAGCTTTGCCGGCTCCTCGACGTGCCGCTGGCGCTGCTGCCCGAAGTCAGGGACTGCGCCGCCAGCTTCGGCACGACCGACCCGTCTCTGTTCGGCGGCGCCATCACCATCGGCGGCATGGCCGGCGACCAGCAGGCGGCGACGGTGGGCCAGGCCTGCTTCGCGCCGGGCATGATGAAATCGACCTACGGCACCGGCTGCTTCGCCCTGCTCAATACGGGCGCGGAGGCGGTGACCTCGCGCAACAAACTTCTGACGACCATCGCCTACCAGCTGAACGGCCAGCGGACCTATGCGCTGGAAGGCTCCATCTTCGTGGCCGGCGCCGCCGTGCAGTGGCTGCGCGACGGGCTGGGGATCGTGAAGATGGCCGGCGAGACGGGGGCGCTGGCTGCAGCATCCGACCCGAACCAGGAGGTGATCCTGGTACCTGCCTTCGTCGGGCTCGGCGCACCCTACTGGGATGCCGACTGCCGTGGCGCCATCTTCGGACTGACGCGCGGCACGGGGCCGAAGGAGATGGCGCGCGCGGCGCTGGAAAGCGTCTGCTTCCAGACCTCGGACCTGCTCGGCGCCATGAAGGCCGACTGGCCGGGCGCGGGAGCCTCGGGAACGGTGCTGCGCGTCGACGGCGGCATGGTGGCGTCCGACTGGACCATGCAGCGCCTCGCCGACATCCTCGACTCCCCGGTCGACCGGCCGAAGGTGCTGGAGACGACTGCCCTCGGCGCCGCCTATCTGGCAGGCCTTTCGCAGGGCGTCTGTCCGCCACCGGAGGACTTCGCCAGAAGCTGGGCGCTCGACCGGCGCTTCACGCCGTCGATGGACGCCCCGACACGACAGGCGAAACTCGCCCTCTGGAAGGATGCCGTGGAGCGCACGCTGACGCGGCGGTGAGCCGTCAGCTCAGGTCGAAGGGCACCACCTTGCGGCGGTCGGTCGGCACACGGATCTCGCGGTCGATCGGCGGCACGGCGCGCTGGTGGCAGTTGGCCCGCTCGCAGATGCGGCAGGAGACGCCGATCTTGGCGACATGGGCATCGGCCTTGAGGTCAATGCCCTCCGAATAGACGATCTCGCCGGCATAGGAGGTCTCGCAGCCGAGGCCGAAGGCGTAGCGGCGCACCGGCGCGCGCCAGTGCGGCGCGCCCTTCGTGACCGCCCGCGCCAGCGACAGGTAGCGGATGCCGTCCGGCATCTCGGCGACCTGCACGAAGGTCCGGCCGGCCTGCTCGAAGGCCTCGTGCACATTCCACAGCGGGCAGGCGCCACCGAAGCGGGCGAACTGGAAACGCGTCGCCGAATGGCGTTTGATGACGTTGCCGGCCCGGTCGACCTTGACGAAGTAGAAGGGAATGCCGCGCTGGCCTGGACGCTGGAGCGTCGACAGGCGATGGCAGACCTGCTCGAGGCTGGCACCGAAGATGCGGCCGAGCCAGTCGAGATCGTGGCGGGTATCCTTGGCCGCGGCGAGGAAGCGCCGGTAGGGCAGCAGCAGCGCGCCGGCAAAATAGTTGGCGAGGGCAACGCGGGCGATGTCGCCGGCCGCGCGCGAGCGGAAGCCGGCCCCCGACACGATGCCCGCCATGGTCTCGGCCTGCTCCAGCCGCGCGATGCGATTGGCGAGAAGGAAAGCGCGGGTGGAGGAGTCGAGCGAGCCGTCCAGCACGATGATGTTGGGACCAGCCTCGTAGCGCTCGAGGATATCGTCGCCGAGATTGCCGTTGGCATCGACGTTGAGGCCGTGGCGCGCCGCGAGGTAGCCGGCGAGGACCTGGAGGCGGTCGCTGGCCGAAGCGAGGCCGAGCCGCTCGGCGAGGTCCTCTGCCGCGCGATCGAGGTCGTCGACATAGTTGTCGACGTAGTGGAAGTAGTCGCGCACCTCCTCGTAGGGCAGCAGGGCGCCCGCCGTTTCCTCGCCCGAGGGCGGCAGGATGGGCGTGTCGCCGGCCGCCTGCAGCCGCTCGCCGAGGCGGCGGGCCGTCTGGTGCAGCCGCAGGAAGGCACGGGCGAAGGCCGGGCTGTCGGAGGCCACCCGCTTGAGATCCTGAAGGCTTGGCGCCGTGTCGGTCAGCAGCGGGTCGGCGGAAGCCTCGCGCAGGTCGGTGACGAGCCGGTCGATGTCGTCGGTGGCGAAGGTCGCGAGATCCACGCCGAAGGTCTGGCCGAGGGCGACCAGGACGCTCGCAGTCACAGGACGCTGGTTGTTCTCGATCTGGTTGAGGTAGCTGACCGAGAGGCCCAGCCTCTGCGCAAAGGCGGTCTGGGTCAGGCGGGTCTCCTCGCGCAATCTGCGGAGAGCGGGGCCAACGAAAACCTTCCTCGACATGGCGCGGCCTCCTGTCCCGACCGTTTGGCATAGGCCAAGTCATATCGGTCATAAGGTGGAAATGCAAAAATTTTGCAATTTTGCTGCATGACCTTTCGCATTTTGACGGCTGCTCGGGTGGTGCTAGCCTTTGTCCCAATCAAGATCGAAACAAACGACGCGCCAACTGGCTCCTGGAGGACACGACCATGACCGCCGACACCACCGCCAGCACCCGCGACACGCTTCAGTTCGCCGTGCGACACCCCTTCCCCATCGTCGCCGAGACGATCGAGGCGCTCGTTCGCGCCAGCCATCCCGGCGCGCTCGCGACCGACCCGACCAAGGCGATGCTCGTCATCGCCACCCTGAGCGACCTCGACACGCTCGATCTCGCGGCTGAGGCGCGCGTCGCCGTCCTCATCGACCATGCCGACCGCCGTCCCGTGCAGGAAGCCCGCAGCCGCGGAGCCGTGGCGGCCATTCCGCTCGACCTCCCCGCCGATCACCTGCGGGCGGCACTCGCCAGCATCCTCTCCGCCCGCACCTGGTGGCCGGTGGTGACGGCGGCCGATCCGGACGGCGACCTGTCCTCGTCGCGCAAGCTCGACGCCCTGTCCGGCCAGCAGTTCAAGGTCCTCGACCTGATGAGCCGTGGCCGCCTCAACAAGCAGATCGCCTACGACCTCGGCATCTCCGAGGGCACGGTGAAGTCGCACGTCTCGTCGATCCTGCGGAAGCTCGGCGTCGAGCGCCGCACCCAGGCGATCGCCACCTTCATCACCGCCCACGAAGCCATCGCGCGGATGCCGGTGCGGGCCGCACCCGATGGGGCCACTGCCCACCTGTCGCGCGCCACCCACGCGGCGCGCTGACGCCGTCTTTGGCCTGGATCATTGGCATGCCGGACGCCGTTGCCCTAGGGTGACGGCGTTCCTCGTTCCGTCACTGGATCAAGCCATGTCGCGCCCCTCTCTCAAGGTTGCCGCTGTCGCCGTCGCCCTCCTCGGCTCAACCGCCGGGCTTCTGGCCCAGGACTTCGACGCCTGGTCCTGCCAGGACCTGTGGATGGAGCGGAACCAGATCTACAAGAATGCCGGCTATTGCTTCTCCACGGCGCGCGCCATCCGCGTCTTCGGCAATGCCGGCTGCGTCTATGACCGCCAGGAGGACGTGCCGCTGTCGGCCACCCAGCGGCGGATCGTCCAGGCGATCATCCGGGCCGAGCGCTTCAACGGCTGCCGATACTGACGTCGTGAAGCCCACCCGGCGAACGCTCCTCGGCGTCCTCGCCGCGCCGGTCCTGCTGGTGCGCGGCGCGGCGTCATGGGCGAAGGATGCGAGCCTTGCCCGGCTCGTTGCAGCCTATCCGGACCATCTCGCCAGAATCGATGGCACCGACCTCGTCTGGAAGGACGGCACACGCATGGCCACGGGCGCAGGCCTCCCCGCCCGCGCCTTCGAGACCATGCTGCGCGATGCGAGCCTCGCCGACCAGTTGCGGCAGTCCTATGCCGCCGGCCGGCCGGCCGGCGTGCCACCGCGCGACCACAGCCCGGGACGGCTCCGCCACACGCCCTTTTTCCTCAAAATGTACGGCGACTGCCGGCGGGGCGGGGCGGCCGGTCGCCACCGAGCCGTCGTCTGGATGCCGCGAACCAGGCCACAAGACCTGCCGGTGACGACCGTCAACGACGTCGCCACCCGGCTCGAGCGGGTCATCGAGGTGCTGGAAGGCATGCCCGATCGGCTGAAGGCCTATCTCGTGCCCTCGGCGGGAACCTTCAACTGCCGGGTCGTCGCAGACACCGGGTTGCCCAGCATGCACGCCTTCGCCGCCGCCATCGACCTGAACGTGGCCCAGTCCGACTACTGGGCCTGGGCGCGCAATCGCGGCGAGATTCCCTATCGCAACCGGATTCCCTACGAGATCGCCGAGGTCTTCGAGGCGGAACGGTTCATCTGGGGCGGCAAGTGGTACCACTACGACACCATGCACTTCGAGTACCGGCCCGAGCTGATCGGCTAGGGTCGATGCCGGGCCGCGCTGTGCCTGTCTGGCTCAGCGCGACCTGCACGACCCAAGTGCAGGGTGCCCATCTGACGAGACCCCGGGCAGAGGGCTTCAGGTTGCGGCCACCGCGCTCCCGGCGGACTACAGGATGAAGCGGCTGAGGTCGGCGTTCCTCGCGAGGTCCCCGACCGTCTTTCGCACATAGTCGCCGTCGATGGTCACGGTCTCGCCGGCCCGGTCGGTTGCCGTGAAGGAAATATCGTCCAGCACCCGCTCGATGATGGTCTGCAGCCGCCGCGCGCCGATGTTCTCCACCGAGGCATTCACCTCGACCGCCAGATCGGCAATGGCGTCCACTGCGTCGTCTGTCAGCACGAGATCGACGCCTTCCGTCTTCATCATGGCGATGGACTGGCGGGTCAGGCTCGCCTCCGTCTCGGTCAGGATGGAGCGCAGGTCCTCGCGGGTCAGGGGTTTCAGCTCGACGCGGATCGGCAGGCGACCCTGCAGCTCGGGCAGGAGATCCGAGGGCTTGGCGACGTGGAAGGCGCCGGAGGCGATGAACAGGATGTGGTCCGACTTCACCGGCCCGTGCTTGGTGGCGACCGTCGTCCCCTCGATCAGCGGCAGCAGGTCGCGCTGGACGCCCTCCCGTGACACCTCGCCGCCGCGCGCGCCCTCGCGGGCGCAGATCTTGTCGATCTCGTCGAGGAAGACGATGCCGTTGTTCTCGACGAGATGGATCGCCTCCTGCACGAGGTTGTCCTGGTCGACCAGCTTGTCGGCCTCCTCCTGCACCAGCGGCTCGTAGGCCTCCTTCACCGTGGTGCGGCGCTGCTTGGTGCGCCCGCCCATCATCTTGCCGAGCATGTCGTTGAGATTGGCGATGCCGATCTGGCCGCCGGGCATGCCGGGAATGTCCATCATCGGCAGTCCCTGGGGGTTGCCGGCCGACACCTCGATGTCGATCTCCTTGTCGTCCATCTCGCCGTCGCGCAGCTTCTTGCGGAAGCTCTCGCGGGTGGCCGGCGAGGCGGTCTTGCCGACGAGCGCGTCGAGGACACGTTCCTCGGCGCCGAGATGAGCCTTGGCCTGGACGTCCCGGCGCTTGGTCTCGCGCACGAGGCCGATGCCCACCTCGACGAGGTCGCGGACGATCTGCTCGACGTCGCGGCCGACATAGCCGACCTCGGTGAACTTGGTCGCCTCTACCTTGAGGAAGGGCGCGTTGGCGAGCTTCGCCAGCCGCCGCGAGATCTCGGTCTTGCCGACGCCGGTCGGGCCGATCATCAGGATGTTCTTCGGCAGCACCTCCTCACGCAGGCTGTCGTCGAGCTGCAGGCGGCGCCAGCGGTTGCGCAGGGCAATCGCCACGGCGCGCTTGGCGTCCTTCTGGCCGATGATGTGGCGGTCGAGTTCGGAGACGATTTCGCGGGGAGAGAAGTCGGTCATCGGGCCCTGGAGCAATGCGGATCAGACGTGCGGAGAGATGGCGACTGGCGGCGCGAGATCAAGGACACGGTTCAGCCGCCCCCCTGCTGCCACAGCCGGATCGCATCGATGGGATGCACCAGCATGATGATGTTGAGGGTCAGGTTGTCGCGGATGACGGCTGCCAGGCCCACCTCGATGGCGATGGCCAGCCCGAGCGTTGCCCAGGCGGGGAGCAGCGCGGCGATGAGGAAACCGATGATCATGGCGAGCGTGTCGGCGACCGAATTGACGATACTGTCGCCATTGTAGCCGAGCGAGATGGTGGTGGCGCGGTAGCGCTCGATGATGGTCTGCGTGTTCTCGGCGACCTCCCAGGCGCCCTCCAGCACCACGGCGAGGACGAGCCGGGTCCAGATCGAGCTCTTCGGCAGGACCAGCCAGGCGATGAAATAGAACAGGAAGCCGTGGACGACGTGGCTCGGCGTGTACCAGTCGGTGATGTGCTGGGATGCCTCCGAGCTCATGACGATGCCGTGCCAGAGCTTGACCGTGCCGCAGGTGCAGATCGGCACCCGCCCCATGGCATAGAGCGCGCCGGCCTGGATGGCGAGCAGCAGAAGGATCAGCGGCAGCGCCTGCCAGACCGGAAAACCCCCCGTGGGAGGGCCGTCCGCGGGTGCCGGGCCGATGGTCGGGGAAATGCGCTGGAAAGGGCTGGATGTCATCGTCATGGCGCGACCTTAGCGGCCGGCGCATCGCAAGTCATGAACTGGACGGGGCCGAATTGTGGCAGGTCGCGCACCCAGCGTCTGACGAAGCCGGCCTTCTCGAAAGCGCGGACGGAGGCGGTATTGGCCGGGTGCGGGTCGGTGACGAGGCGCGGAATACCACGGGCGAAGGCCCCGTCGGCAAAGGCCCGGATGAAGGCGGAGCCGTGGCCCCTGCCGATCAGGTCCGCCTCGCCGATCGAGAGATCGAGGCCAAGGGTCCCCGGCGCCTCGCCGCGGAAGGGATGGTCGTCCTCGGCGTTGGGATCGTAGTGCTGGAAGTAGCCCACCGGCCGCCCGTCGAGCAGCATCAGGTACGCCTCCACATGCGGATCGGTCAGGATGCTCCCGATCTCGGTCATCTCCTGGTCGACGTCGCCCCACCAGCGGG
>CAZPMD010000022.1:13955-16999 GCA_964587395.1 uncultured Hyphomicrobiales bacterium
GCCATTGGCGCACCAATGGCAGGTCGCCCGCCGCGAGCAGGCGAAAATCATAGCTGGGCATGGTCATGGTCTCCGCGACGGCCCCCCGCCCCGGACCGGCGCTCAGCCGATGCTTTCGATCACCACATTTCCGTTGGTGTAGACGCAGATCTCCGAGGCGATCTTCATCGCCTTGCGCACGATGTGCTCGGCGTCCTGGTCGGTGTCGGCGAGGGCCCGCGCCGCCGCGAGGGCATAGTTGCCGCCAGACCCGATGGCGGCGATGCCGTTCTCCGGCTCCAGCACGTCGCCGGTGCCGGTCAGGATCAGAGAGACGTCCTTGTCGGCGACGATCATCATCGCCTCAAGGCGGCGCAGATAGCGGTCGGTTCGCCAGTCCTTGGCGAGTTCCACCGCGGCGCGGGTGAGCTGGCCGGGGAACTGCTCGAGCTTCGCTTCCAGCCGCTCGAACAGCGTGAAAGCGTCGGCGGTGGCGCCCGCGAAACCTGCGATCACGTCACCACGGCCGAGGCGACGCACCTTGCGGGCGTTGGCCTTGATGACGGTCTGGCCGAGGCTCACCTGGCCGTCGCCGCCGATGACGACCTTGCCGCCCTTTCGGACCGAGCAGATCGTGGTGGCGTGCCAGCCGGGAAAGGCATTGTCGCTGCTGGAATTCATGGAACCTCCGGAAAGGGGAGATGTAGGCCGATCGGCGAAGGACGCAAGGCGGGCCTCGGCAACCACGCGGTGCGCTTCGCCTTTCAAACCGGCGCCACCGCTGTTAGAAGTCGCCGCGTTCGCCGGAGAGAGCCATGCGCAAGGGCCAGATCACCCGCACCACCAAGGAAACGGACATCAGCGTGTCTGTCGACCTCGACGGCTCCGGCCGCGCCGATGTCGCCACCGGGGTGGGCTTCTTCGACCACATGCTCGACCAGATCGCACGTCACGGCATGATCGACCTGACGGTGAAGGCCAGGGGCGACCTGCACATCGACGACCACCACACGGTGGAGGATGTCGGCATCGCCCTGGGACAGGCGGTGCGCCAGGCGCTCGGCGACATGAAGGGAATCACCCGCTATGCCGACGTCCACCTGCCGATGGACGAGACGCTGACCCGCGTCGCCGTCGACGTGTCGGGGCGGCCCTTCCTCGTCTTCCGCACCGAGTTCGCCCGCCACAAGATCGGCACCTTCGACACGGAGCTGGTGCGCGAGTTCTTCCAGGCCTTCGCCATGAACGCCGGCATCACCCTGCATGTCGAGACGCTCTACGGCGACAATGCCCACCACATCGCCGAGAGCTGCTTCAAGGGCCTGGCGCGCGCCCTGCGTGCTGCCTTCGCCATCGATCCGCGCCGGGCGAACGAGATTCCCTCCACCAAGGGAGTTCTCTAGATGGCGCGGCAGACGAGCTTCACCGTCCACCTGCCGCCTCCGGGCCGCGAGGCCGACGAGGCCGTCGAGTTCGTGCCGGATTCCTTTTCCCCCATCGCCTTCCTGGCGCCCTGGGCCTGGTTTCCGTGGAACCGCATGTGGCTGGTGACCTTCGCCTACCTGGCCGCGATCGGTCTCGTGACCACCGGCCTCATCGTCGCGGGCCTGTCGCCGACCCTCAGGATGCTCATCACCTCCGCGCTGAGCCTGCTCATCGGCCTCGAGGCGACGAACCTGAAGCGCTGGACGCTTGCCCGCCGCGGCTTCCGCGAGGTGGCTGTGGTCGTCGCGGCGTCGCGCGACGAGGCCGAGCGTCGCTACTTCGCCGACCGCGCGCCGGCACCCGCAGAGCGCCGCGAGATGCCGGCCGCCTCCCGTCCCATGTCCTCGGCACCTCAGCAGGCCCCGCAGCCGGTCATCGGTCTCTTTCCTGAAGCCGAGCCCGGCCCGCGAGGCGCCCGGTGAGCGTCGCCATCGTCGACTACGGCTCGGGCAACCTGCACTCGGCGCAGAAGGCCTTCGAGCGGATGGCCCGCGAGCGCGGCCTCAACGTTCCGGTGCTCGTCACCGCCGATCCCGATGTCGTGCGCAAGGCCGACCGCATCGTGCTGCCGGGCGTCGGCGCCTTCGCCGACTGCAAGGCCGGGCTGATCGGCGTGCCCGGCATGGTGGAGGCGATGACGGAAGCGGTCCGCGGGCGTGGGCGCCCGTTCCTCGGCATCTGCGTCGGCATGCAACTGATGGCCGGCCGCGGCCTCGAGAAGGACACCACGGCCGGGCTCGGCTGGGTGCCGGGCGACATCGACCTGATCCGCCCGGCGGATGCCACGCTGAAGATCCCGCACATGGGCTGGAATACGCTGGACGTGACGCGCGACCATCCGGTGCTCGCCGGCATCCCGACCGGCCCGGACGGCCTGCACGCCTATTTCGTCCATTCCTATCACCTGACCGCCACGGCCGGGGACGTGATCCTCGCCGACGCCGACTACGGCACCAGGGTCACCGCGATGATCGCCCGCGACACCATGGTGGGCACGCAGTTCCATCCCGAGAAGAGCCAGCGCCTCGGCCTGACGCTCATCGGCAACTTCCTGGAGTGGCGGCCGTGAGGCTCTTTCCCGCGATCGACCTCAAGGAAGGCCGCTGCGTGCGCCTTCGCCAGGGCGACATGGCACAAGCCACCGTCTACGCCGACGACCCCGCAGCGCAGGCGAAGACCTTCGAGACGCAGGGCTTCGACTATCTCCACGTCGTCGATCTCGACGGCGCCTTCGCCGGCAAGCCGGTGAATGCAGCGGCCGTCGAGGCGATCCGCGCGGCGACCGCCTTCCCGGTCCAGCTCGGCGGCGGCATCCGCGACATGAGGACCGTCGAAGGCTGGCTGGCCAAGGGTGTGTCGCGCGTCATCATCGGCACGGCGGCGGTGCGCGATCCGGACTTCGTGAAGACCGCCGCGAAGGCCTTTCCCGGCCAGGTGGCGGTGGGCATCGACGCCAAGGACGGCTTCGTCTTCCCCTCCTATGTCGAGGACATCATGGGGCCGATATTCGATTACGGCTACGGCCCCTTCCGCTGGGTGTGCCTGAGCGGCAATACAGAAGACCTGCATCGCACCGACCG
>CAZPMD010000022.1:17009-44545 GCA_964587395.1 uncultured Hyphomicrobiales bacterium
CCGCGACGGCTGGGTGGCGGTCGAAGGCTGGGCCGAGACCTCCACGCTGGCCGCGCACGACCTTGCCCGCCGCTTCGAGGACGCCGGCGTCGCCGCCATCGTCTACACCAACATCGCCCGCGACGGCATGCTGACCGGCATCGACTGGGACGGCACCATCGCGCTGGCAGATGCCGTCGCGATCCCCGTCATCGCCTCCGGCGGCCTCGCTTCCCTCGACGACGTGCGCCAGCTTCTCGCGCCCCGCGCGGCGAAGCTCGAGGGCGCCATCACCGGCAAGGCGCTCTATGACGGCCGGCTCGACCCGGCGGAGGCTATCGCGCTGATCCGCGCCGCGAGGGCCGCATGACCTTCAAGGTTCGCATCATCCCCTGCCTCGACGTCAAGGACGGCCGCGTCGTCAAGGGCGTGCAGTTCGTCGACCTCATCGATGCCGGCGATCCCGTCGAGGCCGCAAAGGCCTATGACGCCGCCGGCGCCGACGAACTCACCTTCCTCGACATCACCGCCTCGTCCGACGACCGCCGCACCATGTTCGACGTGGTGACGCGCACGGCGGAAGCCTGCTTCATGCCGCTGACCGTCGGCGGAGGTGTCCGCACGGTGGAGGACATCCGCGCCCTGCTGCAGTCGGGTGCGGACAAGGTGTCGATCAACACAGCCGCGGTGAACGACCGCGCCTTCGTCGGGCGCGCAGCCGACAAGTTCGGCGACCAGTGCATCGTCGTCGCCATCGACGCCAAGAGGGTCTCGGGCGAGGGCGAGGCGGACCGCTGGGAGATCTTCACCCATGGCGGCCGCAAGCCCACCGGCATCGACGCCGTGGCCTATGCCCGAGAGGTGGTGGCGCTGGGGGCGGGCGAGATCCTTCTCACCTCCATGGACCGCGACGGCACCAAGTCCGGCTTCGACCTGAAGCTCACCCGCACCATCGCCGACGCGGTGCCCGTCCCCGTCATCGCCTCGGGCGGTGTCGGGACCCTCGACCATTTCGTCGAGGGCATCGCGCAGGGCGGCGCCACCGCCGTTCTCGCGGCCTCGGTCTTCCACTTCGGTACCTTCACCATCGGTGAGGTGAAGCGGCACATGAAGGCGGCCGGCCTCCCCGTGCGCATGGACGGGATCACCGGCTGAGGCGCGATCGACCATGAGCCCCGCCGACACGCTCCTCGCCCTGGCCGGCCTCTGGCTCATCGCAGTGATCACCCCCGGCCCGAACATGATCCTGTTCATGGCCATCGGTCTGTCGTCGCCGACATCCTCGGTGATCGCCACGGCGGCCGCCATCGTCATCGGCACGCTGTGCTGGGGCCTTGCCGGCCTCTTCGGCCTGTTCTGGCTGTTCGAACTGTTTCCCGCCGCGGCGGTGGCGGTGAAGATCGCCGGCGGGCTCTACCTCGCCTGGATGGGCCTGGGGCTCGTCCGCCGCAACCTCAATCCCCCGGCCGAGACCACACGCGCCCTCGCTGCCAGCCTCTCGCCGCGACGGGCCTTCCTGACCGGCCTCGCCACTGCGCTGGGCAATCCGAAGTCACTGGTCTTCGTGTCGTCGCTCTTCGCCGTCACGCGCCTGGCCGAGCAGCCGCTGGTGGTGGGCCTCGCAGGGGTCGGCGTGATGATCACCATGTCGACGCTCTACTACATCATCCTCGGCGGCGCGCTGCGCAAGCTGCCCTTCGCCCGCCGGCCCGGCGCCACCGGGCGGCTGCTCGCCATGGGCACCGGTATCGTGATGATGGCCTATGGGGCCAAGATGGCCTGGGAGCGCTAGGGCGATGGCCTTCGATCTTGAACGCTTCGTCGCGGCACAGGACCCGCTGTTCGAGCAGGTCATCGCCGAGCTCGCCAACGGCGCGAAGACCTCGCACTGGATGTGGTTCGTCTTTCCGCAACTTGCCGGGCTCGGCACCAGCGCCATGTCGCAGCGCTATGCCCTGTCGGGTCTCGACGAGGCCGAGGCCTACCTCGCCCACCCGGTGCTGGGGCCGCGGCTGCTCATGGCCATGGCCATGATGATGGCCGCCCGGCCGAAGAGCGCCGAGGCGATCCTCGGCCCCGTGGATGCCGCCAAGCTGCGCTCGTCCATGACGCTGTTCGCGGTGGCTGCCGCCGACCCGGAGCCCTTCGTCGGGCTGCTCGACGCCTTCTACGGCGGCGCGCCCGACCCGGCGACGCTGAAGCTGCTCGGCGCCTGAGCCTTCAGAGCGCGAACCCGTTCTCGGCCGCCAGCGCCTTGAGGTTGGCCTCGGGCCGGGCACCCATGTGGCTGATGATCTCGGCGGCGCAGAGGGCGCCGAGGCGCAGCGACATCTCGTGGCCGAGGCCGCGCGCATGGCCCGACAGGAAGCCGGCGGCGAAGAGGTCGCCGGCGCCGGTCGTGTCCACCACCTTGTCGACGGGGAAAGCCGGGGCCGAGACCATGTTGGCGCCCTCGATGGCGATGGCCCCCTGCTCCGACCGCGTGACGATGGCGAGCGAGGCGTCGGCGCGCAGCGCGTCGAGCGCCGTGGCGAAGTCTGCGGTCTGGTAGAGCGACTTCAGCTCGCTCTCGTTGGCGAAGACGATGTCGACGGTCTTCGCCCGGATCAGGCCGAGGAACTCGTCGCGGTAGCGGTCGACGCAGAAGGAATCCGACAGCGTCAGCGCCACCTTGCGGCCGGCGCCGTGGGCGATCTCGGCGGCCTTGAGGAAAGCCTTCTTCGCCTCCGGCGGATCCCAGAGATAGCCCTCGAGATAGGTGACGCCCGAGGCGGCGATGGTCTCGGCGTCGACGTCGGCGGGAGAGAGGTTCTGCGCGGCACCGAGATAGGTGTTCATGGTGCGCTCGCCGTCCGGCGTCACAAGGATGTAGCAGCGCGCGGTGGCCGGGCCATCGGTCGCCGGGGCGGTCGGGAAAGCGACGCCGGCGGCGCGGATGCCATGGCCGAACGAGCCGCCGAGCTGGTCGTTGCGCACCTTGCCGATGAAGGCCGGCTTCAGGCCCAGCATGCCACAGCCGACGATGGTGTTGGCCGCCGAGCCGCCCGACATCTCCACTGTCTGCGCCATGGCGGCATAGATCGCCTCGGCGCGCGGCTCGTCGATGAGCATCATGGCGCCCTTCGGCACGTCCAGCCGCGCGAGCACGTCGTCCTCGGTGCGGGCGAGCACGTCGACGATGGCATTGCCGATGCCGGCGACGTCGTAGCGGGGCTGGGACATGAAGATCTCTCCGGAAAAGTCCCGGCCCTCTACACGCTGGTGGCGCGGCGGGCAACGGCGCGGCATTGACTTCTCGCCGAAGTTCGGTTGGTTCGGGGTTACGAAAAAGAACGATACGAGGGAACGTCCATGCAGATCGGCGTGCTGGGGCTCGGCCGGATGGGTGCCAACATCGCCCGCCGCCTGATGCGGGCGGGCCATGCCTGCGTCGTGCACGATGCCGACCCGACAACGACGCAGAAGCTGGCCGGGGAAGGCGCCTCGGGCGCCGCGTCCCTCGCGGCCTTGTGCGGCAGTCTCGCGGCGCCGCGGACCGTCTGGGTCATGCTGCCGGCGGGCGAGGTGACCGAGAACGCCATCGCTGCCCTTGCCGACCTCCTGTCGCCCGGCGACACCATCATCGACGGCGGCAACACGTTCTGGAAGGACGACATCCGCCGCGCGAAGGCGCTGGCGGCGCGCGGCATCGGCTATCTCGACATCGGGACATCAGGTGGCGTCTGGGGCCTCGAGCGCGGCTACTGCCTGATGATCGGCGGCGAGAAGGCGGCGGTCGAGCGGCTCGACCCCATCTTCGCGGCGCTTGCCCCCGGGCGCGGCGACATCCCGGCGACACGGCACCGCGAGGAGCGCTCCGGGACCGCCGAGCAGGGCTACCTGCATTGCGGGCCGTGCGGCGCCGGCCACTACGTCAAGATGATCCACAACGGCATCGAATACGGCATGATGCAGGCCTTCGCCGAGGGGTTCGATATCCTCAGGAACGCCGGTTCGCCGCGGCTGCCGGAAGAGCTCAGGCTCGACCTCGACGTCGCCGACATCGCCGAGGTCTGGCGACGCGGCTCGGTCGTCACCTCCTGGCTCCTCGACCTCACCGCCGAGGCGCTCGCCGCCGACCCGGCACTCGCCGCCTATTCCGGCCACGTCGCCGATTCCGGCGAGGGCCGCTGGACGGTGGAGGCTGCCATCGAGCAGGCGACGCCGGCAGAGGTGCTGACTTCAGCCCTCTACACCCGGTTCCGCTCGCGGCAGGACCACACCTTCGCCGAGAAGGTGCTCTCCGCCATGCGCAAGGGCTTCGGCGGCCATCAGGAGCAGAAGTGAGCGCCGCGGCCGGGACTGCGGCGGCCGCGAGCCCAGCCCTGCCCACGGCGGTCATCGTCATGGGCGTGTCGGGATCGGGAAAGTCGACCATCGGCATCGGGCTCGCCAAAGCCCTCGGCTGGGACTTCCGCGACGGCGATGCCTTCCATCCGGCCGCCAACGTCGCCAAGATGAAGTCGGGCGCCCCCCTGACCGACAACGACCGCTGGCCCTGGCTCGATGCCATCGCCGGTCATGTCGCTAGCCTCGAACGGCAGGGCGGCCATGTCGTCATCGCCTGCTCGGCGCTGAAGAGGGCCTATCGCGATCGTCTCCGGGCGAGCGGCGCGCGCCTCCGCTTCGTGCACCTTGCCGGCTCGTTCGCACTGATCGACGGGCGGATGAAGGCCCGCCGCGACCATTTCATGCCGCCGAGCCTGCTCGAAAGCCAGTTCGCGACGCTGGAGGAGCCGACGGACGAGGAGAACGTCGTCCGCGTCTCGATCGAGACGGGTCCCGAGGCGATCGTCGCCGAGGCGCTCACGCGCCTCGGCGCCTGAGATCAGCGCCGGCCCGGAAAGGCCTTGCGGTGGCGGGCGATGTCGGCGAGCGCACCGGCCTTCAGCGTCGGGACATCGCATTCGCCGATGACGATGCCGAAGCCGCGTGCCGCGCAGTCTGAAGCGTCGCGGGTGGGCAGCGGGATGATTCCGGCGACCTTGCCGGCCTTGTGGATCGCCGCGGCGGCGTCGTCGATCACCGACAGGAGCTGCGGATCCGTCAGCTTGCCGAGCTTGTTCATGGAGCCGGCGAGATCGTTCGGACCGATGAACAGGCAGTCGGCGCCATCGATGGAGGCGATGGCCGCCGCATCGCGCGCGGCCTCGACGCTCTCCACCTGCAGGGCGAGGAAGGTCTCCTCGTGGGCGACGTCGGCATAGTTCTCGTGGAAGCCATAGAGGCCGGAGCGGGCGGCGGTGGCGGCGAAGCCGCGGCGTCCGCGCGGCGGATAGAGGCAGGCGCGAATGACCGAATGCGCCTGCTCGACGGTGTCGACCATCGGCACCATGAAGGAATGGATTCCCGCATCCAGCAGCCGCTTGAAGTGGCTGAAGTCGTGGCCCGGCACGCGCACCATGGCGTCGCCGCCGCCGGCCTCAACGGCGCGGACGCATTCGAGCACGTCCTTCACGTCGAGAGGCGTGTGCTCGGTATCGATGAGGACGATGTCATAGCCGGACAGCGCATAGATCTCGCAGACCGTGGGCGAACCGGTGAAGACCCAGGCGCCGAGCAGTTTCTCGCCGGCCTGGGCGCGGCGCTTGATGCGGTTGCGGATCATCGGGTCGTCCTCCGGTGGTGGGGATTGCGCTGCTCCGCGAGGATGGCAGCGGCCGCCTCGATGGCGGCGAGATCGGGAATGCTGGATTGCGCCCCGAAACGGCTGCAGGCGAGCGAGCCGGCAGCGGCGGCAAACTCGACTGCCGTCTCGAGGCCGCGGCGGCGGTCCAGAGACGCCGCGAGTGCGCCGCAGAACGTGTCGCCCGCAGCGGTCGTGTCGACCACGGCGACGGGATAGGCGGGCGATTCATGGCGGATGCCGTCGGCCCAGCACAGGGCACCCTCGGCCCCGAGGGTCACAGCGACGGCAAGGCCATGGCGTTCCGACAGCATCGCCGCGACGGCGTCGGGGTCCTTGTCCGTCAGACCGAAGCCGGCGCCGAGCGCCAGCACCTCGTGCTCGTTGACGATGACGATGTCGAGGAGGCCCGCGAGCTCGGCGGAGATCGGCCCGGCGGGCGCTCGGTTCAGCATGACGCGCATGTCGCGCGCCCTGGCCCACCGCGCTGCCGCGAGGATCTGGGCTTCGGGAACCTCCCACTGCAGCAGCAGGGTATCCCGCGGGGACGGGGCCAGCCCGTCGAGGGCCGATGCACGGACCGCGGCATTTGCCCCGGCCGCGACGACGATCTGGTTCTGCCCGGCAGAATCGACGGCGATGAAGGCGGCGCCGGTGGGCGCATCGACCCGCGCGACGCGGGAGAGATCGACGCCGGCCTCGCCCAGCGTTGCCAGAGCGGGCGCCGCGAAGCCGTCACTGCCCACGGCGCCGACCATGACGACATCGGCTCCGGCGCGGCGCGCAGCGAGCGCCTGGTTCGCGCCCTTGCCGCCGGCAATCACCTGGTAGTCCGGACCGGCCACGGTCTCCCCGGCGCGCGGCAGGGCGGGCACGCGCGCGACGAGATCGATGTTGACGGAACCGAAGACGACGATCATGGGAAATGGCGAGGGAAGGGACGCAACGCTTGCGCCGGGGCCGTCCGCCGGTCAAGCGCCGGCGAGCAGGGCCGCATTGCGCGGCGCGGGCGCGGCCATCACGGCTTTTGATTTGCCCTGGCCGGGGTTCCGCCCCATGTCACCCGCATGGCCTCCTCCCCCGCCGCCATCGACGTGACGGATCTGGTGAAGACCTACGGCGCCGTGCGCGCCGTGGCGGGAATTTCCTTTGCCGTGGCGCAGGGCTCGACCACGGCGCTTCTCGGCGGCAACGGCGCCGGCAAGTCGACGACCATCGGCATGATCATGGGACTTGTGCTGCCGACCTCGGGCGAGGTGCGGGTGCTCGGCACGGACATGGTGCGCCGTCGCCATGACGTGCTGCACCGGATGAACTTCGAGAGCCCCTATGTCGACATGCCGCATCGCCTCACCGTGCGTCAGAACCTCAAGGTCTTCGGCATGCTCTACGGCGTCGCCGACCTCGCCGGCCGCATCGCTGCGCTCGCCGCCGATCTCGACCTGACCGACCTTCTCGATCGGCCTTCGGGGAAGCTCTCGGCCGGCCAGAAGACGCGCGTGGCGCTGGCCAAGGCGCTGATCAACGAACCCGAGGTGATGCTGCTCGACGAACCGACCGCCTCGCTCGACCCCGATACGGCCGACTGGATCCGCGGCCACCTCGAACGCTACCGCGACAGGCGCGGCGCGGCGATCCTGCTCGCATCGCACAACATGGGCGAGGTGGAGCGCCTCTGCGACCGGGTGATCATGCTGAAGCAGGGACGGATCGAGGACGACGCGGCGCCCGGCGAACTGATCCGCCGGTTCGGGCGATCGAATCTGGAGGAGGTCTTCCTCGACGTGGCGCGGGGACGCCGGGAGGCTGCCACGTGACCGCCCGCACCCGCGTCAAGATCTGCTGCATCTCCTCGCTCGACGAGGCGCGGCTGGCGATCGGCGCCGGCGCCGATGCGCTCGGCTTCGTGGCCGGCACGCCGCCGGGCCCGGGGATGGTCGACGATGCCACGATCCGCGCCATCACCGCGGAGGTGCCACCGCCGGTGGCGAGCTTCCTGCTGACCGACCTGGCCACCGGCGTCGAGATGGCTGAGCACCTGCGGCGCTGCGGCGCCAACACCGTGCAGGTCGTCGACCATGTCGATCCCGCCGAACTCGCCGTGCTGGCGGTCTCGGCGCCGATGATACGCCGCGTCCAGGTCATTCACGTCGAGGGTGCTTCGGCACTGGAGCTGATCCCGCGCTACGAGCCCCATGTGCATGCCTTCCTTCTCGATTCCGGCAAGCCGGGCGGCACGATGCGCGAACTCGGCGGCACCGGCCGGACCCACGACTGGGACGTCAGCCGCGCCTTCGTGCGGCGCACGTCCCGGCCGGTCTTCCTTGCGGGCGGGCTGACCCCCGGCAATGCCGGCGAGGCGATCCGCCACGTGCGCCCCTTCGGCGTCGACCTCTGCTCGGGGGTCAGGACCGAGGGTCAACTCGATCCGGACAAGCTCGGCGCCTTCATGGAAGCGGTGGCATCGGCATGAGCTTCTCCATCCACCGGGTCGGCGCCCTCTGCCTGCGCTACGTCTACCTCATCGCCTCGTCCTGGCCGCGGTTGCTCGAGCTCGTCTACTGGCCGATCCTCAATCTTCTGACCTGGGGCTTCCTGCAGAACTACGCCATGGCGTCGTCCAACCGCACGCTGTTCGTCGGCGGCGCGCTGGTCTCGGGCCTGCTGCTGTGGGAGATCCTCTTCCGCGGCCAGATCGGCTTCTCCGTGTCGTTCCTCGAGGAGCTCTGGTCGCGCAATCTCGGCAACCTGCTGATGAGCCCGCTGAGACCGCTCGAATTCGTGGCCGCCCTGATGGTCATGAGCCTGGCGCGTCTCGCCGTCGGCATGATTCCGGCCACGATCCTCGCCATCGCATTCTTCGGCTTCGACCTTGCGCGGCTCGGCATCGGCTTCGTCGCCTTCTTCGCTCTGCTGGTGATGACAAGCTGGGCGGTAGGGCTGGTCGTCGCCGGGCTGATCCTGCGGCACGGCCTCGGCGCCGAGAGCCTCGCCTGGACGATCATGTTCGTCTTCTGGCCGCTGTGCTGCGTCTACTACCCGCTCAGCGTCCTGCCGGCCTGGCTGAAGCCCTTCGCCCTCGCCCTGCCGCCGACCCATGTCTTCGAGGGCATGAGGGGGGTTCTCGCCGACGGCGTCCTCAGGCTCGACCACCTCGCGGCGGCCGCCGGCCTCAACGTGCTGTGGCTGGCGGTGGCCTCCTACGCCTTCATCGCGCTCCTCAACCAGGCCCGCGACGCCGGCTCTCTCCTGTCCAGCGGCGAGTAGTCGGAGCGACGCTCTCATGCTTTCGGCCAATGTCACCCGAATGTCACGTTAAGCCAAGGTTAACCTGTTGTTCCTCACCGTGGCGTTGCCCCGACTGTCACAAGTCGATTACAAATTTTGGCAGTGCAGCAATCGGCATGGAACCTTGCAGGCTGGCCCGACGTCTCCCGTCAGCCTGATCGGCACGTCCGCAGAGGACACTTCCACCGATCCCTCTTCTGCAGCCTGGAGGCATACGCGTGCTCTATCACTGGTATGAAGCCACCCACGCCATGCTGTCGCCCTATCGGGCCATGGCCGATGCCACCAAGGCGGCGCTGACCAATCCGATCAATCCCTTCGGCCAGTTCCCGCTGGCCAAGCAGATGGCCGCGGCGGCCGAGCTGTTCGAGCGGACGACCCGCCGCTACGGCAAGCCCCCGTTCAACCTGCCGACGACGCTGGTCGGCGGTGAGCGTGTCGGCGTCACCGAGAAGGTCGTCTGGCAGCGCCCGTTCTGCGACCTCATCCACTTCCAGCGCGCCCTGCCGCAGCGCCACAAGCCCGATCCGAAGGTGCTCATCGTCGCGCCGATGTCGGGGCACTACGCCACGCTGCTGCGCGGCACCGTCGAGACCTTCCTGCCCAACCACGAGGTGTTCATCACCGACTGGGCGGACGCGCGGATGGTGCCGATGTCGGAGGGCCGCTTCGATCTCGACGACTATGTCGACTACATCATCTCGATGCTGCATTTCCTCGGCCCCGACACCCATGTCATGGCCGTCTGCCAGCCGGCGGTTCCCGTCTTCATGGCGGTCTCCCGCATGGAGGCCGAGGATGACCCTTACGTGCCGACCACGCTCACCCTGATGGGCGGGCCGATCGACACCCGGTCCAACCCGACCGCGGTCAACAAGCTTGCCGAGGAGCGCGGCACCGACTGGTTCCGTCGCAACGTCATCACCACGGTGCCCTTCCCGCACCCGGCGATGATGCGCCCGGTCTATCCCGGCTTCCTGCAGATCACCGGCTTCATGACGATGAACCTCGACCGTCACGTCGACGCCCATCGCGAACTGTTCCGGCATCTCGTCAAGGGCGACGGCGACAGCGCCCAGAAGCACCGCGAGTTCTATGACGAATATCTCGCGGTGATGGACCTCACCGCCGAGTTCTACCTGCAGACCATCGAGCGGGTCTTCGTCGAGCATCACCTGCCGCGTGGCATCATGATGCACCGCGACCGTCCGGTCGACCCGAAGGCGATCCGCCGCGTGGCGCTGCTCACCGTCGAGGGCGAGAAGGACGATATCACCGGTGGCGGCCAGACGCTCGCGGCCCACGGTCTCGCCACCTCGGTCCCCGAGGATATGCGCCATCACCACCTGCAGCCGGCCGTCGGCCACTACGGTGTGTTCAACGGCTCGCGCTTCCGCGCCGACATCGCGCCGCGCGTCATGGACTTCATGCGCACCCACGCCTACCGCAAGGCCAATGCCGCGAAGCCGAAAGGCTCGACCAAGGAGACGGTGCTGAAGATGATCCGCGGCGGCCGCGCCGGCGTCGCCGCCGTCCAGGCGCCGAAGAAGGACTGAGCTTCCGGCAGGGCGTGGCAGCAGGCGTCATCCGGAGCCGGCTGATCACGCGGTGCGTGCTGGCCTCGATGCCGGCGACTCGTCTATTCTGATCTCCATGTCCGTGATCCGCAGGCTGTTCCAGCGCGAGCCCGATCCCGAGGCGATCACCGTCTCGCACGAGGGCGTCGACTATTCGGTGGCCCTGCGCCGCATGCCGCAGGCGCGCCGGTTTACTCTGCGCGTCCGTGCGGCGAGCCGCGACGCCGTCTTGTCCATGCCCGCCCGCGCGCGACTGACCGACGCGATCGGTTTCGCCGAACGGCATGGGGCCTGGATCGCCACCCGCCTCAACCGCATCCCCGAAGCGCTCGGCTTCGCCCATGGCGCGGAAATCCCCCTGCGCGGCGTGCCGCACCTTGTGCAGCACCGGCCGGACCGCCGCGGCACCGTCTGGGTGGAGAACGGCGCGATTCTGGTGGCGGGGGACGCCGCCTTCGTCGGGCGGCGCGTGCAGGACTTCCTCAAGCGCGAGGCCCGCAAGGATCTGGAGGCCGCCACCCGCCGCCATGCCGCCTATCTCGGCGTGAAGGTGACGCGCATCGGCATCCGCGACCAGTCGAGCCGCTGGGGCTCGGCCTCGTCGACCGGTGCCATCAACTACTCCTGGCGGCTCATCCTCGCGCCGCCCTTCGTCCTCGACTATCTCGCCGCCCACGAGGTGGCACATCTGCGCGAGATGAACCACTCGGTGCGCTTCTGGCGCATCGTCAGGGACCTGTGCCCGGGCATGGAACCAGCCAAGGCCTGGCTGCGCGCCAATGGCAGCCACCTGCACCGTTACGGTTCGGATTGAGCCTCAGCCGATCTGCTTCTGGACAAAGACAAGGTCGAGGCGGCGGCCGAACTTCTCGCCGATGCCGGGCATGCGGCCGACCTCGATGAAGCCGGCGCGGCGGTGGAGGCGCAGCGAGGCGAGGTTCTTCCCCTCGATGCCACCGATGACGACGTGCTTGCCGTCGGCCCTCGCCCGCGCGATCAGCGCATCGACCAGGGCGGAGCCGATGCCGGAACCCCGCCGGTCGGAACGGACATAAACGGAGTGCTCCACGGCGTTGCGGAAGCCGTCCCAGGCGCGGAACTGCAGGTAGGTGCCGAAGCCGACGACATCTCCCGCGTCCAGCGCGACCAGAACCGGGTTTCCGGCCAGCCGGCGCTCCTCCAGCCAGGCGCGCCGGCTGGCAAGATCCACCGGATCGTCCGACCAGACGGCCGTCGTGTTGGCGATGGCCTCGTTGACGATGGCGAGGATGGCAGGGAGATCGGCCTCGGTCGCGTCGCGCACCGTGACGGCAGAGACCGGCGTGCCGCGGGGCGGTGAAAGGTCCTTGAGGTAGAAGGTCGTATCGCAGAAGCCGCCGTCGGGCATCAGCGCGAAATCCGGCACAAAGCCGAAGCGCGACCAGCCGCCCCGTTCATAGACGCGCCGCGCCTCCTCGCTGCCGGTGTCGAGGATGAGGAGGGTGCGGCCGCGCCTCAGCGCCTCCTCCTCCACCCGCCGCAGCATGGAGCCGGCGATGCCCTGACGCCGCCCGTCGGTGTGGACCAGCATCTTCTTCACCTCGGCGCGGTGCGGCTGGTTCGGCGGCATGTCGAGGCCGAGTTGCGCCGTGCCGATGATGCGCTCACCGAGAAAGGCCGCCACCAGCACCGTGTCGCCAACGGCGACGCTGTCGGCGACGCGTCGGAAGAAGGCCTCGCCATCCGCCTGCGTGTAGGGATTCATGAAGCTGACCGAGGCGCCGTTGGCGACGCAGTCGGCGAGCACCGCGGCAAGGGCCGGAGCGTGGCGGCCCGCCGCTGCGGCGTCGAGGGTCTCGATGGTGATCATCGCCGCTGTCCCAGAACACCCGAATGCGGCACGAGCACGACGCAGTAGCGCGCCGGCGCATCGGTGCGGTTCTCGAAGACGAGCGGGGTGTCGAGCCGCATGACGCGGCAGTCGCCCGGGCCGAGGTCGGTGGTCAGGCCGTCATAGGAGAGGGTCAGGACGCCCTCGAAGACCCAGACGAACTGCTCCACAGGAATTACCACGATATTGTCGTAGGCAACGCGCTTGCCGGCCGGCAGCATGACCTCGACGATGTCGGTCCCGGACGCGTTCGGCGGGGCGACGTTGCGCCGCGTATAGCCGGTTTCCGGATCGGTGCGCACCGGCGTCGATGCGACGCGCCGCACCGGATTGGGCTTCGGCTCGGGCTTTTCGAACAGGGCGCCGAGGGTGACGCCGAGGGCGGCGCCGAGCTTCACCAGCAGAACGGCCGTCGCGCTCGCCTCGGCCCGCTCGATGCGCGAGATCATGGCGCGCGAGACACCGGAGAGGGCCGCGAGCTGGTCCAGCGTCAGGCCCTTGGCGGCGCGCAGCTCGCGGACCCGCTGGGCGACGGTATGGTCGAGATTGTCAGCCAGATCGGCGGCGGTTTCCATGATTCGAGACTATCATTCTCGGATAGTAGAATCAACTGCCCCTCACGTCACCCGGCCAGGGCCTCCACCGCATCACGAAGCCGCTGAAGATCCTCCTCCCGCGACAGGCGGTGATCGCCGTCCTTGATCAGGGTGACGACGACATCGTCGCGCGCCATCTTCTCGGCCAGCAGCATGGCATGGCGCCAGGGTACGTCCGGGTCTTCCATGCCCTGCAGGATATGGACGGGACAGCCGGTCTCGACCAGCCCGTTCAGGACGAGGTTGCGTCGCCCGTCCTCGATCAGGGCGCGGGTGATGGGATAGCCGGCCGCGTCATAGGCGGAGGGACGGACCCAGCGGCCTTCCGTCTCGATCTGCCGCTTCACCGCATCCGGGAAGGACGGCCACATGAGCGCCTCGGTGAAATCGGGCGCGGGTGCGATGAGGACCATGCCGGCCGGCGGCCTCGCCATCCGCCGCGCCACGAGCAGGGCGATCCAGCCGCCCATGGAGGAGCCGACCAGCACGGGCCGCTCGCCGGCCAGCGCCACTATGGCTCCGGCCTCCTCCGCCCAGCGCGAGATGGTGCCATCCTCGAAGGAGCCCTCCGATTCGCCATGGCCGGAATAGTCGAAGCGCAGGAAGGCGCGGCCGGTGGCGGCGGCGAATTGCGACAGCATCTCCGCCTTGGTCCCCTTCATGTCGGACTTGAAGCCACCGAGCCATACGATGGTGGGGCCGCGCCCCTCGACCCGGCGCCAGGCGATACGGCGGGCGGCGGGGCCCTCGCCGACCCTGAGGAACGCGGGAGGCGGCAGGGTCGTCATGGGCGGGGATTCTCCTGTCTGCGGCGGGCGACGCCGGGCCCTGCCTAGCCGCTGCTGTGGCATGAGGACAAGATCGCGCGGCAAAATCCGCCGAACCATTGACTTCCTCTGCATTTCTACCGATCTTCGCCACCTTCCGGATGGTCCGTGGTCGCTACGCGTCTTTCCCTGTGGGGCAGGGACGCAGGCCCGGGCGGCCCGGCCCCGTCAATGTCAAAGGAGACGCCCCCATTCGCAGACCCATGAGAGCCGCCGCCCCCGTCGAACGCGACGGGCCGCGCATCAACGACATGATCCGTGTCCGCGAAGTCCAGTTGATCGACGCCGAGGGCGAGAACCGCGGCGTGATCCAGACGCGCGATGCCGTCCTTCTGGCCGTCGAGGCAGGACTCGACCTCGTCGAGGTCGCGCCCAATGCCGTACCGCCCGTCTGCAAGATCATGGACTACGGCAAGTTCAAGTTCCAGGAGCAGAAGAAGGCCGCCGAGGCCCGCCGGAACCAGAAGACGGTCGAGGTCAAGGAGATCAAGCTGCGTCCCGGCATCGACGATCACGACTATGATACGAAGATGAAGGCGATGAAGCGGTTCTTCGAGGAAGGTGACAAGGTGAAGGTCACCCTGCGCTTCCGCGGCCGTGAGATGGCGCACATGGATCTCGGTGTCAGGGTTCTCGACCGCGTCAAGGCCGACACCGTGAACATCGCCAAGGTGGAGCAGGAATCGCGCCTCGAAGGCCGGCAGATGATCATGGTGCTCGCGCCGAAATGAGGCTTGCCGCCATCCGGTACCACCCGGCATTCTGACCAACGCCTGCGAGATGATCGCAGGCGTTTTTCGTTTCGGGAGCCAACCCGATCGTGATCTGGAGGGAGCAGACCATGGCCACCGCCGCCGACATCCGGACCTTGCGCCGCGAACTCGCCGCAGCCTTGCAACTGGCGGCGCGGTTCGACCTCAACGAGGGCATCTGCAACCACTTCTCCGTGGCGGTGCCGGGCGCCGGCGAGCGCTACCTCATCAACCCCTACGGCATCCACTGGGGCGAGATGCGTCCCGATGACCTGATGGGGCGAGGTGGAGCCCACAGCGCGCAACATCCATATCGCCGGCCATCGCGCCAATCCCCGCCACCAGGCGATCCTGCACGTCCATATGCCTCATGCGACCGCCCTGACCATGGTCGAGGGCGGAAAGCTCGAGATGGCGCACCAGACGGCCTGCCGTTTCCTCGACAGGACCGCCTACCAGGGCTTCGGCGGCGTCGCCCTCAACGCCGAGGAGGGCGAGCGCATCGCGCGGGCGCAGAAAGACAATCCGAACGCTGACGTCATCTTCCTCGACCACCACGGGGTGACCATCGGCGGACCCACCGTCGCCGTCGCCTTCGACGACCTCTACTATCTGGAGCGGGCCTGCCGGCAGCAGATTCTCGCCCAGTCGACCGGCCTGCCGCTGAAGATCATTCCGGAGGAGCAGGCCAGGCAGACAGCCCGCGAGTGGATGCAGGTCCTCGAGTACCAGGCGACGAAGCACTTCGAGGCGCTGATGCGGCTCAACGGCCTGTGATCGGCTGTGTCGTCCGGGCAGTGGTCCTGCAGATTGGAACGATGCTAGAGAGGGCAGCCGGCCTTGATCGACGTCAAGGCCCCTGCGGATGGGCTGCGGCACATTCGCACCTCCCCCGACCCGTTGCCGGGGCTCGCTGAACCGGACGAGCCATGACCTACGCCCAGTTTTTTGAAACGGCCGTGTCCCGACTGAAGGACGAGCGCCGCTACCGCGTCTTCGCCGACCTCGAGCGCCATGTCGGCCGCTTTCCCCATGCCACCTGGCACGGCCCGGACGGTGACCGCGACGTGGTCATCTGGTGCTCCAACGACTACCTCGGCATGGGTCACCATCCCAAGGTCGTCGAGGCCATGGCCAACACGGCCCGCGCGATGGGCGCAGGGGCGGGTGGCACCCGCAACATTTCCGGCACCTCGCACCCCATCGTCGAACTGGAGGGCGAGCTTGCAGACCTGCACGGCAAGGAGGCCGCGCTCGTCTTCACCTCCGGCTACATCTCCAACCAGGCCGGCATCTCGACCATCGCGAAGCTGCTGCCCGACTGCCTGATCCTGTCGGACGCGCTCAACCACAACTCGATGATCGAGGGCGTGCGCCAGGCCGGCTGCGAGCGGAAAGTGTTCCGCCACAACGACCTGGCCCATCTCGAGGAGTTGCTGGCCGCCGCCGGCCGGGAACGCAACAAGCTGATCGTCTTCGAGAGCGTCTATTCAATGGACGGCGATGTCAGCCCGATCCGCGAGATCTGCGACCTCGCCGAGCGCTACCGCGCCATGACCTATATCGACGAGGTCCATGCAGTGGGCATGTACGGACCGCGCGGCGCAGGGGTTGCCGAACGCGACGGCCAGATGCAGCGTCTCGACGTGATCGAGGGCACGCTCGGCAAGGCCTTCGGCGTGATGGGCGGCTACATCGCGGGGTCGGCGGCGCTGGTCGATGCGGTGCGCTGCCACGCCCCGGGCTTCATCTTCACCACGGCCCTGCCGCCGGCCGTGGGAAGCGCGGCGACGGCCGCGATCCGCCACCTCAAGTCGTCCTCGATCGAGCGTGACATGCAGCAGCGCCAGGCGGCGCGGGCCAAGCGCGTGCTGTCCCTGGCGGGGCTGCCAGTCATGGCCTCGGAGACGCACATCGTCCCGGTGCTGGTGGGCGATGCCGAGCGCTGCAAGGCGGCGAGCGACATGCTCCTCGCCCGCCACGGCGTCTATATCCAGCCGATCAACTACCCGACCGTCCCGAAGGGCACCGAGCGGCTCCGGATCACGCCTGGACCGGCCCATACGGATGCGATGATCGACGATCTCGCGGCGGCTCTCGTCCAGGTATGGATGGATCTCGATCTGCCGCTGCAACGCTACCAGGCGGCGGCGGAATAGGCGCGACGCGCCATCTCAGGCCGGAACGGCTTCGCCCGTGCGCATGCGCGCGAGGGGCAGGCGCGCGATCACCCGGTCGATCTCGGCGGGCCGCATGAGGCGGAAGCGGACCGGGGCCTTGTGAACATCCGTCATCGGCTTGCCCGCATTGAGCCGCCAGGCGGCGACAAGCGCCTCGTAGGTCTCGGCGTCCACCCCGGCAATGTGGCAGATCGCGCCGAGGGCCTTCTCGTCGTCACGCTCCAGAATCTTGCGGCCTGCGTCGCGGTCGCGGCCTATGCAGCGCATCAGGAGATCCATGGCGGGAATGACCTGGCGCTCCTCGGCCAGCGCCTGGAGTTGTTCCAGCAGCTCCTCGCCGGTCGGGACGCCGCGTCCGGCGTGGGCGGCGAATCTGGACGCAATATCGGGCGGACAGTCCGCGCGCTGGGCCACCAGCGACCGGACGGAGGGGTCGCTGCCGTGGCGCGCGACGATCTCGGCGAAGCCTTCCGCCGAGAGCTGGGCACCGGCATTGCGCACCAGCGTGAGCACGGTCGAAGCCTCGCCGAGACGGACGATGGCGCTGGCGATGAGAGCGGACACCCGCGCACGCTTGGCAATGATCTGCATGTGCTCCTGACGGTCCTCGGAGCAGGCTCGCAGCAGGATGGAGTCCGGCAGGTCCGGCGATGACAGGATGGCCTCCGCGACGGCGATGACGTCGCAGGCCAGCGTCGCGGTGGCCTCGGGCAATGTGACGGCGCAGCGGGCGAGCCGCGGCGAGGCGCGGACCCGGCTCGGCAGCGGGGCATTGGTGAGCGCCTGCGCGACGATATTGTCGAGAACGAGTGCCTTGCGGGATTCGGCGTCGGGGCGCTCGCGGGAAATTTCGTCGACGAGTTCCTCCACCAGCGCTCCGCGCAGCTTGGGCGCGAGAGCGCCGATCATCGAGTTGATCGGCTGGAGGGCGTCTTCGATCCGCGATGTCATTCTCTGTGACCTTTGGTCGCGAAGAATGCCGCAGATATCTTAATCAGCCCTGAAGCCTGGACCGGCCCCTTGATGCGTGTCGATGGCCCCGCCCAGGCCTCCTCAAGCCGTGCCGACGGCGCCCTCGGGCGACGATCCGGCCGGCACGAATCCGATGCGCGTCAGATCGGCGTGGGCCGCTTGAAGCGCCTCCTCGAAAGCCGCGACGGGGCCCGGCGCGCGGGGGCTGAGCGCGACCGCGAAATCGTAGTGCTCCTCGGCAAGGGGAAGGAACGCCAGGCCCGAAGCAGCGGCCACCGGCGCGATGGCGACCCCCCAGTCGGCGCGGCTCTGCGCAATGGCGGCCGCCACGGCGTTGTGGGAGCGCGGCTGGTTCCAGTAGCCGGGCGGCTTTCCACCCTTCAGCAGCAGATCGATGAGGACCCGCGTTCCCGCACCCGGGTTGCGGTTGACCATCAGGCAGTCCTCATCCGCCAGGGCCACGGCGATGGCAGCCCCTGCACTTGTGAAGCCTGCGAAGCGGACATCGTCCGTGCGATGGACGAGGCCCTGCATGCGCCGCCATCCGGGGATCAGCCGCATCGCGTCGGTGAGGAACGGCGTGTTGTAGAGGCCCGATTGCGGATCGAGCAGGTGTATCGGGGCGATGTCGCATTCGCCGCGCTTCAGCGCGGCGAGGCCACCGAGGCTGCCGAGGGCATGGGTGCGCACCGTCAGCCCACGATCGGAGAGGTGCGAGATGACGGCGTCAAGGCCGGTACAGTGGCTCCCCATGATGGACAGGTCGGGCGCCGCGACATGCGGCGCGAAGAGCGTCACCTCGACAGCGGCGCCGGCGGGCAGGGATTCGCCCAGCGCGTCGATGGTCAGGAACCCGTCGGCCTGACTGAAGGCCGTCACCGCGCCTGATCCCTTGCCGACGGGATAGGCGACCATGCCATCGGCGCCGGAAGCGAGGGCGACCATGACGAACTCGGTGCGGCCGAGATCGGAGGGAATGCGGGCGGGAACGCGGGCGGGAACCCTGACGTCGGCCCGCTCGGGCAGGCCGGCGAGGATGCGCAGCACTGGCGCCACGATGTCGTGGAAGGTGAACATGGCCGAGGTCGGGAAGCCCGGCAGGATCACCACCGGCTTGCCGTCACAGACCGCGAGGCACAGCGGCTTGCCAGGCTTCAGGGCGACTCCGTGGGCGAGGATGCCCGGCGCGCCGAGCTGCTCGACGATGCGATAGGTCAGATCGCCCGCGCCTTTCGAGGTACCGCCCGAGAGGATGACCGCGTCGCAGGTCTCGTGCGCCCTGCGGACGGCATCGGCGAGGCGCGCGGCATCGTCGGGGATGGCGCCGAACCGGACGGGTTCGCAGCCATTCTCCTCCAGGGCCGCGGCGACGATGGGGCCGTTGGAATCGTAGATCGCCGCAGGTCGCAGCGCATCGCCCGGTGCCACCAGCTCGTCGCCGGTGGAGATGATGGCGACCCTCGGCCTTCGCCAGACAGAGGCGGCGGCGGCGCCGACAGCGGCCAGCATGCCGATCTCCCGGGACGTCAGGATGGTTCCCCGCCGCAGCAGCGTCTCGCCTCGCGCAATGTCCGATCCGGCGAAGGCGATGTTCTGCCCCGGACCGACGGGCCGCGTCACGGCGAGGCCCGCTCCCGGCTCGAAGCGCGTGTGTTCGATCATCACCACCGCATCCGCACCGCGGGGGATCGGCCCGCCGGTGGCGATGGGCGTTGCGTGCCCGCCCTCGACCGGCAGTTTCGGTTCGGTCCCGCAGGCGATGGTCTCGGCGGTCAGGGAGAGCCAGGCGGGTGCTGTCTCGGACGCCGATGCGACGTCGGCGGCGCGCACCGCAAAGCCGTCGACCACCGACCGGTCGAAGGGAGGCGCGTCAACGGGGGCTGCGACCGTTTCGGCCAGTACCCGTCCGATCAGCCTCTCCAGCGGAAGGCTCTCGGGCCCCAGCGGCTGCAGCGACAGCGCGGCGCGGAACCGGGTGATGGCCTCCTCACGCGAGAGCACTTGCAGGAACTGGTCCTGGACGACAGCCGGATTGGTGGTCATTGGGCTTCGAAAGGCTCCGGGAGAGGGATGGCGGAGAGCAGGTCGCCGGCGGCCGCTCCCTCGCTGTAGGGATCGATGATCGCCACGACATCGGCGGACAGCAGTGCGGACAGGGTGATCCGCCCGACCGAGAGCGGTTCGTAGCCGGCTTCGGTGTTGCGCAGCAGGGCGATGTCGGCGACCCCGACCTGCGAGACGAGCTTGCGTGTCAGGGGCCGCGCGATCCGGCGCAGCCGGCGACCGCCGAGGGAAGCGACCACGGGGAGGACGAGGGCGTAGAACCCGGCGACGACCGAATCGAACCGCGCCGGCAGGACCAGGACGGGGCCATGCGCTCCGTCGTCGAGCCGGATGTCCCGCCCGGGATTGAGAGCGAGGCCGCCCGCCCCGCCATCACGGGCGATGATGATGGAGAGCGCTGCGGGCCCGCTGCCGGTGATCCGGCACCCGCAGGCGGTCAGGGAGCTTGTCAGCCAGGCGGACAGGCCGGCGATGGCGGGGTCGAGCCCGTCGACCGCAACTGCCGGGCGGCGGACGGACATCGCGGTCTCTCCGGCGAGCGTCAGGGCCAGCACCGCCTCGCGCGTCACCGTCTCGCCCGCTGCGATGATGACGGCGTCACTGCCGAGGTCGCCCCCGGCAGGCACGGCGTCCTCGCCCGGATAGGCCGCCTGGCCGATCTCGTGCAACGGCCCCGTCGACTGGAGTGCATCGGCAGGCAGCACGGCATCGCACCCGGGCGGCAGCACGTCACCCGCCCGGACCGCGACGGGCTCGAAGGCGAGCGGCGCGGGCGCATAGGGCGATGCCCCGATGACCTCCGACGAAGCGACGGCGATGCCACGCCGCAAGGCCTGCGCCTTCGCCGGCAGCGGATTTCCGGTCCTGACCGTCCCGGCCGCGACTAGCCCCACCGCCTCGGCAAGGGGCACCAGCGACGGCGCGACGGCATCGCCACCAGCCATCAGGCGGGAGAGCATGTCAGCAAGGGGCCTCAGTCTCGGCGGGGACGTCATGGTGCTCATATGGGGCGGGATCGCCCGTCGTCATCGGTTGAGGCGCACGGTACCCGTTTCGGCGAGGTCATAGCCACCCAGCGCCGCGGCGCGCTGAGCGAAGGCGGGCTCGTGGACGAACGCGACGAGCTTCTGCATGGCGGGCTCAAAGTAGCTGCGCCGGCGCAGGGCCAGATCGAAGCGCTCCCAGACGAGCGGGACGAAATCGAGCCCGTGCATGGCGGCGACGGCCCGGGTGGCGATGCCGCAGTCGATCTCGCAGGCCCTCACGGCGAGGGCGAGGTCCGGGCCGGTCGGATAGGTCCCGGGGGCGCGCTGCAGCCGGTCGGACGGCAGCCCGGCACGGGCGGCAATGGCCTCGAGAAGCATCTGGGCGCCAGCCGCTTTCGGGCGCAGGCCGATCCGCGCGCGCGCGCGGGCGATGTCATCCAGCGATCCGATCCCCAGGGGATTCCCCGCGGCCACGACGAAGCCCTGCTCGCGGCGGGCGAAGGCGATCACCACGCCATCGTGCAGGCCGGCCCGGGCGGCAAGCCCGTCCAGATTGGCACGGTCGTCGTCACCCTGGCCGTGCAGGTGGATGGCCGCGGCGGCGACCTCGTTGCGCTCGAGACGGTCGAGCCCCGCCTCGGAGCCCTCGGCGAGCAGGGCGAGGCCCGAGCCGGACTGCCGCGCCGCCCATTCGAGGAGCGGATCATGGCTGCCGCCGATGATCGGCGGGACAGGTTCGGCGATGAAGCCGTCGGGTCTGGCGAGCCCGGCCGACACCCAGCGGTCGAGCGCGGCGCGCGGGAACAGCCACTTGCCCGTGACCTTCGAGCAGGGAATGGCCGCATGAGCCACGAGTTCATAGAGCTTGCGCTCCTTGAGACGCAGATAGGCGGCGGCCTCTTCGGTCGTGAGGAACACGTCATCCTGCATTTAGATGCTCCTGAGCGCACTGTTTCCACATTTGCGCGACGATAGGAGAAATTTGTATTCTGCGCAAAGACTTCGCCCCGAAACTCCCGGTTTTCCCGTCGTGGATGTCACTCAATCCTTCGCGGCCGCGCTCGGCCTCATTCTCGGAGGCGATCCGGCGTTCCTTGCCATCGTCGGGCTGTCGCTGTCCGTGACGCTCTCGGCCGTTGCCATCGCGGCGCTCATCGGTCTGCCGCTCGGCGCGCTTCTCGCCCTGTCGCGCTTTCCCGGCCGCGGCGTGGTGATCGTGCTCGTCAACGCCATGATGGGGCTGCCGCCCGTGGTCGCGGGACTGGTGGTCTTTCTGATCCTGTCGCGGTCCGGCCCCCTCGGGTCCCTCGGCCTGCTGTTCACGCCGACCGCCATGGTCGTGGCACAGGCGCTCCTCGTGCTGCCGATCATCATCGCCATCACCCGTCAGCTCGTGGAGGAGTTGCACGGTGAATACCGCGAGCATCTCGCCTCCCTCGGACAGACGGGGTTCAGGGCCATCCCCACCCTGCTGTGGGACGGGCGGTTCGCGCTGGCGACCGCCATCCTGGCCGGCTTCGGCAGGGCCAGCGCCGAGGTCGGTGCCGTGCTCATCGTCGGCGGCAACATTGCCGGCTACACGCGCACCATGACCACGGCCATCGCGCTGGAGACGTCCAAGGGCGACCTGCCGCTGGCTCTCGGCCTCGGCATCGTCCTCATCCTGCTGACGCTGACGATCAACGCCGTGACCTATGCGGCGAGCCGCGTCGGCGCGCGCTTCGCCGGATGACGGCGATGCGCGACACCCCCTCCATCCTGCCCCTGCGGGTTGACGGCCTCTGCTTCGAGGCCGGCGGACGTCGTCTGGTGGACGGGGTCTCATTCACCCTGCCGGGCGGCGGCATCACTGCCGTGATCGGTCCGAACGGCTCGGGCAAGTCGTTGACACTCAGGCTCTGCCACGGCCTCATCACCCCGACCGAGGGCCGCATCGAATGGGCCTCACCGGGTGGTGCGACCGGATCGGCCAAGCGCCACGCCATGGTGTTCCAGAAGCCGGTCATGCTGCGCCGCTCGGCCCGCGCCAACATCATTCATGCCCTCGCGTCTGCGGGTGCGTCCTGGCGCGAACGGCGCGCGCGCGCCGAGGAGGCGCTGGCGCGATTCGGTCTCACGGCACTCGCCGACAGGCCCGCCCGGCTCATGTCCGGGGGCGAGCAGCAGCGACTTGCGATTGCGCGGGCCTGGGCGCTGCGACCCGAGGTCCTGTTCCTCGACGAGCCGACCTCACAGCTCGATCCCGGCGCGACGCGCCAGATCGAGGAAATGCTCTCCGCCCTCAAGGGCGAGGGCGTCACCCTGGTCATGGCGACCCACGACATGGGCCAGGTGCGCCGGCTGGCGGACCGCGTCCTGTTCCTCAACCGCGGCCGCCTCGTCGAGGACGCCGCGACCCGCACTTTCTTCGACGCGCCGGCGAGCGCGGAGGCCCCCGCCTTCGTCGCCGGCGATCTCATCTGGTGACACCAAGCCCAAACCCAAAGGAGGCGTCCATGCCGACCCGAAGACACCTACTCGCTGCCACGGCTGCTCTTCTCGCCCTCGGCACGGCCTCGCTGGCGCAGGATTCGCGCCCGGCGGCATCGACCCCCAGCACGGCCGGCACGCGCTTCATCACGGTCGCCTCGACGACGTCGACCGTCGATTCCGGCCTGTTCAACCACCTCCTCCCCCTGTTCAAGGCCAAGACCGGCATCGATGTCAGGGTGATCAGCCAGGGCACGGGCCAGGCGCTCGACACCGGCCGGCGCGGGGATGCCGACGTCGTCTTCGTTCACGCGCGCGCAGCCGAGGAGAAGTTCGTCGCCGACGGCCATGGCGGCCCCCGCCGTCCGGTGATGTACAACGACTTCGTACTGATCGGCCCGAAGGCGGATCCCGCCGGCATCAGGGGCTCCCGCGACATCGCCGCGGCGCTGCGCGCCATCCAGACCCGCGCGGTGCCCTTCGTGTCGCGCGGCGACCGGTCGGGAACCCATCAGGCGGAGCTCGCCCTCTGGACTGCCGCCGGCATCGACCTCGCCGCGACCCGCGGGTCCTGGTACCGCGAGATCGGCCAGGGCATGGGCGCGGCCCTCAACACAGCGTCCGGCATGAACGGCTATGTGCTGGCCGATCGGGCGACCTGGCTGTCCTTCCGCAATCGCGGCGATCTCGACATCCTCGTCGAGGGCGACCGGCGCCTGTTCAACCAGTACGGCATCATGCTGGTGAACCCGCAGCGCCACCCGCATGTGAAGCAGGCCGACGCCCAGGCCTTCATCGACTGGGTGGTCGGCCCCGAGGGACAGAAGGCCATCGCCGACTACACGATCAACGGCCAGCAGCTGTTCTTCGCCAACGCTTCGGAAACTGGGGCTTGAGATGCGCAGCATCCTTGCCGCAGCGGCGCTTATTATAACCGTGGGCCAGGCGAACGCGGCCGAACCGGTGCTGCTGCACGCAGCCGGCAGCCTTCGCGGCGCGCTGACCGAGGTCTCGCAAGCCTTCACCACCGCGGGCGGCCCGCCCGTCACCCAGGCGTACCGGCCCTCGGGCCTCATCCGCGACGCCATCGCCGGAGGCGAGAAGGCGGAAGTCTTCGCCTCCGCCAACATGACGCATCCGCAGGCGCTGGCGACAGCGGGCAAGGCCGGGCCCGTGGTCCTCTTCGCCCGCAACGAACTGTGCGCCTTCGTGAAGCCGGGGCTGGAGGTGACGCCGGCGACCCTGCTGGAACGGATGCTCGATCCGGCGGTCAAGCTCGGCACCTCGACGCCGCGGGCGGACCCGGCGGGCGACTACGCCTACCAGGTCTTCGCGCGGGCGGAAGCCGTGCGTCCGGGGTCGCGGGCGGCGCTCGAGGCCAAGGCGCTGCAACTGACGGGCGGGCCCACCAGCGCGCCCGTCCCGGCCGGGCGCAACGCCTATGGCCATGTGATCGCCGAGGGCAAGGCCGACCTCTTCCTCGCCTATTGCACCAATGCCGGACCGATCGCCCGCGAGCAGCCCGGCATCCGCATGGTGCGCCTACCCGAGGCACTGGCGGTCGGCGCGGACTATGGCATTACCGTCGTGAACGGTGCCTCTCCCGCCGCCTACAGGCTGGCGCTTTTCATTCTCGCACCGGAAGGGCAGCGCATTCTCGCCCGCCACGGCTTCACGGTTCCGGGCCTGCCGCGCGAATAGACGACCCGTTGGCACGGCGCCCCGGTGCCGTGCTATCCAGACGGCATGGATCAGCGCCCAGGTGCCATGTCGACTTCCGCCCCCCTCATCGTTCCCAATCCCGCCGATCCGCGCCTGACCGAAAAGGTCACCGGCGTGAACGAGAAGGGCGAGCGGATCGAGACCTCGGTGACCGTCGAGCGGCCGCTGACGCTCTATCTGAACGCCCAGGAGATCGTCACCATGATGACGATCGGCGACTACCCGGACTATCTGGCGATCGGCTACCTGCTCAACCAGAACATGCTCAAGCCCACCGACGTGGTAACCGGCGTCGACTACGACGAGGACCTCGAGGTGGTGGTGGTGCGCACCGAGGAGCACACCAATTTCGAGGAAAAGCTGAAGAAGCGGACCCAGACCTCCGGCTGCGCGCAGGGCACCGCCTTCGGTGACCTGATGGAGGCGCTGTCGGAGATCACGCTGCCGAAGGCGGAGTTCCGCACCTCCTGGCTCTACCGGCTGACCCACGCCATCAACACCATGCCCTCGCTCTATCTGGAGGCCGGCGCCATCCACGGCTGCGTGCTGTGCCGCGAGGCCAAGCCGCTGGTCTACATGGAGGATGTCGGCCGCCACAATGCGGTGGACAAGATCGCCGGCTGGATGTTCCGCCACGGCGAGAGCGGCGCCGACAAGATCTTCTACACGACCGGACGGCTGACCTCGGAGATGGTCATCAAGACGGTGCGCATGGGCATTCCCATCCTCGTCTCGCGCTCGGGCTTCACCGCCTGGGGCGTGCAGCTCGCCCGCCAGTGCGGCCTGACCCTGATCGGCCGCGCCAAGGGGAAGCGCTTCGTGGCGCTGGCCGGCGAAGACCGCATCGTCTTCGATCAGGACCTCGCCTATGTCGAGGAGGAAAGCGCCCGGCACCGCCGCAAGGGCGCCGAGGACTGAGTGATGACAGCCACAGGCCACCCGCCGACCCTCGGCGTCCTGCTCGCCGGAGGTCTCGCCCGCCGCATGGGCGGCGGCGACAAACCGCTGCGCGCGATCGGCGGGCGCACCCTCATCGCCCGGGCCATCGACCGCATCGGACCGCAGTGCGACTGCCTCATCGTCAATGCCAACGGCGATCCCGCCCGTTTTTCCGCGTTCGGTCTGCCGGTGGTGGCGGACACGGTGGAGGGTTTCGCCGGGCCGCTCGCCGGCATTCTCGCCGCGCTCGAATGGGTCGCGGCGAGCCGGCCGGACATCGGCTGGGTGCTGTCGATCGCGACCGATTCGCCCTTCCTGCCTGAGGACCTCGTCTCCCGGCTGCATGCGGCCCGCAAGGATGCGGGCTTGCCGCTCGCCTGCGCGCGGTCCGGCGACCAGACCCATCCGGTGGTGGGCCTGTGGCCGGTGACGCTCGCGGCTGACCTGCGCCATGCCCTCGTCGTCGAGGACATGCGCAAGATCGATCGCTGGACGGCGCGCCACGGCATCGCCGAGGCGGTCTGGCCGGTCGAACCCTACGACCCCTTCTTCAACGCCAACCAGCCCGAGGATCTGGTCGAGGCCGAGGCGATCCTCGCCCGCCATCCGGGGGCCTGACAGCTCAGCGCAGCAAGGCGTAGCTGAGGAAACCTGCCTGGTCGCCGGGCGCCAGTCGCTCGACGGCCTCGGGCAGTTCGAGGAGCCCGTCTGTCTCGGTGAGGGAGGTGATGACGCCGGCCCCCTCGCGCGGGTGGTTCACCGCCTCGATAACGCCATCGGCAGCGCGACGCAGCGCCACCCGGACATATTCCCGCCGGCCGAGCTTCTTGCGGTAGGCGAAGGCGACGCGGACCGGCAGGGCGAGGAGCGGTGTCGCCTCGCCCCCGCCGAGGACGGCGAGGAACGGCCGGACCACATGGGCGAAGGTGACGAAGACCGCGACCGGATTTCCGGGCAGTCCGATGAAGGCCGCCGACTCGCCCGCCACTGCGGAGGGAATGACGCCCATGGCCACCGGTCGGCCCGGCTTGATGGCGAGGCGCCAGAAGGTGAGGCTTCCCACCTCTTCGACGGCTGCCTTGACGTGATCCTCTTCGCCGGTGGAGACGCCGCCGGAGGTGAGGATGAGATCGTGGCCCGACGCCGCCTCGCGCAGGGCTCTAGCAACGGTTGCACGCTCGTCCCGAAGGATGCCGAGATCGGTGACCTCGGCGCCGAGGCGGCGCAGCAGGGCCTGCAGCGTGAAACGGTTGGAGTCGTAGAGCTGGGCGGGACCGAGCGGAGTGCCGGGCGAGACGATCTCGTTGCCGGTGGAGAAGACCGCGACCCGGACGCGGCGGTGGACCGTCAGGCGGGTCACGCCGAGCGCCGCCGCGAGGGCGATCGCCTCCGGCGTCATGCGCCGCCCCGCCGCGAGGGCCGTCGCGCCCCTGGCAATGTCCTCGCCCGCAGGGCGGCAGTTCGCGCCGGGAGCAAGGCCTGGCGGCAGCACCACGTGGTCGCCCTCGAGCCGGACGTCCTCCTGCATGAAGACAGTATCGCAGCCCTGCGGCATGGGGGCGCCGGTGAAGATGCGGACCGCCTCGGCGATGCCGGCCGGCCGCGTCGCCGTGGCTCCGGCGGCGACGCGGCCGCCGACCGGCAGTCGCG
>CAZPMD010000023.1:0-8762 GCA_964587395.1 uncultured Hyphomicrobiales bacterium
AGCGTTGAATCAGACATCAACTGATTTGGGAATCCCGTTTGTCCACACGACCTAGAGCGGGTCTGTCGCGAAGGTCTGTCCTTCGCAGTCGCCACCGGTCGGAGTGCGGGTGCATGCTCAAGATCGACGGAATCACACGACGCTTCGGTGCGAAGACGGCGGTCGATAACGTCTCGCTTGAGGTGGAGCGCGGCGCCTTCGTCGGCATCATCGGACGCTCGGGCGCCGGCAAGTCGACCCTCCTGCGCATGGTCAACCGCCTGCAGGACCCGTCGGCGGGTCGCATCGTCTGCGAGGGGCGGGATGTCACGGCACTTTCGGGCGCCGACCTGCGAGACTGGCGCCAGTCCTGCGCCATGATCTTCCAGCAGTTCAACCTGGTCGGCCGCCTCGACGTGCTGACCAACGTGCTGATGGGCCGCCTCAACCATGTCGGCCAGGCGCGCTCGCTGCTCAAGCTGTGGAACGCCGAGGACAAGGCGATTGCGCTGTCCGCGCTGGAGCAGTTCGACATCGCCTCGCTCGCCGCCCAGCGCGCCGAGAGCCTGTCCGGCGGCCAGCAGCAGCGCGTCGCCATCGCCCGCGCCCTGGTGCAGGAGCCCAAGATCATCCTCGCCGACGAGCCCATCGCCTCGCTCGACCCGCGCAACACCCGCATCGTCATGGACGCGCTGCAGCGGATCAACCGTCATTACGGCATCACCGTCATCTGCAACCTCCATTCCCTCGACCTCGCCAAGTCCTATTGCGACCGCCTGGTCGGCATGGCGCAGGGCCGCATCGTCTTCGACGGCACCCCGGAAGAGCTGACCGACGATGCCGCCCGCGAGCTTTACGGCATCGAGTCCGGCGATGTCCTCGACGGTCATACGCCTGTTCCCACACCCGCCGCGGCCCTGCCGGCGGCGGCTTTCGCCTGACAACAGCCCTCTCCTCACGTGCTCCCGGAGCCCCATCATGTTTGATCGCCGCCAGATCGTCGCCGGCCTCGCCGGCATCCCGTTCGCCAGCGCCGCCTCTGCCCAGGGCACGTGGCAGAGCCGCTATCCCGAGCTGGTCTTCGCCGTCGTGCCGGCCGAGAACGCCTCGGGCCTGACCGAGCGCATGGCACCGTTCAACGCCTACCTGTCCAAGGAACTCGGCGTGAAGGTGACGCTGCGCATCGCCAACGACTACGCCGCGGTGATCGAGGGCCAGCGCGCCGGGCAGATCCATCTGGGCTACTACGGCCCCTCGTCCTATGTCCGCGCCCACACCGTCACCAATGGCGGCGTCGAGCCCTTCGTCACGACGATCAACTCGGACGGCTCGATCGGCTATTTTTCGGTGCTCTACACGCGCGCCAACAACCCGGCCACCTCGATCCAGGACCTGCGCGGCAAGAATCTCTGCCTCGTCGACCCCAATTCCGCCTCCGGCAACAACGTGCCGCGCTATGCCATGAACCGCATGGGCATCGCCAATCCCGACCAGCACTTCGCCCGCGTCGTTTATGCCGGCAGCCACGAGAACGCCATCACGGCGGTCGCCCAGGGCACCTGCGACGCAGCCTTCAATTGGTGGAATTCCGAGCGCGATTCGAATTTCTCGCGCATGGTCAACAAGGGCATGGTCAAGTTCGAGGACTTCAAGATCATCTTCAAGTCGGATCTCATCGCCGGTTCGCCCTATGCCTGGCTGACCTCCCTGCCGGCGGACGCCAAGGCCGCCATTCTGAAGGCCTTCATCGAGGCGCCGCAGAAGGACAAGGCCGCCTTCGACCGCCTGTCCGACGGCAAGGACCTCGGCTTCCAGAAGGTGACGCACCAGGACTATATCTCCGTCGTCGAGCTGCAGAAGTTCGTCGACCAGATGCGCCGCGCCCGCTCCTGACGGTGTGAACCGGGGCTCCCGCCCTCGTGCGGGAGCCTCCCGTCTTTTCGCGACCCGCTCAGGACATCAGCGTCATGCTCTCGCGCCGGCTCGCTCTGGCCCTTGCCGTCAGCCTGCCCCTCGGCACCCAAGCCGTGGCGCAGCCCGACGACTGGCGCCGAAACCATCCCGAACTGGTCTTCTCGATCATCCCGTCCGAGAATTCCTCGGGCGTCCTCGACCGCTACGCTCCCTTCATGGACTACCTGTCGAAGGCGCTGGGCGTGAAGGTGACGCTGCGGGTCGCCAGCGACTACGCGGCGGTGATCGAGAGCCTGCGTGCCGGACAGGTCCATTTCGCCCATATGGGCCCGGCTGCCTATGCCCGCGCCGCCATCGTCACCCAGAACGGTGTCGTGCCCCTGGTGACCATGGCCAATTCGCAGGGCGCCATCGGCTACTATTCGGTGCTCTATGTCAGGGCGGGCGATCCTGCCCAGAGCCTCGCCGACCTGAAGGGCCGCAATCTCTGCCTCGTCGACCCCAATTCCGCCTCCGGCAACAACGTGCCGCGCTTCGCCATGAACAAGCTCGGTATCGATCCGGACGCCCATTTCGGCAAGATCGTCTATTCCGGCAGCCACGAGAATGCAGTGATCGGCCTCGCCCAGGGCACCTGCGACGCCGCCTTCAACTGGTGGAACACCGAGCGCGAGTCGAACCTCCTGCGAATGGTGGCCAAGAGCATGGCGCGCGCCGAGGACTACCGCATCATCTTCAGGTCCGACCTCATTCCCGGCTCCCCCGTCACCATGATGCGGTCGGCGCCGGAGTCGCTGCGGGACGCCGTGCGCCGCGCCTTCGTCGATGCCGCGACTGCGGACCGCGAGGCCTTCCTGCGCATCAGCGACGGGAACGCGACCAGCTACGTTCCCGTCAAGGCTCAGGACTACCAGGTAATGATCGATCTCTCGCGATTCATCGACCAGATGCGTCGCCGGCGGAGCTGAACCAACACCATGTCGAGTGCCGTTCCCCGCCTGCCCGATCACCAGCTGAGCGCCCTGGGCAGCGCCTATGCCGAGGCGGTCTCCGCCAAGCGGCGCCAGCTCTATGTCGGCCTCGGTCTCTTCGCCCTTGCCTATGTCGTCGCCGGCATCGTGGCGGAGGTGCGTCCCGCCACCTTCTTCACCAATCTCTGGCGCTTCACCGACTATATCGGCCGCATCTTCACCCTCGAGCAGGGCGCCGCCGCCGGCCGCTTCGTCCTTTTCGACGTGGTCGAATGGATGTGGGGCTTCGACAAATGGATGAAGCTCCTCTGGGAGACGCTGCTCATCGCCTATGTCGGCACGCTCACCGGCGCCATCGGCGGCTTCGTCTTCGCCTTCCTCTCGGCCCGCAACCTGACGCCGAACTCCACCATCGGCTTCCTCGCCAAGCGCTGGCTGGAATTCTGCCGCACGGTGCCCGAAATCGTCTTCGCACTGATCTTCGTCGTCGCCTTCGGCCTCGGCCCGGTGCCGGGCGTCCTCGCCATCGCCATCCATACCTTCGGCGCGCTCGGCAAGCAGTTCGCCGAGGTCGCCGAGAACATCGACATGAAGCCGGTGGACGGCCTGACCGCCACCGGCGCCACCTGGGCGGAATGCATGCGCTTCGCGGTGGTGCCGCAGGTGCTCTCCAACTTCGCCAGCTACGCGCTGCTGCGCTTCGAGGTGAATGTGCGCGGTGCTGCGGTGATGGGCTTCGTCGGCGCCGGCGGCATCGGACAGGACCTCGTCGAGGCCATCCGCAAGTTCTATTATTCCGATGTCTCGGCCATCCTCGTGCTGATCATCGCCACCGTCATGATCATCGATCTCGCCACCGAGCGGTTGCGCCATCATCTCATCGGCATCGAGCAGCGCACATGACCATGCCGAGCACCGATCACCCCCTGCGCCTCGCCGCCCGCGCCGATCGCGACGGACTGATGCAGCGCCACCCTGAGATCTTCCATCCCCCGCTCGCCCGGCGAATCCGGGCGGGCCTGATCCTCGCCCTGCTCGCCGGCCTTTTCGGCTACGGCCTCGTCGTGCTCGACTTCGATCCGGCCAGGCTCGTGACCGGCGTCGGCAAGCTCGGCCAGTTCCTCTGGTTCATGCTGCCGCCCTCCACCGGCACCTGGGCAAAGTTCCTCGTCTACCTCCATGCCCTCGCCGAGACGGTGGCCATCGCCTTCCTGGGCACCTTCACGGCCGCCATCCTCGCCCTGCCGGTCGGGTTTCTGGCGGCGAAGAACATCGTGCCGAACGTCGTCGTCCATTTCCTGTCCCGCCGCATCGTCGACACCATCCGCGGCGTCGACGAACTGATCTGGGCACTGATCTGGGTCAGCGTCGTCGGCCTTGGTCCCTTCGCCGGCGTCCTCGCCCTGCTCTGCGCCAATTTCGGCCTGTTCTCGAAGCTCTTCTCCGAGGCCATCGAGGCCGCCGACCGCAAGGCCTCCGAGGGCATCGCCTCCGCAGGCGGTGGCAAGCTCCACGGCATCCGCTTCGGCATCCTGCCCCAGGTCCTGCCGATTTTCGGCAGCCAGGTGCTCTACTTCTTCGAGAGCAACACCCGCTCCGCGACCATCATCGGCATCGTCGGAGCCGGCGGCATCGGCCTGCATCTCGCCGAGCAGATCCGCGTGCTGGAATACCAGCACGTCTCGGCGCTGATCCTGATGATCCTCGTCACCGTCGCTGTCATCGACCAGGTCTCGACCCGGCTGCGCTTCGCGCTGATCGGCGAGCGCGCGGCGCCCTGACGCCGCGGCCGGTCAGCCGACCGTCAGACGAACCCGGTCAGCGCAGAAATGCGAGCGCGCCCACTGGATCGGCACCCCGTCTGGGTCGACATTGACGCTGTCGATGACGAGCACCGGACGGCCCTCGGCGATCTCCAGCCGCTCGGCATCGACCCGGTCGGCGAGGGCAGCGCCGATCTTCGTCGAGGCGCGGCGATAGTCCGGCACGTCGCAGGCGGCAAGCGCGGCGGTGATCGAGCCGGTGGCCGCATAGACCTCCGGCACGCGCCGGAAGCGTGGCAGCGGAAAGGCCGTGACCGCCCAGGAGATCGGCACGCCATCGGCGAAATGGGCGCTTTCGACGATCACCACGGGATCCTCGGGCGACAGGTCCAGAGCCTCGGCGATCTCCGCACTGGCGCCCATCTCGCGATGGCCGAGCAGGCGGCCCGCCGGATCGCGCGCCTGTCCCACGACGATCTCGGAGAAGCGGGTGCGGCGGCCGATCGGATAGGTCAGGGGCTTGGCCTCGACATAGGTGCCGGAGCCCTGGGTGACGCGCACGAGCCCCTTGTCGACCAGCGACTTCACCGCCTGCCGGACCGTGTGGCGGTTGACGCCGAAGCGTTCCGTCAGCGCCGCCTCCGTCGGCAGCCGCGTCCCCGGAACGAGACCGCCGCCGGCGATCTCGGCCTCGATCGCCTCGGCGATCTGCCGCCACACCGTGACACCCCTGCCCCTCGCCAGCATTCCGCCTCCCGTCATCCGCCTGTCACGGCTCGCGGCCGATATGCGGAATCGTCCCATCACCCCATCGGCCCCCCGGTGCATTCGCTGCTTGCCCGACGTGGCCGGCTGTCATAAAAACATAATGGTATAGACCAATATACAAATCATGACAGATCACACCGAACCGCACGATTCATCCCTGGCCGGCCGCAAGGCTAGCATGGCGACGGTCGCCCGCGCGACCGTAGAGGAACTGGCCGGCCTCGACCGGATGGCCGGAAACGGCGTCACCATCCTGCGACGCCCGGAGATCGGCCTTGTCATGGTGCGCGGGCGCATCGGCGGCGACGGCGCTCCCTTCAACCTCGGCGAGGCCACCGTGACGCGCGCCGCCGTCTCCCTGCCCGGCGGCGAGGTCGGCTTCGGCCATGTGCTCGGCCGCGACAGGGAGAAGGCGCGTCTCGCCGCCCTCGCCGACGCGCTGTGGCAATCCCCCGCGACGCGCGACGCCGTCGAGGCCCTGCTGCAGCCGGTCCGCGAGCGCCTCGACGCCGAGGTTGTCCGCAAGCGCGAGCACGCCGCAGCCACCCGGGTCGACTTCTTCACCATGGTGCGCGGAGACAACTGATGGCCATTGCCCTCGCCTTCGCCGATCCGGTCCACGAGGCCCAGCAGACCTTCCGGGCGGTGATGAACGCCATGGCCCGGCCCGGCACGGTTCAGGCCGTCGCGGGCCTCGCCGCTGCGCCCGCGCCTCTGTCACCGGTGGCCGCTGCCGTCGCCGTGGCGCTCGCCGACTACGAAACGCCGCTGTGGTTCGATGCGCCACTGGCGGCTGTACCCGAGGTCGCCGCCTACATGACGTTCCACACCGGGGCACGCATCGTCGCCGCGCCTTCGCAGGCCGCCTTCGCCCTCGTCGCGAACCCCGGCGCCATGCCCGACTTCGACGGTTTCGCCCTCGGCACAGACGTCTATCCTGACCGCTCGACGACCCTGATCCTGCAGGTCCGGAGCCTCGCCGACGGCCCGAAGTTCCGCCTCGCCGGCCCCGGCATCAAGGGCGAAACGATTCTCGCCGTCGCGGGACTTCCGACCGATATCGTCGCCCGGCTCGCCGCCAACCATGCCCTGTTTCCCCGCGGCGTGGACCTCGTCCTGGCCGGGCCGCAGGGCGTCGCCGCCCTTCCCCGCACCACCCGCGTCACCTCGGAGGCCTGACCCATGTATGTGGCCGTCAAGGGTGGCGAGCGCGCCATCGACAACGCCCACCGGCTCCTCGCCCATGCACGGCGCGGCGATCCGGCGGTGCCGGAGATCGCACCGGCGCAGATCCGCGAACAGCTCACCCTCGCCGTCGACCGGGTGATGACGGAGGGCTCGCTCTATGATCGCGATCTCGCGGCCATCGCCATCAAGCAGGCGCGCGGCGACCTCGTCGAGGCCGCCTTCCTCGTCCGCGCCTTCCGCACGACGCTGCCGCGCTTCGGCGCGACGCTCCCGATCGACACCGCCGCCATGCAGGTCGCCCGCCGCGTCTCGGCGACGTTCAAGGACATTCCCGGCGGCCAGGTACTGGGGCCGACCTTCGATTACACCCATCGCCTGATCGACTTCCTACTGGAGGCCGGCGGCGAGGTTCCCGAACCGGTCCGCGCGCCGGCCGAGGATGCGGCCATGCCACGCGTCACCGACCTGCTCGGACATGACGACCTCATCGAACGCAACCCGCCGGGCGATCCCGACGCACCGGTGCCGGATCTCACCCGCGAGCCCCTGGACCTGCCGGCCGGCCGCGACCTCCGCCTGCAGAACCTCGCCCGCGGCGACGAAGGCTTCGTCCTTGCGCTCGGCTACTCGACGCAGCGCGGCTTCGGCCGCACCCATCCCTTCGCCGGCGAGATCCGCCTCGGCGAGGTGGAGGTCGAGTTCCTGTCCGAGGATGTCGGATTTGCCGTCCCGCTCGGCGACATCACCGTCACCGAGTGCCAGATGGTCAACCAGTTCAAGGGCTCGGCCACCGAGGCTCCGCGCTTCACCCGCGGCTACGGCCTCGCCTTCGGCCATTGCGAGCGCAAGACCATGGGCATGGCGCTCGTCGACCGCGCCCTGCGCGCCGGCGAACTCGGCGAGGAGGTGAAGGCGCCGGCGCAGGACGAGGAATTCGTGCTGATGCACTCGGACAACGTCCAGGCGACCGGCTTCGTCGAGCATCTGAAGCTGCCGCACTACGTCGACTTCCAGGCCGAGCTCGGCCTCATCCGCCAGATGCGCCGCGAGATCGCCGAGCGGGCGGCGGAAGCGTCCGACCGCATCCTGAAGGAGGCCGCGGAATGACCGCCCTCGCGACATCCGGCGCCTTTTCCGCCGGCGGCTACAACTTCGCCTATCTCGACGAGCAGACGAAGCGGATGATCCGCCGCGCCATCCTCAAGGCCATCGCCATTCCCGGCTACCAGGTGCCCTTCGCCTCGCGCGAGATGCCCATGCCCTATGGCTGGGGCACCGGCGGCGTGCAGGTCACCGCGGCGATCCTGGGACGCGACGACCGCCTCAAGGTCATCGACCAGGGCGCCGACGACACCACCAACGCCGTCTCCATCCGCAAATTCTTCGAGAAGACCTCGGGCGTGGAAACAACGACCCACACGACGGACGCGACCATCATCCAGACGCGCCACCGCATCCCCGAAAAGACTCTGACGGCGGATCAGGTCCTCGTCTACCAGGTGCCGATCCCCGAGCCGTTGCGCTTCCTCGAGCCGCGCGAGACCGAGACGCGGGTGATGCACGCGCTCGAGGACTACGGCCTCATGCATGTGAAGCTCTACGAGGACATCGCCACCCACGGCCACATCGCCACGACCTATGCCTATCCGGTGAAGGTCGAGGGACGATACGTGATGGACCCCTCACCCACCCCGAAGTTTGACAATCCCAAGATGGACGATTGCGCGGCGCTGCAGCTCTTCGGCGCCGGCCGCGAGAAGCGCATCTACGCCGTGCCGCCGCACTCTTCCGTCGTGTCGCTGGACTTCGAGGACCATCCCTTCGAGCCGACCAAGTTCGACCACGCCTGCGCGCTCTGCGGCGCGACGCACACCTATCTCGACGAGGTCATCACGGACGACGCCGGCGGGCGGATGTTCGTCTGCTCGGATACCGACCATTGCGAGGAGCGTCGTGCCGAGGGCCATCGCGGCGCGTTGCTCGGCGATGCGCCGGCAGCGATCGCAGGGAGCGCGCCATGACCATGACCGACACTCCGCTCCTCACCGCCGAGGCCGTGACCAAGTTCTACGGCGCGCGGGTCGGCTGCCGCGACATCGGCTTCGAACTCTTTCCCGGCGAGGTTCTCGCCGTGGTCGGCGAATCGGGCTCCGGCAAGTCGACGCTGCTGAAGCTGCTC